>CAYWPA010000001.1:0-213219 GCA_964459835.1 uncultured Methanosarcinales archaeon
CTTATTCCTGCTGCAGATTCATTATTGCCTCTGCAATATCCCCGTTTGCCTCTTCCAGGGCATTTTTAGCCTGTTTTTCTGAAACATTTGCCTGCTCCATAACGGTTTTTATATCATCTTTGCTAATTTCAGGTTTTGCGCTTCTCTCTCTTTCATGGATATTTCCGACAATTTGGATTGTTTCCTGCCCCATCATGTTTACCTTGCTTACGCTTGGCTCTGTTATTATGATTTCCCTGTCAGGGCATTTTATTATGACTTCTGTTGCATCTATTTCAGTCTGCTGAATGCCCATTCTCTTCATCATCTGCTGCATTTTCCTTGGGTTCATTCCTGGTAGCATTTTATACACAAGATAACAGAGTGGTATAAAAATATTCCTACTTTTTGGCTATAATATCCTTCATAGCCTGCTCTATTTTAGCGCTCATGTTGTATCCTTTATCCCTGCATAATTTTTTAAATTGAGATGCTATGGATTTATCTATTGTAAAGTTCAGCCTTGTTTTGGTTCTGATTTTTTTTGTTTTTTCAAACTCTATCAAAGTGTCAAACATGGCCTTGTCTTTTTTTGCTATTTCCTTTGCAATTCCCAAAAATTTATTTGATTGCATCTTTTATCATCTCCTCGATTCTCCTTATGCTTGATATTTTTCTTAAAATTATATCCTTAACCAGCTTTATTATCTTATCGTCATAAGTTCCGTACCCTTCATACTCTGCGTATGTTTTTATCAGCAAAGCAGCGGTTCTTTTGTTGCCTTCTTCAAAAACATGGTCAAGCAGTATCGCCCTTGCCAATAGCGCCAATGCTTTTGTCCAGTTCTCTGTTTTCTTGGCGTAGCTTAGGGCAAAATCAAGGCTTGCTTCATTATGCAGGCTGCCGTCTTCAAACTCCTGATTCAAAGACATGATATCTTTTTTGGTTAATATAAACTTCATTTTTAGTATGTATTTATATGTATAAATGTGTATTAATATAAAAATGTTTCGGTTCTATGGTGATAATGACAATTCAAAGCGCTAACCAAACAACACTCCGCCGTAAATGTGTAATAGAATTTCCAAAGCTATGACCACTAATATCAGTATGATTATGTGGCCTGGCTTGAATTGTATCCTTGACTTGTACTCGTCAAAATATCTCACTAACCCTCCCATTGAGGAAGGCATCCTTATTTTGTTGTCTTTCGCCATGATTCTTGAGAGAGCCAAGATATTTATAAAGCTTTAGGTAAGATTTTTATATGAATAATAGTGTTTTAGTCTTATGGACTTGGTTGAGAAAAGATGCAAGCCTTGCGAGGGTGGAACGCCTCCTTTAAGCAAGGAAGAAGCAAAAAAGCTGCATAAGGAAATTCCAAAATGGAAGCTTGAAGAAAAAAGAATTTCAAGGCATTTTGAATTCAAGAACTTTTCTGAAGCCATGAATTTTGTCAATAAAGTGGCTGATATTGCAGAAGAAGAATGCCATCATCCTGATATCAAGATATTCTACAACAAGGTTGACATTGACCTTTGGACTCATGCTGTCAATGGATTAAGCGAGAATGACTTTATAGTTGCTGCAAAAATAGACGAATTGATAGTGATATAATGAAAGTAATGACTTGGAATATACAGTATGGCACATTATGCGGGCCGTTGAATGAAAGCAAGAGAAGGCTTCACATGTATTTTCTTCCTTCTTTTGCAAATCTGGACGGCATTGCAAGAAAAATAAAATTAACTGGCGCGGATATCGTTGTTCTGAATGAAGTTGACGCTGGCTCTCCAAGAACAGGCTTTAGAAACCAGGCTAAATATGTTGCCGATAAGGCAGGATATTCGTATCATACTTACTTCAGCACAGTCATTGTTCCTAGAATAGTAACAGGCCATTATACTGCTGTGCTGTCAAAAGAACCTGTTCATCTGGAAAAGAAAATGCTCAGGCATAAGAATGTCGGAGTTGTAAGGACAAGTGCAGAAGGAATTGACTATACTGTCATTGCCGTTCACCTTGACCACCGAGGAAACAAGATAGTCGAAGACCTGCCTTTCCTGGCCGGACTTGTTGGCGAGCAAAATGGAATGTATATGGCTGTTGGAGATTTTAATTTTTATGATGGGTTGCTGGAAGTATTTCTTAACCACGTCAATAATGGAACAACAAGACTTGTTCACAGCGGAAGCAAAGAACCAACATGGCCTGTCAAGCCAGGGAGAAAACCGGATAATGGTTATCCTTACTACAGGCTCGACCACATCTTAGTTTGCCCTGATCTTGAAATTAAAGAAGAAAGAGTTGTAAAAACAATTCGCTCTGACCATTATCCAGTTGTTGCTAGATTAGAGCCAAAGTTAGAAGAAAGAGTTGAAGAAATAAAAGCAGTAGGGCCAGCGTAAGCCGCCTTCTGTAAGAGCCAAACAATAAAGATTTATTGCGATGCTCTTTCTTGGCATTTAACTTAGCCTCATATGCAGCAATAAATGCTGCTGAGTTGCACAAGCCAGGGCTCACCGTTTCACCCATTCCTTAAGGAACGTCTGCTGGTTATCTCGGCTCTGTCGCCAAAGCCTTCGCAAGCGTCATCCTCCCAAAAGGTGGTATCGTTTCTGAGTGGTTGCCTTCCTTTTCAGGAACTCCCAATGGAGAGTAGCTAACCATTAATAATGTGGGCGGACTTTCCTCAGTTACCCGAAAGCCAAGCTCTGGCCCTACTGTATTGTTCAAGAAGAATTAAAGGTATTTAAGCTTTGCGGTTATACTGCAAACGGCCCTCGTGGTATAATAAATTTCTTTTCAACAGGCCCTTCTGAAGAGTTAACAGATATTTCAAACCCTATTGGTAGATGCTGGCCTATCCTTCCTTTTGGCCTTTGATAGGCAAATGAAATTTTTGGTCCAATATATTTTAAAATTTTGCTATTGCAATGCGGGTCAACAAAACCATACCTATAGTATAAGCCATTTGCATATTCTGTTGGAACTCTTAAAAACCAAAGACGGTTTTTGAATATGTCAACTGTTTGGGATCTTAAGCAATAAGTATCCCTGAATCTGTCAAACCCAAGATCATCAGCCCTATATTGCACTTCTTTCGCCACATCATCCAGCAAAACATGTGCTGAAAGGTAATGTGGTATTGGCTCTTGATTTAACCAATCATTAGGTGGTATGATTCTCAATTCTGGCTTTTTTTCACCTAATGGTGCAACAGGATTACTAACAACCAATTCTAAGTTTGGCCTTACTATTCCTCTTGCATACTCTCCCACCATACAACCACCAAAAGCAAAGAAACTTTAAAGAAATATATAAAACTTACCTTCTCTTAATGTCTCTTCTGAACTCCCTTACTTCGTTAAGCTGCATTTCTATTACCTGCTTCAGCTCTTCCTTTATATTCTCGTTAACTGCCAGCAGGATTATCATTGTAACAAGGATAAGCCATAGAAAAATCATCTGTATTGTTTCTGTGTTAAAGCCCTCCAAAGCCACTGTCCTATGCACCAAGGCATAGCCGAAAAGTATGATTGCAACCCCTATTGCCAGAACAATCTTCTCAAAAACATTTGGTTTTGGGCCTTTCATACAGCTTAAGTATTAAGGGGCTTATTTAAATTTTGTCATTACTATTGCTGTTAAAATTTCCTTACCCTGCTCTATGACCGCTTTTTCCAATACTTTGAATTTTTCGCTGTATTTTTCAATTAATTCCGGCGTTCTTGTCAGCAAAACAATCCTTCCATCTTTTTTCAGAATAAACTCTGCCTGGTAAAAGAACTCTTTATAGAGCTTTTCCATCTGGCTTTTGTTCTGCTCTGTTGCTGTTGGCGGATAAGAAACAATCTTGTCTATGCTTTCTTTTTCAAATTTTGAATCCAGCCATTCAATATCAATTCTTGAAAAATTGATCAATGGATTAACGCCTGCAATCTTTGCATTTTTCTCTGCTGCCTTGACATTGTTCATGCTTCTGTCAGTGCAGTGTATCTTAACTTTAACTTTCCTGTCTGCTTTTTTATCAATTGCCTCAAAATCAAATTTCTCAAAGGCAAGCTTGTCTTTTGCATAAAAGTTTGGCGATATATTTGCAGCATACAAGGCTGCTTCTATTGCAATTGTTCCATCGCCGCAAAAGCAGTCCAGCAAAACGTCCTCTTTCTTGTAATCTGCAATGCTAAGAAGGGAAAATCCAATATTCCCTTTTATTGTATGTGGATGGGTAAATATTTTATGCGGCCTTTTGGCCAAGTCAAATCCTGAAATGTCTATTCCGACATAGCAGTCAGTATTGCATATAAATGCAAGAACAGTTACTTGTGGATTGTCAAGGTCAACTTTTCCTTCTATTTTGCTGCCTATTGCATCTTCAACATCATATGTCGGGGCATCATTATGGGTTTTTATGCATCTGACAGCAAACCTTGTTTTTTTGGATATAAAGCCTGAAAAATCAATATCTTTTGCTTTTTCCTCTAGCTTATTTAGCTTGAATTGGCTAAGAAGAATCATTACTCTTGAAGCTGACTGGGAAGAATAGGCTAGATGCTGAAGCTCTTTTTTATCCTTAACATCAAATATTATTATGCCTTTTTTTATGTCTGCTTTTTTTCTAAGGATAATGGAAACTTCTTTTTGAGCAGCATTCTCTACTCCTATATTTGTTACAATAGCGGCTTTCATAAATACAGAAGAAATATGAGATTATATAAATTTTCTCGGCTCAAGCTTTCTTGGAAGCTCTGTTTCCATCTTTGACTTCAGCATTTCTTTCTTTGCTCTCTTAAGCTGTATAGTGCCGTATTTGTACAATCCAAGGCCAAATCCAAACATACATAATGATACAAGGAAAGGCCCTCTGGCCACGTACCATGAAAACGCGAACAAAAGCAAAATGCTTTTGCCGTATAATATATCAGTTACTGCCTGTGAAGCCAATAGCCTGATTACAAGATAATATATTAAACTGAACCATCCTACAAAAACAGAGAATTTAGCCATGACATAAAGAAATGCAGGCTTGTGCCCCAAGGATTTTGAAATATATGATAGCAGCGACCCTACTAATATTCCAACAATGCCTATGTAAAGCATTAATCCCATCAAGTTTAGCAATGCAACTGCAGGGTCAATCTGCTGCAATGCTAATTGGCTCTGCGCTAGCTGCCCTCTTGCAATGACGTCATTTACAGAGCTTACTGTAAACAGCTGTATGATTATTATTGCAACAACTCCTATAATTCCTGGAAGCATGATGACTTTCCCAATATCTTTTATAAATTCCGGCATAGTTTTGACTGTCATTACCTTCACCAAAACTCCAAAGAAAACCAATGCTAAACCTATAACCAATCCTGTGTTCTGGTACTGCCCTATGAAATTGAAAGGAAACGAGTTTGAAATAGTTCCTATCATAAGCTTTAGTTCTTCAAAAGCTCCGCCACCGAACTTATGCCCAAGCAGCTCAGCAGCATCCACCCATCTGCTTTCAAGATTAAAATAAGAAACTCCGAAAACCAAAAGAACTATTGACAGCCCGGCTTCAAGAAACTCGTCAACTATCTCTGCGCCTATAGTCTCGCTAACGCTTTCGCCTTTCTTATTTTTGAAGATTTTCATTATTAGAAAAGTAAAGAATTAAGTTTATAAGGTTTGCGGTTACTAGTTGGCGGTCTGCTCGCCACTAGGTTTTTGTATTTCAACATGCTCCTTTCTGGCATCTATTCCATAAAGTATTCTAAGGATATGCAGCATTCCGTCATCAATTTGGTTTAGAGAGTATGATACTCTTTCTGCTGGAGAAAGGTTAGCTTCTCTTCCATCAATTATGATTTTTTCAGGCGAGCCGACAAAACCCATATCGTGCTTTATTGTTGCAAGAAGATCTGCTTTTATTTTTTCAATATGATCTAATGGTACAAATTCTGCAATATCATCGTACTTTGTTTCAAAAAGATGATTCAGATGCTCTGCAACTTTTGGATCTACCAAGTTTGCGTCTTCCATATCATCCAAAAGATGTGTGCATATTTTTGAATAGCCGAACAATAGAGTTGTTAAGTCTGCGCTTGTTACAAACTCATTGAAAGCAGAATCATCGATTTTTGTACCTTTGTTTAAATTAATAAAATATGTTCTAAATGTTTTGGTTGAATCTGCTAAAGAAGCATAGAGTAATTCTCTGGCACGATCTATTTTTTGTATGTTGCTGATTTTTGCGTCAATTTCTTCATTGCTGTTGCCAAGGCTGGTCCTTATATCATGGTATAATTTTTCACCTAGGTCTTTTGAAAATTTTGCAATCTTAAATACTGCATCTCCATAATTTCCATTCTTTTGTTTGGCGATAGATTCTGCTAATTTAGTTATAAAATCATCCATAAGCTGCCTTTCATTTTTATAAGCTTCAACATGGCTTTCAGCTTTAGCGGCTTTAACAGGATCATCTGTCAAAATAACATGATATGGATTTTTAGATTCTTTGTCAACTATAGTTGCAAGGTTCTCTGGTTTATTATCTGTTTGCTTCATACCCATGTGTTCTCTTGCTAGCTGTGTCAAAGCCATAACATAAGCATCTCTAGGGATCATCTCATTTACCAAACCAATGTAAGTATCTTTACATTCAATTGGGATTTCAAACTTCAGAATTTCATCTATTCCAACCCTCCCGCTTCTTTCGTACCATAAGCCAGAACTTTTTGGTTTATCTGCCATTTTTCTTAAAATAAGCACTCTCCTTACAGCTTCTTTGTATTACTCCTTTATATATCTTTCGGTTTTTAATCACTCATAAGTAATAACTTTAATTATTTTCAATATGGAAAATAATTACCATACCCCCATAGCTACAGCCCAAAAGAATTCAAAAAAATAATAATTAACCTGTATAAAAGCCTTACTCATTCACAATCTTAGCAACAGCAACAGCCTTGTCCTCTTCTCTCAGCTTCATCAGCCTTACTCCCTGAGTATTCCTTCCAATGCAGGAAATTGTCTGGACAGGTATCCTTATTGTAATGCCGTCTTTTGACATAAGCATTACATCATCATCTTCTTCAACTGCCTTTACAGAAATTACATTCCCGTTTCTTTCTGAGCAGATGATATTCTTAACGCCGATGCCTCCTCTCCCTATAAGCCTATATTCTGAAATCTTTGTCCTTTTTCCATAGCCGTTTTCTGTTACTGTAAGGATTGTTTTGTCATCATCTGCAATTATTGTACCTACAACTTCATCTCTGTCTTTAAGAGTTATTGCCCTTACTCCCCTTGAAGTTCTTCCTATCTCCCTGGCATCACTTTCATGGAACTTTGCGGCCATTCCGTTTGCAGTTGCAATCATGATCTGCTTATTGCCATCAGTCAACAAAGCAGACACTAATTCATCTCCCTCATCAAGATTAACCGCAATGATTCCTCCCTGCCTTGGCCTTGAGTACTCTTCCAGAGAAGTTTTCTTTATGACTCCATTTTTTGTAACAAGAGCAAGGAAATTATTTTCAAAGCTCTTTACCGGAACATATGCCTGTATGCGCTCTTCCTTGTCAATCTGTATCATATTTATTATTGGCTTTCCTGCCGCCTGCCTTGACGCTTCTGGAATATGATGGACTTTCTGCCAGTAAACTTTTCCTTTGTTTGTGAAGAATAGAACATATGAATGTGTAGATGCTATAAAGACATCTTCAATAAAGTCCTCTTCCCTTGTTCCTACAGCCTTTATTCCAACCCCTCCCCTTCCCTGCTGCCTGTATGTATTGACAGGAAGCCTTTTTATGTAGCCTTTGTGGGAGATTGTAATAACCATATCCTCTTCTTTAATCAAAGCTTCTTCCTTAACTTCTTCATCTTTTGCCTCTATAATTTTTGTTCTCCTTTCATCGCCGTAGTTTGCCTTCAGCTCATGCATCTCAGACTTTATCATATTTAAGATTCTCTGCGGCTTTACAAGGATGTCCCTTAGGTCTACTATTATCTCTCCAAGCTGCTTATGCTCATCCCTTATCTTTGTCTGCTCCATTGATGAAAGCTTCTGCAGCTTCATGTCAAGAATTGATTTTGCCTGTATTTCTGTAAAGGAATAATTGCTCATTAGAGCTTCTTTAGCTTCTTCAACTGTTTTTGACTTCTTTATCCTGCTGACTACATCATCGATATTGTTTAATGCTATTATCAAACCTTCAAGAATATGCTGCCTTTCCTCTGATTTTTTCAGGTCAAACTCTGTCCTTTTTCTTACAATATTCTGCCTGTGCAGGACAAAGTTTTTTACAATATCTCTCAAGTTTAATGTCTTTGGCTCATTATTTACAAGAGCAACAACATTCACTCCAAAAGTTACAGACATTTTTGTGTATGCATATAATTGATTGAGAACAACGTTTGCATTTGCGTCTTTCTTTAGCTCTATTACTATTCTCATCCCTTCCCTGTCTGACTCGTCCCTTAAGTCTGAAATGCCCTCTATCTTTTTATCCTTTACATTATTTGCAATTTCTTCCAGAAGGTCTGATTTGTTCACCTGGTATGGAATTTCTGTTACTATAATCCTTTCCTTCCCCTTGTCTTCCTGGATCTCTGCAACTGCCTTTACCTTTAATTTCCCCCTTCCTGTTTTATAGGCTTCTTTTATGCCTTCTTTTCCTTCTATGATTCCTGCTGTCGGAAAATCAGGGCCTTTGATGTAATGCATTAATTGCTCTGGTGAGATATCTTGGTTTTCAATAAAAGCAATTGTTCCGTCTGCTACTTCGTTTAAGTTATGAGGTGGAATATTTGTTGCCATTCCAACTGCAATTCCTGATGTTCCGTTAATCAATAAGTTCGGGGCTTTTGCAGGCAGAACCGTAGGCTCTTTCAGGCTGCCATCAAAATTGTCTACCATAGGAACAGTTTCTTTTTCTATATCCTGCAGCATTTCTTCTGCAAGTTTTGTTAATTTTGCCTCTGTATACCTGTATGCAGCCGCATTGTCCCCGTCAACGCTACCAAAATTTCCTTGTCCTTTAACTAAAGGGTAACGTAAAGAAAAGTCCTGAGCCATCCTTACCATTGCATCATAAACAGCAGAATCACCATGTGGATGATATCTTCCCAAAACCATTCCAACAACAGTAGCAGACTTCTTAAATGGCTTATTATGCTGCAGCCCCATCTCATGCATTGCAAACAGAATTCTCCTGTGCACTGGCTTTAATCCGTCCCTTATATCCGGCAGTGCTCTTCCCACAATGACTGACATGGCATAGTCTATGTAAGCAGACTTCATCTCATCTTCAATGACTCTTTGCACTACCTTTTCCGGCCTTTTGACAGCTTCTTCTGACATTTTAGAACAACCCTTCCTTTATTTTTTTAATGAAGCTTTGTTTATAAAGGTTTTGCTTGTAAAATGGCTTTATAGAGGCTGTAATGGCTGAATTTAAGGGTTTTAGGAAGTTTTTTGTTTATTTATTTTCTATATAGAAAATAATTAAAAATATTTCTGTTACGATGACTATATGTAGTTTTTACCACTAATGAGTAAATTTATATATTTGGGCTGATTAGCTGTAGTTAAAATGGCAATAGATGATACAGTAAATAATGAATATGACAAAAGGTTTAGCTGTACAGATATAACTAAGTTACAAGAAGCAAATATCCCACCTGAATTAGCAAATGAGTACATCGGATTTAATTGGCTTGGTAGATTTAATTGGTTTAATATATCTTATTTTTGCAGTGAAAATATCATTATGTTTATAAAAAATGATATTCCTTATAAATTAGCAAAAAAATATACTTGGAAATTTAGTTCTGCTACTGCCGCTGCATTAATTTTGGCTGGTATTTCATTAAAAGATGCAAAAAAATATGACAAAAGATTTTCAGATGAAGCTATAAGGTATTTTGTCACAAATAAAATTATGCCAAAAGATGTAAATATATTTCATAAACGCTTTAAGAGAGAGGACATATATTATTTAACACGTGTTTCTCCCGGATTGGCAAATAAGTATAATAAAATATTTACCGGTCGTGCTATTGGTAAATTCGCTAGAGCAGATATTTCTCCTGAATTAGCAGAAAAATACGATAAAAGATTTGTTGGTAGTTTCGGTCTTGAGATTGTTATGTTAGCTAAAGGAAAGGTTCCGCCTGAGATAGCAAATAGATATAACCCAAGATATGATGGAAGTTGTATAGCTGTGTTATATAATTTAGGCATATGTCCTGATCTTGTTGAAAAACATATAGATCTTGCAGAGCAGATAGTATCTATGACACATACTATTTTAACAGGACAAGGTATAATCGAAAATACTGAAAATTTCTCATTTATTGGTGTAGGAAAACAAGGTGTAATTATAAGAAATGGTCAAGAAGCTTGGAAATTTTCTAAGGATAAAGAAAATGAAGCTTTATTATTATTGAGATTAAAACGAAAATATGTTCATCCAGATAATATAATTAAAGATATGTCAGATAAAAATGATCTTAGTATATGCCATACAGGATATTTGAAACTAAATTATGTACCTGGTGAAACTATTGAAACATTAGTTAAAGATCAGCATAATCTTTCCTATGATAAAGCTATAAAATATGGCGCAGGAATAATTAATGGCTTGATAGAAATGCGCGAAGCGGGAATATTTTACCATAGGGATATCAGGCCCGGGAATATCATTATTGATGAAAAAAGAGATGAGCCGGTTATTGTTGATTTGGGCATTGCAACAACAGACAGGCATGCTTTGCCTAAAGATAACAGAAGATTCGGCGGCCCTAATGATTTGGTTTCTGTTGGGCAGATAATGTACTACATGGCAACAGGCAAGCATATTTTTGCACAATCGCAGTCAATGTCATTAACATTGCAGGCAGATGATATCAAGGATTACAGGGAACAGGTTTATGCTGATCAAGGTGGACAGCTATTGGAAAAGCACCTAAGGCAAGTGGACGAAACAATCCAGGATGAAAGGTTCGGGACGTTAATTAAAGAATGCTTGACAGCAAAAAAATACCATTATAGAAAGATGCAAAGAATGTTTGAAGAATATGCAAAATATACCAATAGAACTACATCAAACTGATATCGCTTTGCTTATTATCAATGTTCTTGATAACTGAATATTCTATAAAATTGTTTATAACCTCCAAGAATAAGTTCGTCTCTGGGAGTACCTGTAATTCTTTTACAGTAAAATTCTCATCATCAATTTTTTTCTTAAGAGCATATCTTTTTTCAATAAGTTCGCCATACTTGATTTTCCCATCTAATAATTGGAACTGTTCATAGAAAAAGATGAAGATCTCTTCTAAATATTTCTTTACCTTTGCAGTGCAGCCATAAGCATCAATTTTTTCGCTTAAATGCCTTAGTTTATCTACTAAAGTATCCAGTAATATATAAAAAGAATATGCTTCATTCTTAAGCTCTTCACTTTTATCTGAGGCATGTAGCTCCCTTAAAAAATAATGTATAAACTTTATTATATTGTCATGATGGTTGTAAATTGTGCCATGGAATTCTTCATAAGTATTATCTATTGCATTTAATAACTCATCTGTTGTCTCTTTTAATAGAAAATATATCCTTTTTTCTATCTGGCCTAAATCAGGATTTTCCTCCGTGACAAAACATTTTATCTCTGTTTTTGTTGAGGATTGGGATATTATTTCAGCACCTATAAATCGTCCGGCTAATCGCTTGATTTCAGTTTTGATATTAAGCCACTTTCTTTCTTTATGATTATAAATTTCATGTTTGGAATAAGTCAATGTGATTTTGTTGAAACCTGTTTTATACAATACGCTCAACTTTCTTGTAAGCTCCATAAGCGAGTAATTGTCTATATTCAATGAAGCCTCTTTTGTAGCCTTGGCTGTTGGTTTTACAGAAAAGATTACACTGTTTTTATCATAACCAATATCCAGCTCATCCCCTTTCTTAACATTATTCTTCCTAGCCCACTTAGTAGGCAAACTAACTGTAAGCGTGTTCTGGCCGACTAGATTGACTTTTCTCTTCATAGAGGAAGGTAATTCAGGCTGATTTATATATTTTTCTAAAAATAATTATATAATTAGTAGTAATAATTATAATTGCCAAAAGTATATATATTTTCCGGATATTCTAGTACTTATTCCGATGTTATCAGAAAAAGAACGAAAATTGGTTGCAGCCCTGCGAAAAGAGAGTGGAGTAAGTATTGCAAAGCTTGCAAAGAAATTCGGAATCCCAAAGTCAACTTTGTTTGATTTGAGAAAGAGATTGGAGCAAGACAAAATGATACAGAACAAAAGCATGGTTTCGTTTGAAAAGATTGGATTCCCTGTGAGAATGTTTGTTGCCATTAAAACATCCCCAAATGACAGGAGCAGCCTGACAAGGTATCTGTCAGAAAAACCGAATGTCAACAGCCTGTATATCGTTAACTCAGGCTTTGACATTCACTTTGAGGCATTGTTTAGAAACCAAAAGGAAAATATGGAATTCATGGAAGATATAGAAAAAATGTTTAAGATTTACCAAGCGCACGAATTTAATGTTATTGAAATAGTAAAGCATGAAAAGTTTTTGATAGAAGAAAGCCATTTTGAATAACATTCGGAAATAGTGTAAATATTTCAGTTATTACAAAAAAATTTCCGGATAAATAGCAAATAGCCATATTAAAAGTATATTGATTATGAACAATTGGGAGTAAAAACATGGACCAAATATCAATAAGTATTCCAGCTTCAACTGCAAATGTCGGCCTAGGTTATGATATATGGTGTTTAGGCCTTGAAGAACCGCAGCTTATGCTTACCTACACCAGAAAAAATAAGCCTGGTATAGAAACTAGAGTCAAAAGCCCGTGCCAGCCGCCTGCAAGCAGGATTCTTGGATATGCTGGGAGGCTAGCATTAGAGAAGTTTCTTGGTGAAAAAGGAATTGACGAAGGCGCTTATCTTTATTATGAAGACGAAGGCTATCCTGTTGGCGGCTTGGGAAGATCAGGTGCAGAAGCTGTTGGAGCAGTAGCAGCTGCTGCAATTATCTATGGGATAAAATTGAGCAGAAATGAGATGATTATTGCCAGTGCAAAAGGCGAAGCAGGAGAGCATAAGGACAATGTAGCAGCATCTGTCAATGGAAGGCTTAACATAATTGTACCGTCTGAGCCATACACCGGCAAGGCATCAGTTGATTTTTATGATGTGCCAGAAGATTTGGGATTGGCAATAGGCTTTTCTTCTTACCAAAAAACAGGAGGCACTGAAGCCGGCAGAGCAGCCCTCAAAAGCCCTGTTGATACAACGGATTTTGTAGAACAGATAGGATTAGTATCAGCAGCCACAGCAGCAATAGTAACCGGCAATACTGACAGATTTCTTGAGCTAGCATGGGGCGATAAGTTTCATCAGCCGCGCAGGGCTCGCGTTGGATTTTATGGAAATTTTGATGACAAAGATTTTACCGGATTGCAGAGAAAGCTTTACGAAGAATTTCGTGTTGCATGGGATGTTTCAGGCGCAGGGCCTAATATGCAGGCTAAGTACAGCAAAGCACAATATCCAGAAGGCATTGCAGAAATAATCTCCCCTGTTGTAGTTCCGTGGTTTGCAGAAAAAGGAATTGAAATGAAGCTAAAAGAGATGAACATCGCTAAAGAAGGCGCGTATGACTTTGCACAGAGATGCTATGATTTTTGAGAAATGTGGGGGACAAGAAAATGGAAAAGAAAAATCTAGAAGAAAAGATGGATACATTTATGGGGCATCTTTCTGCTACCGTTAGGACACACCCATCAGTAAATCATCGGTTATATGATAGGTTAATCAATGGGCAAAAATTAGATAGAAATGGGCTATTTCGCTTGTGCGTGGGTTACCATGATATGGCACAGGGATATCTTAAGGCTGCAGCTACTGCAATCCTTTATCAAGGAGTAAAAGACCAGAGGACTATGATAGAAATGACCAAAACTTTGCATTCAGAGCTCGGTTTTGGGCATCCGGAACAGGTTCATCATGAATATTTCTTGCTTTTCCCACAAAGCCAAGGTATCCCAAAAGAAGAGATATTGAATGAACCTCCTGTTCAGGCATCTGAAAGATACAATCAAGGGCTGATTAAACTCTTCTCAGGAGATTTGCTAGAGTTCCTTGGCGCTCAAACTGCTTTTGAGATGGACGCAAAGGAAATGATCCATAAGGTTCATGAAGCTGCAAGAAGATACACAACAAACCCTGGGGACCTTTCTTATTTCCACTTGCATCTGTGGTTTGAGGATGCACATGTAAACTGGGCAGAAAAAGCTATGGGACCTTATATAACCGATTGTATATCACGCTCAAGAATTGAACGTGGCTTTAAGAAAGAATTGAAACTGAAAGAAGAATGGTTAGATGGCCTCTACAAATATGTATTTGATGAGCCTTTGTGAACATGGTTGGTATAGTATTAGAAAGGATAAGGGGAAATAGCTATTACTGTAGTGGAAAGCTTTCTATCGGAGTATATTTAAACTATGAAAATAAATCCGCCATACTTATAGATAGTGGAATAGACAAAGATACAGCACGTAAAGTCGATAAACATGTTAATTCTTTGGGCTATACCACATGTGCAATTGTCAATACGCACAGTCACGCTGATCATTGCGGTGGAAATAATTTTTTTCAGAAAAAGTACCAAAATCTAAAGACATATGCGACAGAGTTCGAGAAAAGTTTCATTGAAAACCCGTCACTAGAGCCTATTTGTTTTTGTGGCGGAGCTGCCCCGTATCAAGAATTAAAAAATAAGCTTCTGGAAGCAGAGCCTTCGCATGTATCAAATGTTATACCATACCAGGATTGCACAATAAACATAGAAGATGTAATGCTTGATATAATAACATTTCCTGGTCATACGCCTGGTATGGTCGGCGTTATGACGCCGGATAAAGTACTTTACTGTGGAGATGCTATTTTTGGGGAAGAAACCATTAGCAAACATGGTGTTTTGTTCTATACAGATATCGAAAAGGCCAAAGAGTCACTTCATAAAATAGGAAATTACCAAGAATGTGAGTACATATTATATCATAGTGGGCTTATTAAAGATATACACTCCCTCAGAGATAGACATCTAGCAAAGATAGAAGAAACTACTGAATTTATAAGAGAAACAATATGCAACTCTCCTATTTCTTTGGATGATCTAACACAGGCTGTTTTGAAGAGATATCATATTCCGCAAAATGTCATTCAGTATACACTTACACAAACATGCGTTCGTGCTTATGTCTCCGCAATGCAAAAGAATGATTTGGTATCTTTGACTATTGAAGACGGTTTACTAAAGTTCACTGCTTCTGAAGACATTGATGTGATGTAAATTCTTTGTTTTTTGAACGATTTTCAATAAATTTGGAAATGTTACATTAAACCAAAAAGCATTAATAGAATCACATCATAAAGCTTAAAATGCAAAAACTTATCGAAAAAGCTAGGAAATTTGCAATAAAAGAATATACAAACTACAATGGAAAGTTTGGTTCAGAATTTATGATTGCTTTAACAGGAGAATGTGTCAAGTTAGCTGAGGAGCTTGCAGATGAAAGTATGGATAAAACTGCTTTAATCATTGGTACATATCTCCACGATATTGGAAGAACAATTACAGATGGGCCAGAACATGCTGCTGAAGGCGCTAAAATAGCTAAGGATTTTCTAAAAAAGAACAATGCTGACGAACAAACAAAAACGATTGTTCTTGACTGCATCCTTAACCACGGCTCCAGTGCAGAGCCTAAAACAGCTGAAGGAAAGCTTCTGCAATTTATAGATAAAGCAGCGCTTATCAATATTGGCATATTGCAAATTTACATAAAGAAATTAGCCGAGACTATGACTGAAGAAGAAGCAATGCAAAAAGCAATGGAAAGCCTGGACAAATGGTATAACCGCTTAGGAGATAGAAAAGCTAAGGTTAAAAAAGAATATAAGGCTTGTAAAGAATACTTACTCCACCATCACCAACAACACCATAAGCCCAATACCAAGCAAAAAAGTGATTAACTGAATAAAAGACTTCTTTGTTTCAAAATGCTTGTGCAGCTCAGGTATTAGATCAGAGCCTGCAATGTAGATAAAGCCGCCTGCGGTAAAGGCAAGCAAATAAATCCCAAAGCCTTCCATTATGTTTCCTAAAATTAAAGCAACACCTGCTCCAATAAAAGCTGTCAATGCAGTAAGAAAATTAAAAAACAAAGCTTTTTTCTTTGTAAAGCCACCGTGCATCAAAACGCCAAAATCGCTTATCTCCTGAGGAATCTCGTGCAGAATGACGGCAATGGTTGTCGCAAAGCCAAGAGGTATGCTAACAAGATAGCTTCCTGCAATAATAAGGCCATCGATAAAATTATGGACAACATCGCCAACTAAATTCATATATGCAAAAGAATGGGGATGAGAAGTATGTTCAGAAGCAACATTTGCATGCAGATGCGCATGATGGCAGTGATGCCAGTGTATAAATTTCTCTATGATGAAAAATAAAACAATTCCAGACAGCAAAACAAGAGACAACTGCATGGTAAATCCAATATCTTCAACTGCTTCAGGCAATAAATGGATAAAAGCATCTCCGAACAATGCTCCGGCTGCAAAGCTTACCAAATAAATAATAACTTTATGCAAAGTCTTTTCTTTCCAAGAAATTGTTAGAATGCCTATCAAAGAAAGCAGGCTTACTACCAGCACGCTTAGCAAAGTTATTCCAATTACCATGCTTTTCTAAAGCTCTATTTTCTTTATAAAGCTATCGGCGGAAATAATGTGCCTGTCCAGCCCTATTTCCTGAGGGGAAAAGCCAAAGGCTAATGCAACCAACTGGGACAAATGCAAAGCAGGAATTTCCTTTTCCAGCCCTACTAATTTTGCTGATTTCTTCTGGTAAGCATCAAGCTTCAGATGGCATAAAGGGCAGGGTGTAACCATTACATCTGCATTTGCATCAACAGCGCTTTTGATATTGGAGCCGTTCATCTTCAAAGAAGTCTTTTCATTGACCATAACCGTATGGAAGCCGCAGCACTTTAACCTGCCGTCATAATCAACAGGCTCTGCTCCCAAAGCCTTTATCAGATTTTCAAAGCTTTTTGGATTTCTTGCATCGTCAAACCCAAGAACATCTGAAGGCCTTATAGTGTGGCAGCCGTAGAATGGTGCTATTTTAACACCTTTTAATGGTCTGGAAACAAACTTTTTCAGAACTTCAGGATCAAATTTGTTCAGCACAAACAATAAATGAGTGATGTCCATTTTAGCTTCGTACTTTAACCCTACTTCTGTAAGCTTTTCGTTTACTTTCTCAAGCAGAGCAGGATCATCCTTTAATCTCTTGTTTGCTTTCCTTAAGACAGCCAAGCAAGTGCTGCAAGGAGTCATTATATCCAAGCCTTGTTTTTCAGCATAAGCGAAGTTTCTTGCATTAATAACTAGATTAAAGAAATCATTGACAGCATCTGCATTTGTAGCTCCGCAGCAGGTGAATTCAGGAATATCAACTAATTCTATCCCTGCCTTGTCGCAGATTCTTCTGCATGCCCAGTCTGATTCTGTGGCAATCTGCTTTGTATTGCATCCTGGAAAATATGCGTATCTCATTTTTGTGTTTTTATTTTTCTTGTTAATTTTGATATTGTTTTGATTTCATCCATTCCTTTTGACTTTTCAGGGAAAACAGGAGGAACTTTGCCATGTGCTGCCATTTTTATTGCCATTGGAATGAATTTTATTGCCCTTACCATGCCATAAGTCCTTATCGGAAGCATAATTTCATTCAGCTCTCCCATCTCTTTCATTGAAGTTTCAAATGCCCTTGCATGCCTTGCGCCGTCATTATGTGTGATGCCTGCCTGAATCGCCATTTCCCTTAAAGCTGTAATCTTATCCGATGGTCTTATATCTTTAGGGCACTGCTCTGTGCATGCGTACATTTGAGCGCAATGCCATAAACCTTTTTTTGTGATGTCTTTCAGCCTTTCCCTTACGTCTGATGACCTTGGGTCAACTACAAACCTGTATGCCTTTGTCAGGGCCGCAGGACCTAAAAACCTTCCCTCATCATGCTCCACAACCTGGCAGTCTGTATAGCACGCCATGCACATTATGCAGTTTTCTGCATTCTTCTGCTTTGCCAAATCCTCTTTGTACATCCTTCCTGGCTCTGTTCCCAAAGGATATTTGTTTTCAAGCCATGGCTTTGATTTTTCTATCTGCTCCCAGAAAGGCCTGTCATCAACAACCAAATCTTTGATGACTTTCAGGTTGTTCATTGGCTCTATTGTTATTTCTCCATCTCTTATTTCATCAACTAATTGTGTTTTGCATGTTAATTTTGCATGGCCGTTTACCTTCATGCAGCAGCTTCCGCATATTGCACTTCTGCAGGATTTCCTGTATGTCAAAGTTCCATCATGCTCTGCTTTAATTATATCTAAACAATCAAGAATTGTCTTTCCTTCATGAACATTGAGTTTGTATGTTTTGTATTCTTTTTTTTCTGTTTCAGGATTGTATCTAAATATCCTAAAAGAAACATCTATTTTTTTATGCTCTGTTATTTTGCTTGGCGGGAGAATAACATCAGGCTCTGCTGCTGTTTTTCTTTCTTGCTTTTTTGTTATTCTCTTTTGTGATGTTTTTATTTTTGCTTGTTTTTTCTTTATTGTTACTTTTGATTTTTTTGCAGATTCCACCTTACTGCTTGGCTTTTTTCCTACTCGCTTACTTCTTTTCTTTGCCATCAATAACTCCTCTCCACTGGCTTGTATTTGGTTATTACAACAGGCTTGTATTTTAATTCTATGCCTAAAGGAGTCTTAAAAACCAATGTGTGCCTCAGCCAGTTCTTGTCATCCCTTTTCCTGCAGTCAGTCCTGTAGTGCGCACCCCTGCTTTCATCTCTTGCTAAAGCTGAAACAAGTATCGCCTCTGAAAAGCCAAGCAGGCTGCCAAGCTCTATGGCCTCTGTTAATTCAGTGTTAAAAATCCTGCTTTTATCGTCCAGGCCTATGTCAATATGCCTTTTCTGGAGCTTTCTTATCTTTTCAATCCCTTTTTCCAAGCCTTCCTTGTTCCTGAAAACCCCGCAATGCTCCATCATCAATTCTCCTAACTCTTTTCTTATATCCCCAATCCTTTCATTTCCGCTTGAAGAAAGCAGCCTTTCTATTCTTGCATTTTCTTCTTCATAATCATCTTCAGGCATTAAATGCAAAGGAGAGTGCACTGCATACCTTGCCATTTCAATCCCTGCCCTTTTTCCAAAAACCAGAGTTTCCATCAAAGAGTTTCCTCCTAAACGATTTGCACCATGAACTGAAACACAAGCGCATTCTCCAGCTGCAAAAAATCCTTTTACAACATTTGAATCGTCTTGTTTCCTTTCTCCTTTAACAACCCTTCCATCAATATCTGTTGGAATTCCTCCCATTGAGTAATGCGCAGTTGGAACAACAGGAATTGGCTCCTTAATGCAGTCTATTCCTAAAAAATCCAAAGCCAGCTGGTGTATCTGCGAGAGCCTTTCCATTATGATTTCCTTTCCAAGATGCCTTATGTCAAGGAAAACATGGTCTTTTTTCTTTCCTCCGCCTCTTCCTTCATTGATTTCTGTCTGAATTGCCCTGCAGACAATGTCCCTTGCAGCAAGCTCCATTTTTTCAGGTGCATATTTTCTCATAAACCTCTCTCCTTTTCCGTTTACCAAATATCCTCCTTCACCTCTTGCCCCTTCTGTTATCAGTATTCCCTGCCCGTACATTCCTGAAGGGTGGAACTGGACAAACTCCATATCCTCTAATGGTATGCCTGCATTAAAAGCCATTGCTACGCCGTCTCCTGTAGAGGCAAATGCGTTTGAAGTTACCTTAAACGCCCTTCCATAGCCTCCTGTGGCAAACAATACTGCCTTAGCCCTTATCGCTTCTACCTTGCCGTCTTTAATATTATACGCAATAATCCCTCTGCATATGTCATCTTTTATCACGACACTTAAAACATGCCATTCAGAGTAAACCTTTATCTTTGCCTTTTGAATCTGCTCATACAAAGTGTGCAGCAAAACATGCCCTGTCCTGTCTGCTGCATAGCATGCCCTGTTGAACCTTTGCCCTCCAAAAGGCCTTTGCGCTATTGTGCCGTCATTGTTTCTTGAAAACAGCACTCCAAAATGCTCCATCTCGTTTATTATTTGCGGAGCTTCGCTTGCAAAAACTTCTATTGCATCCTGGTCTCCTAAAAAATCAGAACCATAAACAGTGTCGTAGATATGGCCTTCAATTTTGTCTTCCGGATTTATTGCAGCAGTTATCCCTCCCTGTGCTGCTCCTGAATGGCTTCTTACAGGATGAACTTTAGAAAATATTGCAACGTTTAGATCATGCTTAGAAAGCTCAACTGCCGCCCTTAATCCTGCCAAGCCTGCCCCAACTATTACTGCGTCATGTGTTATTATCAGTACCACCCCAAATTAAAAAATAAAAAATTTATTTGCTCAGCACTTTGTCAATTGAAAGGTATCTGCTTCCTTCCAATGCCAAGTGTATAGATGCTCCAAGCAAGCCTATGTCTTTTATTAAGCCGGCTGCGTTGAACATCCCTGGAATTGTTCCTGTTGCATCAAGCACTATTCCTGACACGATGAAGATCAGCAATAATACTGCTGTTCCCAATGCAGCAAACCTTGTTATCAATCCTATTAACAAAAGCACTCCCAAGATAAGCTCTGCAAGACCAAGCAAAAATACTATAGTAGCTGCCGGCATGAAAGGTATAACCTTGTCAATTGGCGGCGCTGCTCCAAGAAACAGCTTTCCTATGGCTGCATATATAAAAACAGCTGCAATACCTAAGCGCAGAATAAGGTTGGCAATGTTCATCTTTTTTTCCTGTTCCATTTTTAAGCCTCCGAACCTCTTTTTAAGAGAATAAGGAATAAGCATATTTAAAGTTAATGCTTAAAGAAGTCCTATTTCCTAGGCAGCCTTTCCTTTTTGTGCTTTACCCTTATATGCGCTTCTAAAGCCTTGACGTGCTTGTGACAGTAAGGGCAGCTTCCTGCTGTTGTCTTCTCTACAAACTTCGGCAGCTTTGTTTTTCCGTAGACTGGTTTGACCATTTTGGGTACCTCTTGGGTAAGCAACTTTGTGAGTCTATTTAAATATTTCTATTAATAATAAAAACAAAAAATTTAATTATTTGTGCTCTCAATCAGTGCTTCTACATTACTTGCTATCTCTGAAATTGCTAATGTTTCCAGCCCTTCCCAAACATATAATTAATAGGTGTTCTGAACATAATCAACAGATATTGCTTCTGTTGATTCATCAAGTTGTGTTGCTGGGGGCGGATCTATAAGTGATATAAATTTAATTTCTGTTTCCTTTGATAAATTCCAAAAAAATTGTTCTTGTATTGAAATTGCTAACATATTATAAAGATAATCACTATACAAAACTTCAGCATGGTATTTCTTGATAACATTTAATGCTTCTTTTTTAGTTACATTTTCGTAAAACATTATATTAAGTTTTACATTATGATTTTCTACAGCATAATTATATACACCATCTTCTAATATATAATCTTGGACTTTTCTTACTTCCTTCTCCTTCTTTAGCTCTTCCTCTATAATATACTTCAGCACATTAGGCTGGTCAGGCCTTTTAACTTCAACTACAGGCAAAGGCTCTCCACCAAATGGCCAGATGCTTTTCTTGGTTGATGATTCAGCAGAAGTTTCGTCAGCAACAGAACCATTCTCTGTTTTATTCTCTGTTTTAGTTGCGTCTATAACTCGTGCAGAATCATCTTTTGATAAACCTACAAATATTATTAGCAAAGCAACTACAAAAACAACAGCAATGCAAATTCCGACAATATTCTTTGCTTTCATGGTATTTCGAATGTTAGGCCTCCTGAGAGTAGGATTTCAATTTATCCCTTCAGCAGCTTAACAATATCTGCCGGAACTTCAGCTACCTCAACGCCTGCTTCTTTCAAGGCTTTAATCTTTGTCTCTGCTGTTCCGGATTTTCCGGAGATCAAAGCGCCTGCATGGCCCATTGTTTTTCCAGGAGGAGCAGTTTTTCCAGCAATAAATGCAACAACCTTTTTCTTCATTTGCTTGATGTACTCTGCAGCAGTCTCCTCTGCATCTCCGCCTATTTCGCCAACCAAAACAATTTTTTCTGTTCCATCATCGTGCTCAAACATCTCAAGAACGTCAACGATATCCATACCAACAACAGGATCTCCTCCTATGCCTACAACAGTTGACTGGCCTATTTTGTTTTGCGTCAGTAAATTTACAAACTCATAAGTCAAAGTGCCTGAACGGGAAATCACTCCAACTTTTCCTTTCTTAAACAAATAATCAGGTATGATGCTTATGTTGCATTCGCCTGCTGTAACTATCCCAGGGCAGTTAGGGCCGATAACAATAAGATTTTTTTTCTTTGCAAAATTAATGACCTCAAGAGTGTCATGCACTGGCATGTGCTCTGTTATTATTACAATATTCAGCCCATTCTCCAGAGCTTCAATAGCAGCATTTTTTGCATAAGGCGCAGGAACAAAAAGGCAGCTCCATGAGGCAGGATGCTCTGCCAATGCCTCTTTTACAGAATTATAAACAGGAATCCCTGAAACATTCTTTCCTTTTTTCCCTGGAGTAACACCTGCAACAACCTTAGTGCCATAGCTCTTCATGAGCTTTGCTTCCATGCTCCCCCTGCTTCCGGTTATTCCCTGGATAATAACCTTTGTTTCCTTGCTTATCAGAATTGACATCTTACTTTTTCCTGAAATCCCCTTTAAGCATGCAGAACATATGCACATCCTGGAATTTTCCGCTTATATATGATCGCTTCCTTAGCAATCCTTCGTAATTTAAGCTCAGCTTAATCGCCAGCCTTTTTGCCTCAAGATGCTCAGTCGGGCACGGGAACTCCACCCTGTTCAATCCGAGAGACTTAAACCCGTAGCCCATCAAGGCTTCGCACGCCTCTACTCCGTAATCCTTTCCCCTGAACGGCTTTCCAATCCAATACCCAAGCTCCGCATACTTGTCGTTTATATTTATGTTGTTGAACTCAACACCACCTACCAAATAATTGGAAGAGTTTTCAATTATTGCATAAGAAAATGCTGTTTTCTTTTTCATATTTTCTTCTGCTTTTTTTATAAACAGCTTTGCATGCTTTAAGGTGTAAGGATAAGGGATATGTGTAAAAGAAGCTACCTTTCTGTCATTTGCAAGCTTTACTAAATTTGCTGCATCCTTTTCCCTGAACTGCCTTAAGGTTATATTTTTTGCCTTGATCATTTTACCGTTGAAATTATTTTTTTTACAGCTTCTTCCATTGTGCTTATGGAGTGAATCCCGTCTTTATCTAAAATCTTTTTTCCGGCTTCCTCATCAATACCTGTAATCCTGACTACCATAGGGATTTTGATTCCGAATTTTTTCTTGTAGTCAATAATTCCTTTTGCTACTTCCTTGCAGCTTGTAAGGCCTGCAAATATATTAATAAGTATTCCCCCTGGCTTTTTCATCATGCAGATTTCCATTGCCTTTTCCATTACATCTTCTCCGCTTCCTGCGCCTACATCAAGGAAATTGGCGGGCTTTCCTCCGTATAAGCTAATTAAATCCAAAGTCGCCATAACCATGCCTGCGCCGTTTCCTATTACAGCTATGTTTCCGTCAAGCTCAACATAGCCGAGGCCGAGCTTCTTTGCCTTTTTCTCTATTTCTGTTCCTTCAAATTTTGTCTTGAGCTTCTGCCTGAATAAGGCATTGTCGTCAATGATTATTTTTGAGTCAGCTGCAACAAGCTTGTTGTCTGAAACAACCAATGGATTGATCTCAACAATAGTTGCATCTTTTTCTTTCATTATTTTGTACAGCTTTGTTATCAGCTCAAGAATGTTTTCTTTTGCCTTAAAGTTGCTGATCAATGAAGATATTTTTGCTATGTTTTCTGAGCTCAATTCAAAGAAAGGAAATTTTATTATCTTATCAGGATTTTTCTCTGCAAGCTCCTCTATATCAACTCCACCTTCAAATGAGAACAGCAACATGATGCCTTTGTGCTTTCTGTCAACAGCCAATGAAATATACAGCTCATCATCAACAGACAGCTTTTCCTCAACAAGAATCTTCTTTGGTATCATTCCTTTTATTTCCTTCTCGAAAAGCTTTTTTGCCTCTGTTTCTGCAAACTCCTGCGAAGAAGAAACTATTCCTCCGAGCTTTCCCCTATGGCCTGTGAGAACCTGACTTTTCAGGACAACATCTCCTCTTATTTTGATTAGATTTTTCTTAAGCTCTTTTGTGCTAGAAATCACAAACCCTTTTGGGACAGAAACACCATACTTGGAAAATATCTCCTTCCCCTCATATTCCATCAGTTTCATCTATAACCCCTTTTACGCACAAATATTAAACCTTGCTTTAAGCATTAAATAATATGCATATATATATATCTCTATCGTAAATTCCTTTTGTCTTATCAACCCAGACAACCCTTCCTGAGTCTATAATAGGGTTTGTCTGAAGGCCTTCTGCTGTAGTTACAGGAAATATCTCCTCTTTGTTCAGGCTGTAAGCGTATATGTCTCCATCTCCATACCTGTAGTCAAGCCATACAACATAATCTCCGTTTATCTCTGGCTGCTCCTGAATTGCGCTGTCTGCTGTTAATGGGATTTCCTCATCAAGCCTTAAATCATACAAGTAAATATCGCCTGCTCCGTGTCTTCTATCCTTCCATACAATAAAGTTTCCGTAGATTCTTGGCTCTTCCTGGTGTTCGCCATCTATCGTTATTCTTGTTTCCTTTTTTGAAGAAATGTTGTACATGTAAATATCGTTATTTTCGTTCCTGTTGTCATCATAAACAATAACATCCATGTAAATATCTGGATTTCCTTGGTCCCTGAAAAGGTCTGTTATCTGGATTTCCTTTCCTGCTTCTATCTCGTATACAAAAATATCTAGGTTGGCGTTTCTATTGTCTTCCCATACAACAAAGTTTTCATATATTTTAGGATGCTTCTGGTCTTTCTCGTCAAAAGTTATTCTTGTCTCTTTCTTTGTTTTCAGGTCATACATGTAAAGGTCTCCATTTCCATTTCTGTTGTCATGATAAACTATTTTGTTGCCGAAGATTGAGGGCTGGTCCTGGTCATAAGGATTGTCTGTTATCTGTATCGTTTTGCCTGTCATTATGTCAAACATATAAACATCGTTGTTGTTTGATGTTCTTCTTGTGAAGACTATTTTGTTTCCTTGAATATAAGGCTCTATGTCGACAGTAGGCTCTTCAGTTGATATTAGGTATGTTTCTCCTTTTTTATACTGAGACTGCTTTGTTTCTTCTTTCACAGGCTCTATCTTTGTCTGTTTTTCTGATTCTTGCTCTTTTATGTGCTCTGTTGCAGGCCCTGCATAATCAACAGACTTAATATAGTCAATTGCAGCTCTGTCTAAGAAAATCCCCAATCCTAATACTGCAACCAGCAATATTGCGAAGCTTATGATTACTGCCTTCATTTTCCATATCTATCAACCCTTTCAGAACCTCTAGCTAGGGGATACATAGAAGCTATTTAAAAGTTGTTATTATTTAATTATTTTCTATATAGAAAATAAATAGAAGAAAGTTATTTGTTAGCGCTCTATGGGATTAAAGCAGATAAATCACATTGCTCGTGTTCGGGCAGGCTTCTTTGTGAATATCGTGCTTAAGCCGTTCTAAATCCTCTACAGTATCAACATCGCTCCTTACTTCAAGCAGAGCAAAGCCTATGCCTTTTTCTTCCAGATTTCTTTTCTGCTGCTCCAAAACCTTATCCGTGCTCCAATTTATGCCTGAAAAAATATCTGTATCAACGCCTTTGTTTATTCCAATCAGATAATACCCGCCGTCTTTTGCAGGACCTAAGACAGCTTCATTATCGTTCAGCAAAGCAAGAGCTTTCTTTATATTCCTTTCAAGAATATCAGGAATGTCAGAGCCAATGATTATAACTTTTTGAAACTCATTCAGCAGCAAATCAAAGCAGTTCTTCATCCTCTCGCCCAAATCCTTTCCTTCCTGCGGAATGTAATTTACTGTTCCATACAGTTTTCTCATATCATCTTCTTTTTCTTTCGGAGAAAAGCAGATAAACAGGTCGTACTCTTTGTTGTCGTGAAGGATAAGCAAGTCTTTAACAAATGCTATCTGCAGCTTTGCTGCATTTTCCTCGCCAATATCTACTGCAAGCCTTGTCTTTACTTTTCCTTTTTCAGGATATTTTGTGAATATGGCTAATGCGTCCATTATAAGTACAGTCTAGCTAATTTGTCAGGCTTTGTGCCTAAAAAATACAAAAGCCTTATAAGGCCCATTTTAAAATACATTTTCGTTATGCCTTTTTTCAAAAGCCTTCTTCCTGATGTAGATGCTTTGCTTCTTATTATCTTTATCCTTTTTTTGCTGTACTTTTCTATAAGCCTTTTTGAAAAGTCGACGTCCTCCATGATTCTTATGTTATTGAAGCCTCCCAGCTCACTAAATGCCTGTTTCTTTACAAATATTGCCTGGTCTCCGAATATAACCTTTGATGTTAAAATCCTGTAATTTGACCTTGCTGCTATTATACTAAGTAGTGGATGCCTCTCTTTAAACCTTATGCAGAAGCCGCCAGCAACAAAGTCTGTATTTTTTATTTTGCTTATTTCTTCAAAGGCATTTTGAGGAAGCAAAGTGTCGGCATGCAAAAATAATATGATATCTCCTTTTGCTTTCTTTGCTCCGGCGTTCATCTGCCCCGCCCTTCCTTTTTGAGAGCTAACAATCTTTACGCCTAATTTTTTTGCAATCTTTACAGTATTATCTCTGCTTTCGCCGTCAGAAACAATAATCTCGCATTTTCCATGCTTTTTCACACTATTGATAGCATCGGCAATGTTTTTTTCTTCATTTAGTGTCGGAATAACTACAGATATCATTTGGGGTGATATTTCCTTTTTTCTATATATTTTTTTCCGGCAATCGAGAATATGATTAATGCGGCGAATAGCAAAACAGGGATTAGGACTTCTGTTGCCATCATGTCCATAAAGCCAAAGTCTCCTGCCAGAACCTTCTCTCCAAGAGTTGCAAACAAGTAAGTATAGATGAATGTTCCCGGTATTATCCCCAAAGCTGTCGCCAGGAAATAATCCTTTAACGAAATCTTTGTCAAGCCAGAGCCAAAGTTTAAGATATTGAACGGAACAACTGGAATCAGCCTTGGAATAAAGACAGCCATAAAGCCTTTTTCCCCAATCTTTGTGTCAAGCTTCTTTGCCTTTCCCCTTGTTATTGACACTACAAAATCCCTTCCAAGATACTTTGCAGACATAAAGCACAGTGTTGCCCCTATAACAGCTCCGATCCAGTTGTACAGAAAGCCTTTTGCGGTGCCGAAAAGAATCGCGCCTGCAAATGTAAGAACTGTCCCTGGGATAAGAAAGATAGTTCCGGCTGCGTATATAAAAATAAATATCACAGGGCCTAAAATTCCAAACCCTTCCACAAACCCCTTTATGGCTTCAGGTGTTATGCCGGCTCCAATATCTGTAAACTTAAATATGTAAACGACACCGATTAAAGCCAGAGCAAACAATACGAATTTGATAATTGGTCCGCTGTTTTTTGCCATAATATGGTATTTTGCTTTTCTATTAAAAAATGTTGTGCTTAATATCAAAAGAAACAGATCATTCCTTTTCTATGTGTATGCAGTTTACAGGGCAGACTTCCTCTGCCTTCTTGTTTCTCTCTATATCCCTTGCCTCAAGCTTTATCTTCTTAGGCTTTGCTTTGTAGCCGTCCTCTAATTCAACCATCTCCCAGTTTTCAGGGCATTCGCTGGTGCAGGCGCTGCAGCCGATGCATATGTCTATCTCATGCCTTATTTTTAAGCTCATTTTGAATACCTAATAAAAAGAATATATAAATGTTTAGAAGCAAATCATAAGGAGTCAGAATCTACTTCTTCTTCCTCATCGTCGACGTCTTCAAAGTCCTTAAAGTCCTCGGCGTCATCCTTCTCTTTCAGGTGGAAAACTCCCCCGCACTCGCATTCCTCTCCTTCAAAAATGCCGTCGTGCTCTGTTTTTTCAGCATTGCAGCCGTCGCATATATACACTCTTTCTTCCAATTTAGCCCCTCCTATAGGTGTTTGAAAAAGAGGTTTTAAAAAATACTATTTAAATTTAACGCATTTATTGCTATATATCTAGATCCCCAGGGCTTTCTTCATGGCAGGCCTGTCAAAGCCAACTATCACAGTGCCATTGATCTCTATAACAGGCACGCCCATCTGGCCTGACTTCTTCACCATCTCTTCCCTGGCCTTATCATTTTCAGCAACATTGATATCATCGAATTTTATATTGTTGTCTTTAAGAAACTTCTTTGCCTGTATGCAGTAAGGGCATGTTGGCGTTGAATAGACCTTTACTTTTGCCATAAAAATCCAGTCGCTTATGGGCTATATAAATTTTATGCTCAACTTTTTTTGCTTATTCTGTACAGCATGAAAACAGAAATCAGAAACATTGGGATGCTAAGCACCTGTCCCATTGTCAATGGAAATGTAGAAGGTAAAGTCTGGTACTCTTTGAAGTACTCCACAAAAAACCTTAGCAATCCATACAGTGCGCCGAAGCTCCAGAATAAAAATCCTTTTGGAAGGTTTTTTACTGACTTCATATTCCATAAAATTCCGAATATCAATAAATTCTTAGCTGCTTCATATAACTGAGAAGGATGCCTAAATCCTTCATATCCTTTAAACTTCACGGCCCATGGAATGCTTGTTACTCTTCCTACAATTTCGCCGTTGAAAAAATTCCCAACCCTTACAAAAGCAGCGCCTAATGCAATTGGTATTACAGCAATATCTGCAATATCATAAAACTGGATTTTTTTCTTTTTTGAATACCACCACATTACAAGCACTCCTCCTATTACTGCACCGTGGCTTGCTAATCCTCCTTTCCATACATACAAAATCTGCTCAGGATTTGAAAAATAATATCCTGGATTATAGAATAAAACCTCTCCAAGCCTTGCCCCGACTATGAGGCCTATCATCATGAAAAGAAACAGCTCTTCTATATTCTGCCTTTTGATCCCTCTTTCTTCTGCAAGCTTAATTATGATAAAATAACCTATAAGAAATGCAAGGGCCATCAGAATTCCATAATACCTAATCTGAAAGGGCCCAACCTCTGCCAAAATCGGGTTTATATTGTGGTAAAACATGGTTAAAAAAATTAAAATTTATTGCAGCTTACTGCAGCTCAGCGTCAATTATCTGCTTGAATGCAGAGAACGGCTGCGCTCCTACAATCTTCTTTCCGTTTACAAAGAAAGAAGGAGTTCCTGAAACTCCTGCAGCCTGCCCATCAGTCAAGTCTTTCTGCACTTCTGACGCATACTTTCCTGAGTCTAAGCAGCTGTTGAATTTTGCTGTATCAAGGCCAAGCTCATCTGCGTACTTTTTCAGATCGATTACGCCAATGGCTGCCTGGTTGTCAAAAATCTTGTTATGCATCTCCCAGAACTTTCCTTGGTCATCTGCGCATTCAGCTGCCTCTGCCGCTTTCTGCGCATATGGATGTATGCTTGTTAAAGGAAAGTCCCTGTAAACTAATTTTGCTTTTCCTGTTTTAATGTATTCTTTTTCCAATTGTGGAAGCGTATCAGAATAGAACCTTGCACAGAAAGGACACTGGAAATCTGAAAACTCTATTATCTCTACAGGCGCGTTCTTGTTTCCCTTAACAGGATCATCATCTGCGCTAACTTCTACTGTTGGCGCTGCTGAAGGCTGTGTAGGAGAAGGGCTTGGTGCTGCTCCTGTTTCTCCCCTGAAGAATAAAGCCCATATCAAAACTATTGCAAGAATTACTGTAGCTATTTTCCAAAAATCCTCTTTTTTCAATGAAAACAAAACATCGCTTTTTGCCATCTATACACCCTCCATAAGGAATGATAAGCGGAAATACCGGTTGTTTATAAAAGTATTGTTTTAAGCCTTATGGCCGACAGGGCACGGCCTGTCTCCGTAGTCGCAGAAAACGCAGCAGCCTTGCTTTGCAGATATTGTTTTTCCACAGCCTTCACATTTGTAAAAAGTAATGCATTTATCACTAGGAATCTCCATTTTCTGTTTGTGCCTGCATTTAGGGCATGTTAGAGTTCCTGTTGCAGATAGTTTCATGAGTTTTTTGACCGTATATCGTTTATTTAGTAAAATTTATATAAAGGTTATGATATAAAAATATGAACTTTGGTTGAGGTGGAAAAATGAAAAAAATTTTGCTTCTTATCGCAGTGCTTCTATTGATGACAGGTTGTGCTAAAAGCTATGACTATGGAAAGCCCGCAGAGCCGCAGAAAACATATGTTGTTGAAGAAGAGGCGCAAGCTGATGCAGAACAATCAGAGCCTGAAACATCAACAGTTAGTGTAACGATACAGAACTTTGCCTTCAGCCCTGCAACAATAACTGTGAAGAAAGGCACAGCTGTTACTTGGACAAATATGGATTCAGCTCCGCATACAGCAACAGGAGATGGCTTTGACACAGGAGTTTTAAAGAAAGGCGAGAGTGGCAGCATTACTTTCAATGAAGCGGGAACATTTGACTATACCTGCACAATTCATCCAAGCATAAAGGGGAAGGTAATAGTGCAATGAACAAAAAACTTGCAAATGTTTTTGTTTTTTCAATTTTGTTTGCTTTAGCTGTTAATGCAGTAGATATAATATACCATCTTTCCACAGGTGTGCTTGCTCCGCTTTACTATATCATAAGAAAATTCCTTGCGATGTTTGTTGCTGCTTTTGCAGTGACATGGCTATATGGCAAAAACATTAAATCAGGCGTTGCTGTTTCAGTCCTTGGTCCAGTATTGTTTTTTATTTACTACCGCTTTTTTTATCTGATTAAAGCAGGTGATTTCTTTGCCTTTGGACCTGAAGTGGGAGACAGCGTATCAATGCTATTTGCCCACATGATAATGGCTTTTGCTGTCTACTGGATGTTTTTGAAGGTTGTTAAAGAATAACTATCCGGTTGCATTAGAAACATTGCTTTGATTGATTGTAGCGTTCATCTCAATATAAAACTCTTTAAGATCATCAGGAGACTTATATTCAAGGAATGTTTCATACTCTCCCACTCTGATTTTAGTAAACTCTCCTCTCCTCCTATGGCCTGGAACGTGTGAATAAATGTTATATTCCCCTTCTTTTGCGTTAAAAACATAGTCTGTTTTACCGTTTGCAGAGACATTAAGCCTTTCAGTTACCCTGTCAAAGCTTCTCATAGGGCCTTCAACTACAACCTCATTAGCTTCGCTTACATTATTTTCAATGATTAGCTTAACAGGCCCTGGAAGAATGTTTATCTCTGCAGGAGAAAACTTATCAACATTTATTACAATTTTAATAAACTGCTCTATTTCCTCATCGCTTATCCTTTCAAGAACTTCTGACTCGTTTATTTCTGTCTGGTTTGTCTCATTTGATTCTTCAACTTCTGTTTCGTTTACTTCTTCTGCTGTTTCATTAATACCATCTTGGGCTGTTTCATTCTCAATCTCCCCTATCTCTGTTTCAAGATCAAGAATATCCTGCTCTAAATCACTGTTGGATTTGCAGCCTAGAGTAATAAAAACAATAAATACAACAATAATCAAAACCAGCTTTTTCATAAAAACAAAGAAGAAGGATTTGTATTTAAAGCTTTCTACAGTTCTTTTACAGCCTTTTCTATTTCCTCTGTTGCCCGGATATATGAACCATGCTTTACAATAATTGGCTTCCCTATATTTACTTTTGTCCTTGCAAATTTAGGGAATCTCTTCCATCTCGGAAGAACTTTTATTACATTCTCCACCTTTATCGGAACAACAGGAATGCCCATCTCTACAGCCAGTATTCCTATGCCCTGCTTAAAGCTTTGAATCTCCCCTGTCATTGTTCTTGCTCCCTCAGGATAAATCAAAATATTCCATTCTTTTCCTACTAGCCTTCCTGTATATTTTAGGCTTCTCCTGAAGCCTTTTTGCTGTGGAAACGGGTAAATATTATAGAATATGGTTGCAAGGTGGTATAAAAGCCATTTCCCAAAGCCTTTGTATTTCAGGTTGTGCCTGAAGAAAAACTCCTGCCATGCTGCAACTGCTGTTTTAAGGGAAAACCTCAGCGGAAGCTTCATCAGTATTATTGGCGTGTCAAAATGGCTTTGGTGATTTGCTGCAAAGATAACGGGGCTTTTCAATCCTTTTAAGTTCTCCCTTCCATAAATCCTTGGCCAGCTGAAAAATCTTGCAATTTGGTTTGTTAAAGGCTGAAGTACAAAACGGAAAAATCTTGCTGCTAGGGAAAGCGCCCAATGCTTGAATATTGGCTTTTCCTCGATTATTATTTTTTGTTTTATTATTTGTTCAAGCTCTTTTATTTTTGTGCTAGGTATCATTCTTTCTTCGTCTATCTCAATATTGAACTCCTGTTCCAGCAAAGAAATCAATTCAACAATGTCAATTGAAGACAAGCCAAGATCTTGTAAAGTAGCAGCATCTGTTATTTTTTTATTGGTTAATTGTGAAATTATGCTATAAATCTTGTTCTTTTTCTTTACAATAACAGCTTCTTTTTTTGTTTTCAATGCTTCCTTAACAGCAAACTTTTTTATTTTTAGAGTTGTTGTTCTTGGAAAATCCTCATATGGCCAGACAGAGTAATCCTTTATTTTCTGTGAAGAGTCAAGCTTTTCGTTTGCTTTGTCTACAATGTTTTTTGCCTTTGCTCCTTCTTTCAGCAGCAAAACAGCATATACCTCTTCTCCTTTCTTTCCATCCATTCCGATAACACAGCTATCTGCTACACCTTCTATTTTGTTCAGGATATTTTCAATATCTTCTGCATACACATTGATGCCTGCTGCTGTTACTATAACATCTTTTTTCCTTCCTTTCAGATAAAGAAATCCTTCATTATCAAATCTTCCTAAATCGCCTGTTTTAAGCCATCCATCCTCAAAAAGCTCTTTTGTCTTTGTCGGGTTCTTGTAGTAGCCTTGGGTTATATTATCGCCTTTTGCAACCACCTCTCCGTTCTTTATGCTAACTTCTACACCGGTAATGGCCCTTCCAACTGAGCCAATCTTGTGCTTTTTTGTCGTGTTTGCAGTTAAGATTGGAGAAGTTTCTGTTAAACCATATCCCTGAATAACAAGTATCCCTATGCTGTTGTAGAATCTTTCAAGCTCTTCATTCAGTGTTGCTCCGCCTGAAATAAAATAATTAATATTGTTTCCAAGCTTTTTATGGATTTTTCTGAACAATAATTTTCTTAGTGAAAACGGAATATATTTAGCAGCTTTCAATGCTATGAAAAACTGATTTTCTTTGTTTTTCTTTTTTACTTCCTGCAGAATGCCTGAATATATTAATTCCAAAATTCTTGGAACAAATGCTGCATTTGTTATTTTTTCATCTTCAAAGGCCTCAAAGAGAGAACTTGGCTTTAGTGTCTTTACATAGACAATGCTTGCTTTTTGCGAAAGTGGAACAAAAAATCCTGTCATCTGCTCAAAGACATGGCTCAATGGAAGAACAGAAAGAAACTTGAATTTTGATTTTACTTTTTCAACTGAATTTATAGCATTTAAGTTTGAAATAAAATTCTTGTGTGTTAAAATAACTCCTTTTGGATTTCCTGTTGTTCCGGAAGTATATATTATCTCAGCAATGTCGTTTTCATTAACATCAGTAGAGTATGTCCCTTCTTCTAATGAATCAAGCAATTCCTCAACAAAAACTGTTTTTTGCTTTAATTTTGGCTTGTGCCTTGTCTGAAACACCAATTTTGCCTGAACAATATTCTGTATTTTCCTTGCAAACACAATATCTGACCTTAAATCCACTGGCACGACTATTACTCCTGCTAAAAACGCCCCCAAAAGCATGATAGCATATTCTATGCCGTTATAGCTCCAGACTATGATCATGTCTCCTTTATTTACTTTGTTTTTCTTAAGAAAATAGGCGAATTTAGAAGAAAGCTTGTATAGCTCTTTGTAAGTATAGGCAAATTTTCTATACTCTTTTCTATCAATAACAGCAACTTTGTTTGATTCCTTAAATCCTTCAATTAAATCAGCTAAGGTTTTCACTTTAACAGCAGCACGACTTGAGCAATTGCATAGTCCTTATCATGGCTTATGCTTACATCAACGTCTTCTATGATTTCTTTTAGCTCGTTTGCCAGCAACAAAGCTGGCTTTCCTGTTTTTTGTTTTTTAAGCTCAACTTTCATCCATTCCGGCTTTTTTCCTAGAGCTTTAAAAAAAGCTTCCTTTGCAGCAAATATTCCAGCAATACTTTCAGCTTTGTAATACTTCATTTCTGATTTATGCAGCACTTTTTTCATAAATTCTTTGTTCAGCATAAGTTTTCCTACTTTTGGGATATATACAATATCCACACCTGTTCTTATTTTTGATTTCATTTTACATAAAACTCCAGAGGCCTGCCGTAAAGGTCGTACATAGCTATGTTGCCTTTTTCAAACGGCCTGCACACTATCATATGCACCAAGCCATGCTTATTAAATGTGCTTTTGTCAGCAACAGAAGGAAGGTTGCTGTAGCTTGGATGGCTGTGCACAGTTCCAATATCATTAGATATTAAAGGGAGGTTTAGCTTGAAGGATGCAGACTCCTCTGTAGTCTCGTAAATCTGATATGTTAAGCTTACTATTAGCAATTCCCTTTCATCTATCTTCCCGTTCAGAATGGCAAAAAATTCCTTAGGGTATGCCTGCCTTGCAAGGTGGCAGATTTCATCCATTGCTGAACTCTTAACCACAATTTTATCAAACTCAAACTTGTCCAGGCCAAATAATTTAGCCATCTTGCTCTTTATTATTTTAAGAACCATTTTACTTCTTTGCTTATTTCTTTGCTTCTACAAGCATCACAGACCAAAACCAGTTTGCTTTCCACCAGCTTATCCTTACATCCTTAAACTCATGAACCCTGAACAGCTTCCTCATTTCATTTGTTGAGTATGCCTTTTGATGTCCTTTCTTAAATCTCCATAGTTTTTCAAAAAACCAAACCCATCTTCCGTCTGTGCAGAAATCCGTCAATAGCAAAGTTCCGCCTTTTTTTAGAACCCTATGCATCTCTTCAAGAAATAAATTAACACTTGCCATGTGATGTATAACATTTGTAGATACTATTTTTGAAAACTCATTGTCTTTAAATTCAATATTATGGGCATGCCCGTAAAGTATTTCAACATTCTTAAAGCCTTCCAGCTTTTTCTTTGCAATCCTTATCATCTTTTCAGAAACATCTATCCCTACAAGCCTCTTGTACTTGTTTTTCTCTGCAATCAGCCTAAGCAATTCCCCTGTTCCGCAGCCGACATCAAGAACAGCATCGTTTCGTGTCAGCTTCATGGATTCAAGTATTTTGTCATAAGAAGACCTGAGAAAAATCTGAAACTTTGTGTCGTACTTCTCAGCACGCTTGTCGTACTCGCTCTGCACAGCCCTTGTAATATCCATTTTACCTCTTTTTTAGCCCTACAGCCTGTTTAAAGCCTGTGTACAACTGATAGTATAAAAATCCTTCCCCACGTAAAAGCTGGAAGAACTGTTATTGCGCCTATAAGAATTATTGAGGTTGGATCTGATAAAGCTGCCAATAAGTAATTAATCAAGAAAAATACTATTATGACAACAGCAAAAGCAGGTATTGTGAATTTGGCTTTTTTTATGCCAATAATAAATGCTTTTTTTATTGTTTCCCATGTTTTTTGCTTTTCAATTAGTGAGTAGGAGATATTTGCAAAATAAACAATAAGCAGCAGAAATATTGAAAGTACTATGCTTCTTTTGTCAACAATCTGGTCAGCCCTTACCTGCGCAAGTGTTGTTACAAAATCAAAAACAAAGCTTGCAATAAAGTAAATGACAAACAAGATAAGCCAGAATAGGTTAACTTTTGCAAAATTGATTACAAAGTCTGTAAAGTCATGCTTTTTTCCAGCCATCCTGTAGCAGAAACACCAGCTGATTCCCATGAAAAAGCAGTAAATAATGTAAACTGCTGCAAGCGCAATAAGCAAAAGCAATATGAATGATTTTGTATAGCTTGCTGCTCCTGCGCTTTCTATCACTCCCCACAGTGAAGGCGTTTTAGCAAGTGCATCGATATTTCCTGACGCCTGCGTCACAAGGGATGCTGACTTGTAGAAATACTCAATAATCTTTGTAAAAATAGGGCTTGTTATAAAGCCATAGGCAAAAATAAACAGCAAGTCAGTAAGCATAGGAAGGAATATGTAAAGGCCGTTTTCTTTTATGATCTTAAAAGAACGGAAAAATTCCTCTTTTACCAACGATATTACATCCTTCATTATTACCCTCTTTGTATGGAAAGATTTATATGTTTTTGCTGCTTATACAGGCTACTATGAAAGTATTGTTTATATGCAACCAGAACCGGAACAGGAGCAAAACAGCTGAAAAGCTCTTTAAAGGCAGATTTGAGACTAAATCCGCAGGGCTTTACAATGAGAAGCCTGTCACTGAAAAGCAGCTTGAATGGGCTGATATTGTTGTTGTTATGGAGGATTCCCAAAGAAAAGAGATAGCTGAAAGGTTTCCTAAACAATACATGAAAAAGCGCATTGTTTCCCTTGATGTTCCTGATGTTTTCCAATTCAACCAACCCAAACTAGTTAATACGCTAAAAGCTAAAGTCGAGGCATTACTTTAGCCACTTTTCTAGCTGTTCTTTTGCTTTCTTTTTAGTCTTGAAAAACTTTGTTTCTGAAACTGACAAATAAGGGATCCTTCTTGTTACCTTAAATCTTTTTTCTGCTTGGCTTTTAAGCTCAATTAAAGAAACTTCCCATTTCTTTGCTGGATGCTTTTTTGCCTTTTTCATTTTAACTCGTTATCTATAACCTCTTTTAATTTTGCAAAGCTCTGCGCTCCGACAAGCATCTGCCCGTTGATAAACAAAGTAGGCGTTCCCTGCACTCCTCTTGAAGAGCCTTCTGCAAAGTCTGCCTGCACTATTGAAAATTTCTGGTTTGTGTCCATACATTCGTTAAATTGGTCCATGTTTAGATTTAGCTTTGCTGCATATGCTTCCAATGCATCCCTTGAAACCCTGTCTTGATTCTGGAATATTAAATCATGGTATTCCCAGAACTTTCCCTGATCCTTAGCGCATTCACTTGCCTCTGCTGCCTTGTATGCGTTCGGGTGTATCTGTGAAATAGGAAAGTGCCTGTATACAATTGCAACTTTGTCTCCATAAACAGACTTCACTTGCTTTAAAATCGGGAGCTGCTGTTTGCAGAAAGGGCATTCAAAGTCAGAGAATTCCTCTATAACAACATCTGCATCTGAGTTTTCTGCTAAATTTGCTGTTAAAGCCTCTCCTGTTATTCCTGAAGTTGCATAGTTTCTTAACTCTTCTGAAGACCCTAAGCTTTGTGTAAAAGCCAGGTCAATATCAGGAGAAGGAAAAAAATAATTTATATTCATAGCAAAAAGAACCAATCCTAAAACAAGCAATATTCCTAAGCCAAAAATTACTTTGTTTTTCATTTTATGGAAGAGGGCATCCTGTCAGCGCTGATAAGCTTTCCAGAGGCATTACTCCTGCTTCTAATAGCTGCCCTTTTATGCTCCATGTTGGATAAGCCTTGATCCCAACCTCTTTGCATTCAGGATTTACATCGCAGTCCTTGAAGTCAATGTACCTGAAAGAATCCCCAAACATTTTTTTCTGGTTCTGGCAGTGTGGGCACCAGTTAGTGCCGTACATCGCTACATCATTCTCTGTCAGGCAGACTGCAAAGCTGTCATATTTTGCTGAGTCTGCTTTCTTTAAATAGAAAAATAAAGCAATAACAACGATAGCCAAAACAATTCCTGCCCTGAAGTAAAGCTTTTTCTGTTTACTGTCCATTTTATTTTGAAAGTTCTGCGTCAATTATCTCCTTGAAAACCTCAAAAGGCTGAGCTCCTGAAACAGGAATTCCATTGATAAAGAAAGCCGGTGTTCCTGAAACGCCTACGCTTATTCCGTCCTGCATGTCCTTCTCAACTTCTGACTGGTATTTTCCTGAATCCAGGCATTTGTTGAATTTAGCTGTATCCAACCCAAGGTCAGCTGCCCATTGCTTCAAGTCTGCTGCAGTGAATTGAACAGTGCCCTGGCCTTGCTTCTCCTGCTCTTCAAATACCTTATCATGATATTCCCAGTACTTGTTTTGTTCTTCTGCACACTCAGCTGCTTCTGCTGCCTTCTGTGCAGTTGGATGTATTTGTGCTAGAGGAAAGTCTCTATAAACAAACTTAACCTTTCCTGTGTCAATATAATTTTTTTCTAGTTTAGGTAACGTTTGTCTCCAGAATGCTCTGCAGAATGGGCACTGGAAATCTGAAAACTCGATTATTTCAACTGGTGCATCTTTGCTTCCTTTTACTGCATCGTCATCTGCTTTTGGAGGATTTAGGTATTTGCCAGCGCCTATTGCCGCTGGGTTTACAATAAATTTGTTGCCTTTAACAATAAATGCTGCCTGAAGCTGAGGATTTGCCTGAAAGTTTGCGGTTTTTGTTATTTTGTCATCAAATACATATGCTGGCAGTGCTATTATATCCAAATCTTCTGCCATCTTTTTTCCTTCGGGTGTAGTATAGTCAATTTCCTTTATTTCTAAACTAGGGAATAATTGTCCCTGTAGAACAGATAGTGCCTGTGATACATCACAGCTGCTGCAGCCAGGGTCATTTATTATTGTTAAAGTTACCTTTGGGTCACTTGAAGTGTCAATTGCTCCTGGAACTGTTGGAACGGCTGGAGCCTTCTCTTTTACAAACACCAAATATAGAACGATGATTGCCAGTACGACAACAGCAACCTTCCATGCTGTGTCTTTTTTAATCCTTATCTCTGAACCCTTTGCCATATATGCACCCCTATAACCATTGGATTTTTAGCTGGTTTTTAAAGTTATTGTTTGTTACATCCATTTTCTCTTCTTGAATAAAACCAGCATAATTACTGTAACAGTAATAATTACTGTCCATAATATAGGGTAGCTCCATTTCCAGCCGAGTTCTGGCATAAAATCAAAATTCATGCCGTAAATGCTTGTTAAAAATGTCAATGGGATGAATATTGTTGCGATAATAGTCAAAACTTTCATAACTTCATTCATTTTGTTGCTTACGCTAGAAAGATAAATCTCCAGCATTCCAGAAACAATGTCCCTGTATGTTTCTATTATATCTTTAACTTGTATTGTGTGGTCGTAAACATCCCTGAAATAAATCCTTGTCCGATTTTCAATTATTGTAGATTCCGCCCTGTAGAGGCTGTTGACAACTTCTCTTAGAGGCCATACAGACTTCCTTAGAAGAATAAGCTGCTGCTTCAGATTATGCACTACTTTAAGGGTTTCTGGCTGCGGATTTGCAGTGATGTCATCTTCTGCATCTTCTATCTTCCATCCTATTTTTTCCAGCGTTACGAAATAGCTGTCAACAATTGCATCAATCAGTGAATAGAAAAGGTAGTCGTTTCCAAGCTTCCTTATTTTGCTTTTCACATTTGCTATCCTATGCCTAATTGGGTCAAAAATATCCAATTCTTTTTCCTGGAAAGAAATAACATAGCTTTGGCCAACAACAAAGCTGATCTGCTCTGACTCTATATCGTTTGTTTTTTCATTGTAAAAAAGCATCCTTAACACTATAAATACATAATTATCAAATTCCTCTATCTTTGGCCTTTGGTTTGTATTGGTTATGTCTTCAAGAGTTAATGGGTGGAGGTTGAAGGCTTTTCCTATTTTTTCTATAACACCAGTCTGGTAAACCCCTGTTATGTTTATCCATGTTACAGAAGGCTTTTGCATCAGAGGAAAGCAGTCTTCTATTTTTTCAGCCTCTTTTGCAACAAGCTTTGTCTCTGTATAATCTATAACCTCTATCTTTACTTTTTCAGTCCTCTTTTTTCCTACATAAACAACTGTTCCAGGGGGTAATCCAGCCTTCCTTGAAACTTTTTTTATCAGCTTTGGCATAAGCTTTTATTATAGAAATCCTTATTTATATCTTTCTGTTTATCAAGAAGGATCAAAAACTTAGAATTTCTTTGCCTTCAGAAGAAGGGAGTTTCCTACAACACTTACGCTGCTAAATACCATGGCTGCAGCTGCAATCATAGGGCTTAAAAGCAGCCCTGTAAATGGGTAAAGAACCCCTGCTGCGATAGGAATGCCTGCTGTATTGTAGAAAAATGACCAGAAAAGATTCTGCCTTATTGTGCTGAAGGTCTTTTTTGAAAGCTTAAGCGACTCAACAACTTTTAACGGATGGCCCCTTACAAGCACTATGTTGCCTGCTTCAATGGCTATATCGGTTCCTGTGCCTATTGCAATGCCTAGGTCAGCCTGTACTAATGCAGGCGCATCATTAATGCCATCTCCCACAAAAGCAACTTTTAATTTATCCCTCTGAAGCATTTTTACCTTGTCCGCCTTGTCCTGAGGAAGCACCTCTGCAAACACTTTTTCTATGCCAGCTTGCTTGGCAATTGCATCTGCTGTTCTTTTGTTATCCCCTGTAATCATGATAGTTTCAATCCCCATTGCCCTTAGCTTATTGACTGCTTCGAGCGAATCTTCTTTTAAAGTATCTGCAATGGCGATAATCCCCAATGCTTCTTTTTCATCTGCGACTACAATAACAGTCTTTGCCTGCTGCTCAAGCTCTTCAATCTTGCCCTGACATGTTTTTGTGGAAATATTATGCCCTTTCATTAAAACATTGTTACCGACAAATATTTTTTTGTTTCCAATAACTCCTGTAACGCCTTTTCCGGCAAAATTTTCAAATCTATGAACAATTTTTAATGCAATCTTTTTATCCTTTGCAGCGTTTACAACTGCCTGCGCCAATGGATGCTCTGATAATGCTTCTATGCTGGCTCCCAATGCCAACACACTATCTTCTGAAATATTTTTGCATGCAGCAATATTGGTTACTCTTGGCTTTCCCTCTGTTAATGTCCCTGTTTTATCAAATATAACAACATCGATCTTTTTTCCCCTTTCCAGCGCCTCGCCGTTTTTAATCAAGATTCCTCTTTTTGCTCCAATGCCTGTTCCAACCATTATTGCTGTTGGTGTTGCAAGCCCAAGAGAGCAAGGGCAGGCAATGACAAGCACTGCAACTGCAGGAATCAAGCTTGCTGCAATATTTCCTGTAAAGAAATACCATACTGCAAATGTAATTATAGAGATAATAATAACAATAGGCACAAATATCCCTGAAACATTGTCTGCAAGCTTTTGTATCGGAGCTGTCTTTGTCTGCGCCTCTGTGACCATTTTTACGATCTGCGCAAGCACAGTGTCTTCTCCGACCTTTGTTGCCTTTATGTACAAAGCTCCATTGATATTTATAGTGGCTCCAAAAACATCATCATCTTTCTGCTTTCCAACTGGCAGGCTTTCTCCTGTAAGCATGGATTCATCAACACTTGACATTCCCTTTGCAACCTTTCCATCAACTGGAATTTTTTCGCCGGGCTTTACAAGAAGTATGTCGCCAGCCTTAACCTGCTCAATGGGAATTTCCATTTCTTTGTTATTTTTTATTACCCTTGCTGTTTTGGCTCCAAGCTGAAGCAGCTTTTCAATGGCCTCGCTTGCCTGCCCCCTGCATTTTGCTTCAAAATACCTTCCAAGCAGAATAAATGCAGCAATAACAGCGCCTGTTTCAAAATAAAGGTCTGGCTTTCCTGCTGCCATGGCCCATGCACTGTAGAATAATGCAGCAAGAACACCTATTGATACTAAAGTGTCCATATTTGCAGACTTCATTCTTGCCTGATGGATCATGCCTAAGTGGAACTCCCTTCCAAGAACAAGAATTACAAATGCGCTTAATAGTGCCTGGATCCAGAGGCTTGCATTAATGCCTAGGATATCCAGCGGCAGCTTGATACTGAACATAGCGATTATTAGCGGAGGGGCTGCCAGCAGCAATGCCAAAACAGCTCTCCTTTTTGTTGTAGCAAGCTCTTTTTGAGCTTCCTGCTTATGATTATGGGTGAATTGTTCAGTAAGCACCTTATACCCATTCTTTATGATTGCATCATGAAGGTCTTTCTCAGAAACAAGGCTTTCATCATACTCCACAGTTGCGCTGTGTGTTGCAAAATTAACCATGGCTTCAGAGACACCTTTTATTTTTTTCAGGCTTCTTTCATTTCGCACTGCACAAGAAGCGCAGTGCATTCCTGCAATATTAAAAGTTGTTTTTTTCATGTTTTGTTTATTTTTTACTTACTACCTTATATTCGCCAGCTGATTCAATTTCTTTTTTTAATCTCCCTAAATCAGCATTGTCATGCTCTATGGTTACTTTACCTGTCTTGAAATCAACAACACAATTCCTGACACCGGCAACATCCCTGCATACATCTTCAATTACTGCTTTGCAGGATTCGCAGTGCATGCCTTTTATATACATTGTTGTTTTCATCTTCAGTGCTTTTTATATTTTTGCTATTCTTTTATGTAGCGTCAGACAACATTGAACACGCCTGGGCCTGCCATCCCCATTGAGCAGCTGAATCTTATCGCTCCTGTTTTTTCTGGGGTAAAGGTAATGGTCTTTACCTTATCCCTGGGAAGAACTTCTGTGATGCCAAGCTGCGGAACAGAGATCACCTGTGCACAGCCCTGCGCTGCCCTTCCGTCAATCCTCCATTCTACAGGAACGCCTTCAGCAACAGTAAACTGCGATGGGTAATAATCACGCCCCATGACTTTCATTTCTATTATTTGTTTGCCGTCAGCTTCTCCAGCTGTTTTTATGTAATCTGTGCCTGCGCCCTGGATTGTATTCTGGACTGTATTTTTTGAAAAGAAACCGGATTCAAGCGGATTTCCTGCCAAGGCAAAGCCATTGCTTATGCTGAATATGCCTAGTAAAATAACTGCAACAGCAGATGTTTTTACAATATACCTGTGTGCTGCTCCTTTTGCAAAGCTTGAAACAGCGCCTAAAGAAACAAGCGCTGGAAGTGTTCCTAAGGAAAAGAAAAGCATTGTCAATGCTCCTGTCATAAAGCTTCCTGTGCTCAGCACATAAAGCTGCAATGCCTGTGTAAAGCCGCATGGAAGGAAAAATGTAGATGCCCCAAACAAGAAAGGGGCAGCTTTGCGGTTTTTGTCTGAAGAGGTATTGTAAATCTTATGCACTATGAACTTTGGCATCTTTGGCTGGAAGTATCTTAGCCATGGGAATATATTGAGCATCTGCAGGCCAAGCAGGACCATGACTATGCTTACAGCAACAGTCAGATAGCCTGTTGTACTTGCTGACAAAGTAAAGGCAGAGCCTAGCAACCCAACAAAACCGCCTAGAATTGTGTATGAAGCGATTCTTCCTATGTTGAAATAAATATGCGGCTTAAATTTCTGGTGTCCGCTTAGATTATGATGCTGCTGGTTGTACTTTGTTGCAACCGCAAGCAGCAGGCCTCCTGTAACTGCAAGGCATGTGGAGAATGCAGCAATGATCCCTATAATAAAAACAAGGCCATAGGTCATATTTTCAGAAACGCCTATATTTGGAAGTATATCAAACTGCTTGAAGATAAGGTATAATCCTAAAACAATAAGGAAAGCTGCTCCTATTTCCACATGGTCTTTTTTAAATTCATAGTGTTTGCTTTTGGCGGCGCTTTTCTTTGAAGGCTCAGCGCTTTCATGCCTTGCCCCTTCCTTAAGCGAGGAAACTGTATAGCCATGCCCATGTATAGATTCATTTAATTCGTTTATGCTCGGTTCTCTTGCCTTGTAATACACTATCGCCCTGCCGCTTGCATGGCTTACCCTAGCTTTCTTTACTCCCTCAATATTACTGAATTTTCTCTCGATAAGCACTTCGCAGCTCGCGCAGTGCATTCCGTTAACCCTTAGTTTTAGTTTTTTCAGGTTTTTGTTGCCCATAGTCAGGATATGTTCTGAAACCCCTTATAAAAATAACGTGAAACTAGTTTCAGGATGATTAGTTGAGAATAACTATATTAGTCATCCCCCTTCTCTGCCTTTCTATCAGCTTCTTTCCTTCCATCCTGTCAAGAATTCTTGTAAGCTGGACCTTTGTGAGGCCTGTTTCCTTCATTATATCGCTCTGGTACATAGAGCCGTCCTTCTGCACAAGCAGCTCATAAACCTTTTTTTCCCTTTCATCAAACTTTGAAATCTTTGAAATGTCGGCTTTTTCAGCCTTGGATATTGATTCTGTTGTTCCTGCTTCTTTCTTTTTCTTTGCACTTATTTCCCTTATTTCTGCTATTTCTTTTTTTATAGGCTTAAAAATCATAAATATGCCGCTGCCAAAAATAAGCAAGGCAATCACAAATGCTGCAAGAACATACCACGATGCAATGTTTTCGTGTGCAGGGCACTGCTCCATTGTTAGAGTGGGGGATTCTGCCACAACCTTGCATAGAAAAGCCCCTTCCTTGTCAAGATTGAGCTTGACAAAAATAAGAAGGATGATAAGTATAAAAGAAGATGCAACTAGTATTTTACCAATACTTTTCTGGTCAATGTTAGCCATATTTTCCTTGTTTTTTGTTTGTATTTAAATGTTGCTAAAAATTAAGGCAAATCTTTAAATAAGCCACGACCTTCCTTCAAAAAATGAATAACAAAAAAATAGGGGCAGTTTTTCTTGTAATCAGCATAGTCATTGCAATGATTATAATCAAGCTAATGGGTGGTTTAAATACAAAGGCAAGTGAACTTGGCTGTTTTGATAAGCAGGGATGCCTGCAGATTGAATCTTCATTAAGCCTGGCCCATATCTCTTTTGGCGTTATAGGATTTATCTTTGCCCTTGGCTTTTATCTTATTTTCTTTGCAAAGGGAGAGGAGGAAATCCTAAGGAGGTTAGAACAAGACAAGCAAAAGCTGCTTGAAGATGAAAAATTTAATTTAATATTAAAAGGTCTTGATAATTTTGAAAAAAAAGCAATGAAGGCAATAAAAGAGCAGGATGGAATAACTCAAAATACATTGCGAATAAGAACAGACATGTCAAAGGCAAAGCTTAGCTATGTTCTTAAGGATCTTGAAGATAAAGGATTAATAAAGAGAGTTAAAAAAGGAAAGACGCTTGCAGTGTTCTTAAAATAGGCTGAGATTGCTTTATGAACGTTCTTAAAGCAGAATTCGGCATATATAGCCATTTTTACCAGTACTGTTCATAGGATTGATTATTTATAATACTTCTATCTAAAATTCTTTAAAATCACATTGGAGGGATAATATGAAAAAAGAAAGTGAAAAAGAGGAAGCAATCACATTCAAAAAATCAACATTATGGAAAGCTGCCGTAGTTATTTTGGCAATAATAGTAGTATGGCAGTTATTTTTTAAGACAGGAACAGGAGTAGGGGCAGCGGTGCCATCACCGGCTGCTCCGCCTCCCCCAACAGCTGCTGTAAGCGCTGCAGAACTGGAGGATGACGATGCCTTTTTGGGCAATGAAAATGCGCCACTAACAATAGTGGAGTTTTCAGACTTCCAGTGCCCATTCTGCAGGAAGTTCTGGAAAGATACTTTGCCTAGCATAAAGAAAGATTATATCGACACAGGAAAGGTTAAGTTTGTCTACAGGGATTTCCCATTGACAAGCATACATCCGGGAGCTCAGCCGGCTGCAGAGGCAAGTGAATGTGCCAGAGAGCAGGATAGGTTCTGGCAGTACCATGACAAGATCTTTGAAGAGCAGGATAAAAGAGGACAGGGCACAGTTCAATTCGGAGTTGCTGACTTAAAACAATGGGCAGCTGACCTTGGACTGGATACAGGAAAGTTCAACAAATGCCTGGATTCAGGAAAATATTCTGCAGAAGTAAATAAAGACCTGATAGATGCACAAAGAGCAGGGGGACAGGGAACTCCTCATTTTGTCATTGGAAACACGCCGGTAAGCGGCGCAATGCCTTATTCATCTTTCAAGCCAGTGATTGACGCAGAGCTGGCAAGAAGCTAAATTTTTGTTTTTTATTATTTTTTAAATATGGAAGTAAAGAAAAGGATTAAAGATATACTTATTGCACTAAAAAACGTATATCAAAAACCGCTTTACATAGCTTTAGCTAGCTTTACAACTTTGCTTATATTAACTTTTAACATTAGCATAATCAATTACAGAGTTTATCTTAATTTCCCAAGCTTTGAAATTATCAGTAAAATATTCATTGGAACATTTTTGGCATTACCCGTTCATTCAATAATGCTTTTATTAATAGCATCGATTTTAAGCGGCATATTCGTTTCATTGCTGGTGTACCAACTTAAAACTATAAAATCCATGAACAAGTCTTATGCAACAGGCGCAGGCGGCATTGTTTTGGGAACAATTGCTCCTGCCTGCGCTTCATGCGGCATTGGCTTGCTTGCTTTGCTTGGCTATACAGGATTAATTGCTGTTTTGCCTTTCAAAGGCCTGGAAGTAGGCTATCTTGGCATAGTTTTATTAATAATAGCAATATCTTCGATCTCAGCAAAGATATCTAATAAAACATGCAATATAAGCAATGCGAAACTCATTAAATATAGAAAATAAGATAAATAAGTTTAGTTTGCATAAAATGATAACGTAAAAAATGAAAAACACAATACAGACAACTTTGATGATAGACATTATATTTATCATTTTAGCTATTGCAGGATGTACAAGTCAGACAATAAGCAGCAAAGGAACAGGGGAATTAAAAGAATTTAATGCAGTTATAAGTGAATATAGTTACAATCCTTCTTCTATAACTGTTAATTTTGGCGATACAGTGAAGGTAAATATAAAGAACACTGATGGGGTAACTCACGGCATATCCTTGCCGGTTTTTGGCGTACAGGAGTTTGTAAAGCCAGGAGAAACAAAAACAATACAGTTTGTGGCAAACCAGCGTGGTCAGCCAGAAACATTTTGCAGTACAGACCATGGAGAGAAATTATTTATTGAGGTGATATAATGGGGCATCATCCGGCAGCAGGAATGCAAGTTGCAAGCTCATCAGGAATTCCATCTGAAGTATGGTTTATAATTCTCGTTGGTATTGCAGTCTTAATTTATCTTATTTATAAGTTTACAAAGAAAAACTAAGATGAGAAAAAAACAAAAGAAAAATCCGGCATCATGGCCTTATGTAGCTATTGGCTCAGTTGCCGCAATAATAGCTTTCTTTTTATTTGGAATACCCACTGCAGTAATACCAAACTCTTATTTTTTCAGAATGTCGCCTGTAACAATTTTTGACTATATTTTTCTTCCGATAAATTCTGTTTTGTTTGGGGCTTTTATTGCTCTTTTATTTTACCAAGGAAATTACAAAAGGCTGATAAAACTAAAAAATACAAAAACAGAAAGCGCAGCAACTGGAGCTGCATTTGTCAATGTTTTAGCATTGGGCTGCCCAATATGCAATGTAGTGCTTGTCTCATTATTCAGCACAACAGCTTTGATGACTTATCTAGAGCCTGCAAGGCCTGCACTTTCAGTATTAACTGCAGGAATTCTCGGAACAGCAATCTATTTCAAGGCAAAGAGCATAAAGGAATGCAAAGTTTGCAAAAGAAAATAATAAAAGTTTTATGATTTATTTTTTAATTCATCTTCAGCAACTTCAGGAAAGAATAATCCTGTAAATCCACATTTATTGCATTTATATTGATTGAAAAAAGAACCTCTGCCATAAGATTGCAAGGATAAGTCCGGAATTACATCAGTGCTCTTGCACTTAGGACAAAATCTAATTAATTTTTTTGACATATTTTCCTTGTTTTTTATTGGTATTTAAATCTTGCTATCCAATGCCGTAAAGCTTGAAAACATTTATATAATTATACAACAAGAGATCATAAATTAAGGTGAAAAATGAAAAACAATCATATTAAACTGGCTTTATTTGCTTCAGTATTGTTGTTATTCTCTGTTTTTGTTTCAGCGCAGGGAGGATGTCCTACGATATATGGTGGATACAGCATGATGGGTTATGGGGCTGGATGGTGGGTATTTTACCACTTAATAGGTCTTGTATTGCTGATTGCATTAATATGGGTTATCGTATGGGTGATTTTAAAATATTTTAACCCACAGAAAAAATCAAAAAGGAAACAATAAAACAAGGAGGTGAAAAAATGGAAGGACAGGCAAAACTAAATACATGCGCATTGGCAGGTGCATTTACAATTATCTCAGGCGTTGATTCGTTTCTTCATGCATTGCTTCAGTCAATGGGCAAGGAGTTTTTGTTCTACAATGCAGGAACATGGAATATTGTGTCGTCTGTATATCCCTGGATGTCAGCAACAACTAGCGGAGCATTTGTTGGGCTTATAGCTGGTGCAATTTTAGGCTTTGTAGTTGGCTTTATAACGGCATGGCTGTACAACTTCGTGCTTGCAAGGCACAGCTGCAAGATGTGCAAATAAATTTTTGTTTTATTTTTAATTCAATAAAACAACAAAATATTTAAACATAAAAGCCAGAATTTAGCTTATGAGGCCTTTAGCGCATCTTAATTTAGGTGTTTTCACAGGCTTGATAGCTCAGTATTATTTTGGCTGGAAGATAGGGATAGTAGTTTTCTTGTTTCAATTAATTCCTCTTATTGATATTTATGTTGGAATGTTTATAAGGGTTGAGCCTTTGCATAATATTTTTGCTGTTGTTATTTTGTCTGGATTAGTTGCATTGTATGATTTTTTTGCAGCGTGGATAGCATTTGTAAGCTATGTCCTGCATATAGGAGTTGATCTTCTAGTTGACGAAGGCATAGAATTGTTTTATCCGTTTACAAAAAAGAAATTCAAATACCCTGTCTGGCACAGCGAGGATATTGTGATTGCAATAAGCGCCTTGGGAATAGCTGTTTTTGTAGTTTTGTTCTATCTGCAGGGAAAAATATAGAAGCCATAGCTATACATAGAAGCGGCTTATGCAAAAAAAGTGAAATAAAAAAGAAAAAGTTTAGGGCTTAGTAGTCGTCATCATCGTCACTATCATCGTCGTCTTCGTCGTCATAGCGTATAGTATTTTCCCACATTTCCATTTTTCATCCTCCACATACAATAATAGCACTCAATCAGAAGAAAAAAAGAAAAAACGCTTTAAGCTAGCTCCCATTTGCTGTGTTTTGGAAACCATCTATTCGGATAGCAGCAAAGCTTATCTTCTTTTCTTTGCTTTCTTTTTAGCCATTTCGGGTGTCACCTCTCCCATTAGATTAGCGCTTTTATGTATTAATAGATATATTAATGTTTCTATTTCTAAAGCTTAAGCTGGCTGGCATATATTCTTTGAAGTGGAAAACTATATAAACAAAGCTTGCCAGAATAAAGAGTAAAAAGGGGTGACAGTTGTAGTGGTGTGAGTGATTATGTACGATAGTGGTTTTTTAGGCATAGATGAGTCAAACCATGGCAGAGTGCCGGAAGTTTTTGTTGCTGTATATTCTCAAATCCCAGAAGATATAAAAGACATAGGTGGATTGGAGAAAAAAAGAGGAAATTCTACTATTAATGAGATATTATGTGGAAGGGATTATAGACACATTCTTATTCCTGCAGAAGTTAAAGAAGAATTTGAACAAAGGCATGTTCAAATGATTGTTTTATCTGAATTTGCAAAGTGTTTTGGTAATTTGGAAAAAATTCTTGTTGATGGCCAAGTACGAGCACAGATAATTGAAGAAGTAAAAAAAGAGATAAGTTCTATTGCGTGCCCGACCATTGTTGGTGTTGAAAAGGGAGATACAAGAATTAAACTAATAAATATAGCAGATCAGCTCGCGAATTATTTATTCAGGTTTTATAAAAATGAGAATAGTAACAAATATTCAGATAAAGAAAAGCTTGCAATTCATGCTAAATGTATTGTTCCTGATTTTGAACATTATGCTGTATCATTTGAAGACAATACAAGAAGATATAAAGCTGCATAACTTAATTTATTTATCGTTTATTTATAGAACTTCGCTGCAATTATGTTCTTAACGCCAAAAGCAACTGTTCCTAAGCCAGTAAGAAGCAAAGCAATGCTGTAAAGCCTTAATTCAGGCGTGTTTATCATCAGCATTCCTGTCTCTGTTATAAGGCCCCCCAATAGGGTAAACCCATATACAAAGAACCTATTGCGCAGAGTAAAGATGTTTTTTGTCTTTGGCATTATAGCGGCAAAGCCATGGTTTTTTATAAATATTTCCACAAAAATATTGAACAAAGCCTATTGCGCCAATGCTGCGCTCTGTTCGCTTATGGAGCAGGATTGAACGCAGTGAAATCCTGCACTAATCTCGGTGTCAACGGACGAAACCGTTGCTTGGCAGCATTGGCACTAAACTTAGCTCACCTCACAAAAACCTTTTTATATGGCTGTGCAACCTATGCATTATGCTTAAAATACACAATACCCTTACAAAAAAAGACGAAGTATTCAAGCCTATTAAGAAAGGCTCAGTCAGCCTGTATACATGCGGCCCTACGGTGTACGACTATGCCCATATAGGGAATTTCAGGGCAATGATATTCTATGATGTTGTGAGAAGATACCTTGAATACTCAGGGTATAAAGTAAAGCATATAATGAACATAACCGATGTTGATGACAAAATAATAAAAGGATGCAAAAAAGAAAACAAATCACTGAAAAAGTTTACAAACTTCTATCTAAAGGCATTTGTTGATGACCTTAGGGCATTGAATATCGAGCAGCCTTATGCAATGCCGCTGGCAACAGAGCATATAAAGGAAATGATTTATATGATTAAAAAATTAAAGAAAAATGGCTTTACTTATGAAAAAAATAATACAATCTATTTCAATATTTCAAAGTTTAAGAATTACGGAAAGCTTGCAAACATTGATCCAGAGCACCTTAAGGAAAATGCAGAAGGAAGATTGAATGAAGAAGATGAATATGAAAAGGAAAATATAAGGGACTTTGCATTGTGGAAAGCCCACAGCAAAGAAGACGGAAGCATATTTTGGGAGACTGAGCTTGGAAAGGGAAGGCCGGGATGGCATATTGAATGCAGCGCAATGGCTGTAAAGTATTTAGGAGAGACATTTGATATGCATTTGGGAGGAGAAGATCTGATGTTCCCGCACCATACTAATGAAATTGCGCAAAGCGAAGGCGCAACAGGCAAGAAATTTGTAAATTACTGGATGCATAATGCGCATCTATTGGTAGACGGCAAAAAGATGAGCAAAAGCCTTGGAAATTTCTATACGTTGAGGGATTTGCTGGAGAAAGGCAGCAAGCCAACTGCCATAAGGTATCTTTTGTTGTCTGCACATTATAGGATTCCGCTAAATTTCACAGAGGAAAGCCTTAAGGCAGCAGAAGCCTCTGTCCAGAGGATAAATGACTTTGTTTTTGCCTTAAGGCATTACAAAGATGGCGGAAAAGATGATTTTGATGCTGAAAAATACAGAAAAGAGTTTGAAAATGCAATGGACAATGACTTTAATGTTTCAGAAGCCTTGGCTGTTATTTTTGAAATGATTAAGGATGTAAATACTGCAATGGCCGGCAAAAAAATAAGCAGCAAGGCTGCAAAAAAAGTATTGGACTTGCTGCTGGGCTTTGATAAAGTTCTTGGAGTTGTAAAGGAAGAGGAGAAAATTCCTAAAAATATTATTGATTTGGCTGAAGAAAGGGAAGAGGCAAGACAAAAAAAAGACTGGAAAGGCGCAGATAAATTAAGAGATGAAATAAAAAAGAAAGGATATATTATTGAAGATACAAAAGATGGATATGTCTTAAAGAAGGCCTAAACAATTTTTCTTCTGGCAATCGTATGCCTCATAAACTCATCAACTTTAATAGGATCTTTTGTTTTGCTTGTGTAAACTATTTGTGGTTCCCGAACTCCAAACGGCCTATCGCTTGAAACATATGGCTCATCTTTGTAGGATTCAACAAATAAGTGTGCCCTTTTCTCTATGTCTGATTTTGAATGATCCAAAAGCCTGAAAATCACTGCCTTCCCTCCAAACCGCACGTCGGTATGGATGTTTAGGTCGTTATAAGCGCAGTCCACTAGCTCCTCATCTGATCTGGAAGTAAACAATGCATAATCAACAACATCTTTATGGAAAAAGTAATGCTGGTCCATTTCTTTGTCATAGAAGTGCTGAAACTGTGAGATTTCGGGCACTGTTAAAGAATATAATAAATCTGTTGCCTCTGCTAAAGTCAATTCCCTTACATCACTCTCAACTAATTTTAGCGGACCGGCTTTGAAATGCCTGTTCAGCTCAAGTGAAAGCTGACGGACTTCAGCGTTGGTGTCGGCCCTCACAGAAATCGGTATTAAAGGCATTTCTTTTTCTGCAATTTCTTCCAACGCCAATGCTTCTCTTATTGCTGCTCTTCTATTCATGCTTCACCACACTATATGTTCTCTGAAACAACCACTATATAAACTTTACTCTATACCTACATAAACATCAAAGTTTGCGCATTTAATATCTGCCTTGCCTGAAAATTCGATTTCTTTTGCCTTTGTTGTTGCTTTTAAATCCAGCATAAATTCATTTATCATCTTTCTGTGCTTGATGTCGCATTTGAGTTTGAGCTTTGAAAGCTCCGCATTGAGAGGCATGGTTTTGTCTGATTTGTATTTTCTTACAATGCTTATTATATCAACAAGCAAATCTCCTGCCTCTTCTGCATAAGCATCAGCCATATCTTTTTCATGAACAGGCCAGCTGCTTATATGAATGCTTGCTTTTTTCTCTTTCTCCGCAAAATACATGCGATAAATAGCTTCAGTTATGTGCGGCATTATGGGGGCCATTAGTTTTAAAACACCTAAAATTGAATGATAAAGAGCAAACTGTGCTGACTTTCTTTTATCCTCTCCATAATCTTTTGGATTGTACAGCCTTGCTTTTGAAATCTCCAGATAATTGTCGCATAAAGTATGCCAGAAAAATGTTTCTGTCTCTAATTTTGTTTTAGAATATTCATATCTTTCAAAGCTTTCTGTTGCAGATTTTATTATTTTATGCAGCTTAGATAAAATCCACTTATCTGTAATATAAAGCTCTGGCTTTTCCAAATCAAAATCTTTCATATGCATGATTCCGAATTTGGAAGCATTCCATAGCTTGACGATCATCTTGTTTCCTGTAACCAAATCCTTTTCCTGATATGGGAGGTCATCTCCAAGTGTGCTTCCTGCTGCCCAGAAACGAAGCGCATCTGCGCTGTATTTTTTCAGAACCTCCAAAGGATCAACAACATTCCCCTTTGACTTGCTCATCTTTCTTCCATGTGGATCAAGAGCATGGCCTGCAATCATTATGTTTTTCCAGGGAACATCTCCATTGTTGTAAAGCCCTTTGACAATCGTATAGAATGCCCATGTTCTTATTATATCGTGTGCCTGGAATCTTACAGACATTGGAAACATTTTTTCAAAGCTGACATCATAATAGAAATCCTTTGTTCCTGCCCAGTTCAGTGCAATCTGCGGCGTTAAAGAAGACGTTGCCCATGTGTCCATGATATCTTTCTCAGGCGCTAAATCATCCAGATTGCCGTCGTAATGCTTTGGCTTGCTGACAGCAGGGTCAACAGGCAATTCATCCTCTTCAGCAACAACAATCTCGCCTGTTTTTTTGTTATACCATACAGGAAACGGAACTCCAAAATGCCTCTGCCTTGAAATGCACCAGTCCCAGTTCAGGTTTTCAACCCAGTGAACATACCTTACTTTCATAAATTCCGGATACCACGTAATCCTGTCGACAGCCTCAATAAGCTCCTGCTTTTTGTCAAGAATCTTAACATACCACTGCTTTGTCTTCAGGAATTCCAATTCTGTTCCGCATCTTTCGTGGACACTGACTGCATGCTCAATGTCTTTCTGCGCAATCAATAAGCCTGCTTTTTTCAAATCCTCAATTATCTGCTTTCTTGCATCTTTCAGAGAAAGTCCTTTGTATTTTCCAGCATTCTCATTCATCTTCCCGTTTTTTTCAATAACAACTTTCAAAGGAAGATTGTGCTTGTGCCACCATTCAATGTCTGTCTTGTCTCCAAAGGTGCAGCACATTACTATTCCTGTTCCTTTTTCTGGATCTGCTTTTTCATCTGCAATTATAGGAACTTCATAATCAAATAATGGGACTTTTGCAAACTTTCCAAACAAACTTTTGTATCTTTTGTCAGAAGGATGCGCAATAACAGCAACGCATGCTGATAACAGCTCTGGCCTTGTTGTTGCAATAACAATATCCTTTTCACCAACCTTGAATATTATATCGTTGAAGGATGATCTCATGTCAATGCTTTCAAACTCTGCCTGCGCAATTGCAGTCTGGCAGTGTGTGCACCAGCTTATAGGGGTTTCTTCCTGATAAACCCTTCCTTTGTGATAAAGGTCAATAAAGGATTTCTGGGAAGTCTTTACACAATGAGGGTCAATAGTAGAGTATGCGCCTGTAAAGTCGCATGAAATAGCAAGGTCTTTCCACGACTGGATAAAGTCTTGCTTTATTTCGCCCAAAGTTTTGACGCAGAGCTTTACAAACTCATCTCTTTGCATATTTGTAGATTTGACATTCTTCAGCTTTTCCACAAGCCTTTCTGTAGGCAAGCCATTATCATCTGTTCCATAAGGATAAAAAACTGCTTTACCCCTCATCCTTTGGAACCTTGCTATAAAATCCCCTTGCGTATAGGAAAAAGCATGGCCAATGTGCATCTGGCCTGAGACAGTTGGTGGAGGGGTGTCTATGCTATAGACTTCTTTGCCTTTTGGGTTGAACTTGTAAATATTATTCCTCTGCCAAAACTGCTGAATCTTCTTTTCCTCTACTCGAGGATCATAGTTTTTCTGTTGCTCTGGTTTCATAAAAAGATATAAGAAGGAATTTTGTTTTTAAAGCTTTTGTAATTACACTATACTTATCTATATGCTTATCTATCGTTATGTTGTAGGTTGCTATCAGTTGAATTTGATTCTTCTGGCTCTTTTTCTTCTTGGATGTCCTTTACAGAGAAGGTAGTGATGTCTTGCTCTTTGGTTATTGAATCTGTAGTGTCCTTTACACTGGTTATTATATTTAAAGAAGCTATAAATGATATTATAATAAATAAAGTAATTAGGGAAATAACTGTTATGGTGCTAAGTTTTGCCATTGTTACTTTTCTTAACCCTCATTAGTTTGATAAATATATAAATATTTCTATTGTGCTGCAACCTGTTCTGTCCTCATGCGCTTTAGCTCATTATGCCATGCCAGATTAAGAAAACCTTGTCTGTTGCCTTCAGAATTTCCAGGCCTCGTCCCTGTATCACAAGGCAATTGTCCTTTAATTTTACTGCTGTGAGGTTGCCCTGGTTGATGTATATTATTGGCGCTCCTTTGTAAGAGCAATCAACTATAGGCGCTCCTTTGCACGCATCTGTATCATTCTTTGTGCACGCTGCTGTTGGATGGATGCCTTCCACTTTCCTTAATGTTGTTGTAATATCTGCTGCTGCTAATGCTACGTAGCTTAGATTTTCTTCAGTTGGGTCAAATGTCAGATATGTCCTGTTTCCAAAATCCCATGACATGTTGAGGAAATTACCTACATCTCCTTCAACAGGAACAAGCTCAAGGTCATAAGGAGAATACCTTAGCTCAATATTATAAAGTGTTGTTGCTCCTTTTGGAAGAACCTGAGTGTACCACCTGTCATTGACTCTTACAAAGCTGAAGCCGCTGTACATATAGCCATCTTCTGGGTCAAGCTTTCCTTCTATGTTTTCCAAATGAAGATCGTTAATTGTTTTTACATTAGGCTTTAATATAGTATTATATCCAACAATTATAAGCGCAAAAAAAACAACTAGTATAAGTATTGCCAGCATTAAATTCCTGAAGCTGTCATCTTTTTTCTTTTTATTTTCTATCTTTTTCTTTGCCATTATTCTATAACCCCAAATTTCATGTATAATATCCTATCCCTTATAAGCGTAAAGTCATAAGGAGTAGATGCCTGTGCAACAATGCAGTTGTTTTCAAGGGAAATTTTTGTTTCGTTTCCTGTTTTTAACAGCAGTACTGGAATATACATTGTTGCATTTATGCATTCAATTTGCGGAAGCGCGTATGTCGTTGTGTTTTTTGTCATGCCGCTTGCTATGTAAACATTTCCATTCTCCATCATTATCCTTGAGACATCAAACCTCACCAAGTCAATAGGCTCAAGGTTTTCTTCCTCAGGATTAAAGGTGATGTAAAGCTGCCTTGCTGCCGTAAGCCTTCTTGCGGCTTCTGGGTCAAAAGGGATATTTTCTGCAGCTGCCGGAGGATTGTAGAACTCTATGACTTTTCCGTCAATTTCAATTCCCCACTTGGTTGTGCCTGGAAGCTGCACAAGCTTGAACCCTTTATAGATTTCTGTTGTTTCAGAAGGCGAATAAATAAACCCGATTGCAGACAGAGTCATTATAGCTATGATAAATATTGCAAACCACGCTTCTTTGGAAATGCCTTTTTTCTTTTCCTCTATAGGCTCCTGCCTGCTGTATTTTGAGCGCTTGAATTTTTTCATATTCTGGCAGTATTATAGTTATTTATAAGTTTTATGCTAAATAGATAAGCCAGGCAAGTGTTGCATGCCAATGCTGCGCTCTGTTCGCTTCTGTTTTTTGATATCGCAATCGATAATCTTTCGCAACAGCTTCCTTACTGGAACACGTCGCTTGGCAGCATTGGCGTTTAACCTGGCTTAATCTGCTAAACAATATATTTATATAAGCTTCACAGCCCGTATATTGTATGGCGGCGATAATAAAGCTTGAAAATGTCTGGAAAATATACCAGATGGGAGAGGTGCAGGTTGAGGCATTGAGGTATGAGTAATAATTTATAAGTAAATAAGCAAAAATTATAAAGAATAGAAAGAAATGGAGAAAAATGAAATACAAAGATATGAAGCATACGCTTGAAGGGAAGATTTCTTACCACTTGCATCACTTTTCAAATTCCCTGATTGCTATTGCAGTAATAAAGATGTTCACTTTAATCCTTTTTCTTCTTGTAAGAGTTCATTTAATTTCAGGATACACATGGTTTGCCCTGCTCATAGTGTTCTATGCTGCAAGCATAACATACCATGAGATATACAAAACTGAAAAGAAAGCAAAGAGTTAGTAAAAAGAAAAAAATAAATAAAAATTTCTTAAGCAAAGTATACAAGAACAGCTGACATTGCTGCTATTGAAGCTAAGCTTCCTCCTGCGTGCAGTGCAAACAGCTTAGGATCTTCTCCTCCCCATATCACTCCGCCAATCTCTGTTGTTGCCATGAATCCAAGCCATATCCATGCTGCTGTTTTAATGCCTGCATTAAGTGTTGATGCTCCTGTAAGGAACTTTGCAAGAACAAAAGCCATTACTATTGCCACGATAAAGCCCTGCACAAAGGCCTTCTTTGGATGTGCAGCATCTTTTGGCTTCATCTTTGAAAGCTTCATAAACTGCTTCCCGAACAGAACTGGAGAATACCATATGCTTCCAACAATCATGCTGGCAACAGCCGCAAGCAATATTGCTGTCCAATTTGCGTACATTAACATTTTGTCTACCTCCTCTTAGTTGACTTTACATAGCTTAATATGCTGCATTTTATTAATGTATTGCTCAAGCTTTGCTTTTATCTTTTGTTTTAATTCAACTTCAACATCTAATTTATTGATTTCATGATCAATACCAATTTCAGGCATTTTTGTCAGGGTTCCTAAAAACTCCCTTCCGGCAAGCTGCGCCTGCTTTTCTATTTCTTTTGCCATTTCTGTATTGAATTTTCTTATTGTAGGAAATTTTGATATTGAGTTTGCTCCTGCTTTCAGCAATAATGAGACCCTTTCAGGCCTGTCTTCCCATATGCCGCACTGAATATCAAGCTTTGGAAAAGCTATCCTTGTTCTTGCAATCCACTCTGCCTGATACTCTGCAGAAGGCAGAGGGGAATTTTCAAAAACAGTTCCTTTCTGCGGCACAAGGCTGTAAATATGGATTTTTGATATGTTATTCTTTTTTATAAAATCACAAAGCAGCGGAAAATCATTGATGTTTTCCCCGAGCCCAAGAATCAAGGTCATTGCGCATTCCACGCCAATATCTTTTGCATTTTTGAACATGATTTCATACGGCAAAGTTGGCTTTGACGGGCAAATTTCTTTGTGCAGCTCTGGGTTTACAGTTTCTATAGAGCCTACAATTCCTTTTAAATATGGCTTGTATTTTTCAAGTGATACTTTTGGTGTTGGGCCTATGTTCAGCCATATTTTTTTCCCAAGAATTTTGTTGATAGTTTTAAGCATGAACAGTATTTCTTCCTCGCTAAAAACACCTATGCCTCCTGAAAGAAATCCAAAGTCCCAGCCGAGCTTTTTGCACAGGATTGTTTCTGCAAAGATTGACTCATAGCTTCTCCTTGCCTCCTTAAGGCTTTTTGCCTCCACAGTCGACATATAGCAGAATGTGCAGTCTTTAATTGCGCAGCTCCAGCTGAAGAAAACAGCTCTTTCAAAAACAGCTGTTTGCGGAAAGTTTGCAGCGAAAACTTTGTTTGCCTGGCTTATTATTTCCATTTTCCTCGGTATAGAAATAGCTTGTATTTATTTCTTTGTAAAAGTCGTTTTACAGCAACAATTATTGTTGCTTGCTACTGCTGATCATTATTGGTTTTTATTATTTATGCTAAACAAGTTGTGAAGAAGGCACCAACCAATAAAACTTTCAATCAATGCAATCCAGCCCGCAACCATAACCAATACATTAGCCCAATCTGCAGCAAACTGCAGTTTCCATGGCCCAAGCCACCAGAAGGCCAATGCAAACCTGAAAATTCTGTCAAGCTTACCTAAGTTTTGGCTCACCATTTTATCACCTTTTTATATATGCTATATTAATATTTATATCCAACCTTTTCTTTTGCAATGCGCAACACATTTGTTGTATACAAAACCATAAATGACCCCTGTAATGTAAAAGAAGATAATGACTTTGATAAGTCCATTAAAGAATGTGCCAAACGTTAGTTGTGGTGCTATAAAAAGGCTTCCAATATCAATGCCGTGAAACCAATCACTAAAAAACCTTACAGTCTGAGTTGGCCATAAAAAAACAAACAACGCGCATATTGAGTAAACCATACCTGCTGTAATACCAAGTGCAATGCCTGTTGGATGTGTATAATGCAAAGTTGTTTTGCTCATTTTTTGTTTATTATTTTTCTTATTTATTATATACCACATATATGTACTGTTGGAGTATATAAATGTTTTTAAGATAGTTGATGGATCAAATGATTCAAAGCCTCCGATGGGATTTGAACCCACAACCTTTTGCTTACGAAGCAAATGCTCTACCATTGAGCTACGGAGGCAGTGCTCAAAGCTCTTTCAAGATTGTGGTCTTGTCTTTAAATTTTTTCTGGCATGCATGGCAGACTGTGTGCTTCTTTCCTTTCTTATCTTTTATATATGTCCCAATAATTTTATTCAGAAAGGTCTCTTCAATCTTTGCTTTGCATATCTCGCATTTCATTTTAAAACAGCTTAAGCTTTGTTAGTTTTTTAGCTTTACAAGCTCATCATAAAGCTTTCTGCTCTGCTCCATGACAAACTGGCTTTTTGTTGTATCCATTATTGCCTTAAGAAACAAAATGTGCTCTGTAACCTGCATCCTGTCACTGTATCCTTTCTTCAGGAGCCTTCTTATTTCCTCAAGGCTTTGTATATTGTAGTCGTCTATGCTGAACTCTTCAGCGTATCCAAAGGCATTTGCAAACATGCTGTGCTTCATGCATAGTGGCATTTTTAGGGTGTTTAAAAAGTTTCCCTTATAAGCGTAAAACCCAAAAGATTTAATAATATAGCCTTATGAAGCAAAAGCATGGTAAGAATAGCTGTTATTGAGGAAGAGAGATGCCACCCTACAGAATGCGGCAACTACCTTTGCATTAGAGTGTGCCCTGTCAACAAGATAGGGGACGAGTGCATTTACAAGGGAGAAAAAAAGAAAGCGGCTATCAATACTGAGCTCTGCACTGGCTGTGGAATCTGCCCAAAAAGGTGCCCTTTTGATGCGATACATATAATCAACCTTCCTGAAGAGCTTGACAAGAATCCTATCCATAGGTATGGGGAAAACGGATTTCACCTTTACAATCTTCCTATCCCTATTTTCGGGAAAGTGGTGGGATTGTTGGGAAGAAACGGAATCGGAAAATCAACAGCAGTAAAAATTCTTGCAGGCTTGCTGAAGCCAAACCTAGGCGGAGAAAAAGATGCGACACATGAGGAATTGATTGAATACTTTAAGGGAAGCGAAGCGCATCAGTTTATGGAGAAAGTCAGGGATGGAAAAATAAAAGTTTCATACAAGCCGCAGCAGGTTGAATTAATCCCTAGAACAGCTTCAGGAACTGTAAAGGAATTGCTTAAGAAGGCAGATGAAAAGGGAGAATGGAAAAATGTTGCTGAAGAGTTGGATCTAAATGAAGTTTTGGATCATGATGTAAAGAATATTTCGGGTGGAGAGCTGCAAAGGCTTGCAATAGCAGCTGCTGTTTTGAAAAAGGCAAATGTTTATTTTTTTGATGAGCCTGCCTCTTATCTTGATATCAAGCAAAGAATTAATGTTTCAAAATTCATAAGCAATCTGGCAAATGAGGATACTGCAGTTATAGTTGTAGAGCATGACCTTATTATTCTTGATTATATGACTGAATTGATACATGTAATGTACGGAGAAACAGGGGCTTATGGGGTAGTGAGCCAGACCAAAGCAACAAAAACAGGAATTAATGCCTATCTAGAGGGATTTCTGAAGGAAGAGAATATCAGGTTCAGAGAAAGCAGGATAAAGTTCGCTACAAGGCCGCCTATGGAAGCCAAGGGCAAGCATATTTTAACATCCTGGAATGGTATAAAGAAGCAGCTCGGAAGCTTCAGGCTCGAGGCATGGCATGGGGATGTAAAAAGAAATGAAGTTATAGGTATTTTAGGGGAGAATGGAATTGGAAAGACAAGCTTTGTAAAAATGCTTGCAGGAGTTATTGAAGCTGATTCGGGAGAAACAGGAGCAAAGCTGAAAGTTTCATATAAACCGCAGTATATTGATATTTCCGGAGATGACTTAGTCATGTCTATTTTGCAGAATGCAATAAAAAAATACGAAGCCCAGATCATAAAGCCACTGGGTCTGAAAGAATTGCTTATGAGAAAAGTTGGGGACCTTTCAGGCGGAGAGCTGCAAAGGGTTGCCATTGCTTACGCTCTTTCACAGGAAGCTGACATTTATTTGCTGGATGAGCCTTCTGCTTATCTTGATACAGAGCAAAGGCTGAATGTTGCCAAAGTTATCAGGGATTTGATGGAGCTGAAAGGAGCAACATGTATGGTTGTTGACCATGACTTGCTATTTATTGATTATTTGTCTGATGAGATAGTTGTTTTTGGAGGAAAGCCTGCTGTTCACGGAGTTGTCAACGGCCCGTTTATCATGGAAGAGGGAATGAATATGTTTCTTAGAGACATTAGCATAAGCATGCGAAGGGATGCAGAAAGCAACAGGCCAAGGATAAACAAGCTTGGCTCACAGATGGACAGGAAGCAGAAGTCCGAGGGGAAACTGTACTATGCCTGAAAGCAATCACCTGATGGACATCGTCGATGATGACGACCGCGTGATCGGCCAGGCAGTGCAGGATGACATCTATGCGCAGCGGCTCTCTCACCGCATCGTGCACGTGCTCGTGTTCAACAAGAAAGGCGAAATGTTGCTCCAATTGCGCAGCCGGCACAAGTCATTCTGCCCGCACCGCTGGAGCACAGCCGTAGGCGGGCACGTGATGGCAGGCGAGAGCTATGAGGATGCCGCGGCGCGGGAGTGTGCCGAGGAACTGGGCGCACGCCTGCCGATGAAACTCTCGTTCAAGGACATCTACACTGACCCGCACGGCTTCAAGAAGTTCCTCGTGACGTACACGACGACGCACGACGGCCCGTTCATGCCAAATCCTGACGAAGTTGAGCGTGTCGAATGCTTCAGCATCGAGAAGCTCAGGAAAATGGTGCAGCGCGGTGAGAAATTTCATCCCGAGCTGCTATTCCTGCTCAAGCAGCACTACGTCTAAGCCCTTCCGCTGCTCTCTCCTTTCTTAATGCCTGCGCCTATAAGGTGGGCTACCCTTATCGGCTCTGGAATATAAGAGCTGGTTGCTGTTATGCTTATGATTTCTTTTGCCCTTTCCAAAGAAATGCCTGTCAGCTGGACATAAATCCTGTCCAATTTTACAACTTTACCTGCTTTTTCTATAAGCTTTATTTTATTTTTCATATTAAGATTTTCGAGCGCAGAGAATATTTTTTTGTAATTAGGGTAATTTCTTATGACAATAATTATTGGAAGGCTGGTTTCTTTATTCAGTTTTTTCAAATCAATAACATTAAACCCTCCGAGTGCAATACCATTAAGCAAAATGCATTTCAATGTTGACTTGAACTTGCATTTATTTACCATATTGATTAGTTTTCTTGTTGAATCTGTTCCATCTTTTTTTATTGTTGTAGAGAGAATTCCATCAATTGATCTTCCGCCCCTGAAATAAGTTGCTATGACAAGAACTTCCCTATCATCCTTTTCAAAACTTGCATCATCTATTCCAAGAACCCTTATTTCCTGCTTTAGATTTTTTGTTTTCATTTTTTGCTTTAGCCATTTTACACATTATTTACCTTTCTTAAGAATGTTAAAAACCCAGTATGGCCAAGCATCCTGTACTCAGGCCTTGCCCTTAAGCCTTCAACGTCCCACTTTCTCTCTATTGTTTCTTCTGTCATTATTACATAAAATCCGTTTTCATTTGCATCATTGCAGACGTTCAGCGATTGTGTAATATGGGGCGAATAGGTTACAAGAAACCCTCCTATTTTCAAAGCCCTGTTCATGGATTTCAGAGCCTTCCAAGGCTCTGTTACATCTAAGGTGGCAACATCAAAATTCTTTTCTTTAACTCCTGAATAAATATCCCCTTTCTTTGACTTTACATTGCTTAAGCCAAACAACCTGATGTTATTTTTTGTTGTTTTGATGCTTCTATCATCATTGTCATATGTTACAACGCTTTTTGCAACATTTCCAAGAAAACATGCCAAGGCTCCTGAGCCTGAACCAGCGTCAATTACTTTTGTGTTTTTTCCTATGCCTGCATACGCTATTATCAGGCCTATGTCCTTAGGATTGATTGTCTGCGCATGCCTGCTTATTTTGTAGTATAAGTCAATAAAGGCCGGCTCAATAACAAGAAGCTCCTTTCCTTTATTTGTTTTTATCCTGTTCCCTGGCTTTTTCTTCAGGTCTTTTTTTGAAATATAGCCGTACTCTGTATGGAAATCCCTGTCAGTATCTTCAATATAGAACTTTCTGCCTTCTTTTGTAAAAAGAATTTTCTTGAACATAAAAGGATGAGTAGGAACAAAATATAAAAATATTGCTATTTAAGCTTATTATTTCTTCTTTTCAAAGTTCTTTATTGCCCTGTTTACTACCTTCTTGCTCCAGCCTTTAAGCTTTGCTGCCATATGTATCTGGTCTTTTGAGTATCCATGATGGAAAGCCCTATCTACATAACCCTGAAGCATATTAACATGCCTGTGGAGCCTCTTTTCCCTTACTTCATGTAATACAAGCATAGCTACTATGACTGCTATGATCACGGCGTACAACAAAGGCCATGATATGCTTGGCTTTTGCAATGGCTGAGGTATTTCTATGACAGGCTCTGGCTTTTTCTCTTCTTTTTCTTCAGCTACTTCTACTATTGGCTCTGGCTCTTTTTCTAGATATGGCTTAGGAGGCACGTACAGCTTTATCTGCTGTATCTGGATTGTTGTCTTAACGCCAAGAATCTTTGAGACGCCTACTAAAATGTCATTATTGCCATCTCCATCCAAATCTATTCCTTTTCTTGCATTTACACTAATGCTTAGCTGTTGATTTCCTATTGAAAAGTCTGCTGCTCCTGAGTCTGCTCTTTTGAATTTTATTGAATAAGTTTGCCCATTGAAGCTAAAGCTTGCTGTGTTGAAAGGAGATATAGTTGCTTCCTGAGGTGATGTTGTAAGCGTTAAAGGAGTGTTCTGGATAATATTTCTTCCTCCTCCGCCCCCTCCTGCTCCTGTAGAAATGCCTGCTCCTGAATATGAGTTACTGACTGTGAAGTTCTCTGTTGAATTTGTTGTCCCATTAATTTTTGAGCCTTCAACAAACGGAATTACTTTTATGAAAGTATTATTCCCATTCCCCATCAATAATGGGTTAAGGTTTCCGCTTGTATCTGTTGTTTGAAGCAGCCTTACTGACTCGCCTAAGCTATTGAAAGCAATAATATCATAATTTACTGTAAATAAAGGAGATGATGACTGCCTTGTCCAGTTGAAGAAGAAGGGTGTTGTGCCTACAGTTTGCCCTGACAGGTTTGTTGTTATATTAACCTGCCCGCAGTCGTTTGCATTTACCCCTAAGCTTTCCTCGTAGAAGTTTCCTTCGCCGTTTACGCAGAACAAAGTTCCTGTTCCGCTGTCTGAAACATTCCTGCTAAGGAACATATTTCCTGAGATTCTTGTGTCTAGGACAGCAGCATCATATACTGTAATGCTAAAATTTGTTGCTTGGACATTCCTGAAGGTGTTGTTTGTTATGTTAATATCTCTGCTTGCCCCCAAAGCACCCAAAAGGAATATAGGAGTTACTGTTGTTTCATTGAAGTAGTTGTTTGCTATTGTTATATTCTTTCCACCTGAAAGAACAAGTAATTCTGCGTCTATACCTGCACCTAAGATATTCGTGTTATAAGCGTTAAGGAATGTGTTGTTTGTTATAGTTACATTTGCAACATTTACTATCCCTAGTCCAAATGAATTATTTTTTAAATAATTATTTGTTATAGTTGAATTGTCTCCTGTTCTTATGCCTTCCCCCCTGTTGTTTATAAGTGTGTTATTTTCTATTAAAGCTCCAAAACCACCTGAAGCGTCAATAACTATATTATCCATATTCTCAAAAAAGCTGTCTTTTACTGTATTATAACTACTGCCTATATCCACTCCATCGCTGGAATTTGTCTTGTTCAGCCTTACTAAAGTGTTATTTCCTGAGTTAAAATCTATGCCAGCAGTTGTATTTGTCACATTTACATCAAAGAAGGAATTATTTACTGAGTTTGTTTCCACTAATAAGTATCCGTCATCTCTTAAAGTCAGATATCTGTAAAAGCCATTTGAAGCAGTATCAAGATTTAATCTTAAGCTGCTTGTTATATAAATATGAGTTACATTTACAAAGCCTGATGTTTGTTGGATGAATAATCCTCTTGCGGTTCCTCCTGTGTCATTTGAAAGATTGATATTTGTTACTGTTATATTATTTGAGTCTGTGTTCACTCCTATTCCTGCACCACTTATTGTTGAAGCATTTATATTCTCTATTCTTCCCAAAGTTACATTTTTAAATGATAAGCCTCCATTCATATTTGACAAAACACAGTTCTTTACAGTTACATTATATCTCGGCGGTGCTGTATCAATTATAATTTCGTTTAAATCTGTCAAGCCTGTTAATATTGTGCCATTGCAGTCAACAGTTATATTGTCAGCAGAAATGTTTAATGTTAGGTTAAAGTAGTTTGCTAAAGATGGCATTTGGAATAATGAATTATTCTCGTAAAGTGTTATTGTATTGTGTGTATTATTTTCCTCGTCCAAAACATCTGTGATGTTCTGGTACTCGCATGCTGTCTGGTCTGCACAGGTTATATTATTATCAGGCGTTATGTTTATCCTGTCTGTTACATTTATCCTGAAGCTTTCAGGAGAGAAGCATGTTACGTTCCAGACAACTGTTGCTGCAGCAGCAAAAGTCCTGTTATACTTATAAAACTGAGTGCTTTCGTTGAAAGTCATGTTAAATGGCCCTATTGGAACAGTATTAAAAGAGATGTTGCATTCTCCTGCATCTGTGGAATTGTTTATAGGGTTTCCAGCACCTCCTGATATATTAGTGAAGTTAGCAAAGAAAAATACCATTTCATTTGTAGAAGCCACAATATTGCCTCCTTCACTATCAACCTGGTCAAATATAACCAGGCTTGTGTTGTCAACACCTAAAGGCCCTGTGGTGAAGTTTGTGAAGTGTGGAACATCGAAAGTTATGTTTTCTGTGTCAAAGATTATGTTTGTACATATGTCTGCTGGGCATGGAGAGCCATCCATGTATACAACAGGGTTATCGTACGGAACATTATATATTGTCAATGTGGCTGAAACATTCAGTTCTGGAACTTCCTCAACATCAACTTCGATAAAATTATACTTTATTTCTATTGCCTCATCGAGGTTTGTGCCTGTTAAGTTAAGGTTGTCTTCTTTGAATTCTATGACGCCCGCTTCTGGCTCTGCTATTACAACATCATCAACTGCTTCAAGCTGCTTTTCTGTCATCTTTGAGAAGTTTGTTGTTTCTTTGTTGTCAAACTCTGTAAATACAACATCTGTTCCATTAGAAACCTCACCTGACTCTCCAGACACTGTAAAAGGCAAGTCAAACCTTTCATTCTCTGTTCCAGTATACAAAAGAACGTTCAGAATATAGCTTCCTGGCTGAGAAACAGCAAATGTTAAATTATCTATAATTGAAGGGTTGCTGTCCTGGTCCAAAAGAACCAGGCTATACATTGCGTTTTCAGGAGAAATTGAAACAGATATTTCTTCATTTACCGCAAAGCTGCCGGATGAAAGGGAAGCAGAAAAGGAAACAGGTGTTGTGCTATCTGTTGTAAGGCCGGTTATACTTATGATAGAAGGCCCTAATTGCTTTAAAATAAGAAGTACAGAGATAATAACTAAAAAAAATACCAGGATAATATATGGCTTAAAGCTGCCAGCACCGCCTTTTTTCATAATAGTTCTAACTCGGTAAAAGAGTATTTAAAGCTTGTGGTAAATTATGGTAAAAACCTATTTTTTCTGTGTTCTGGATTTTCTGGCCTTTCTTTTCCTTGCATCAATCACTTTGATCAGATGGTGTATTTTTGGCGTCAGGGCTGTAACTATATCTATTGGCGGCTGGTCATATATGCAGACCCTGAATTTTCCAAATAAAGATATGATAAAAAGCCCTGCAAAATACAATCCTACGCAGACAATAGCTGCCAGCACTATAAACAAGCCTGCATTAACTCCGAATATTGGCGTGCTGATTATAGGCTCTAATGGCGGGGCAACAAGCTTCACTCTATCAAGAAGTATTTGGTTATGAAGCGTGAATAAGAATCCAATCAAGAACAAAAAGAATGCGTAAACTGCATAAAGCCAGTCTACGTTTGTATAGTACTCAACAGCTTCAATATCATCATAATCAATATCTATCAGGTTTTTCGGGAATTTTTTTATTATTATAATCCTTATGTTTGTTGTCAATATCACGTAGATGCTGCTTTCTTCCTTCAATCCAAGGTTATAAACTCCATGTATCTTCTCTCCTTGCAGAAGGTACTGCTTGTACTTGCTTGTGTCTATATTTTCTGCCATGTTCTATTTATGCTCAAATGGGTTTATAAATTTTAGTTTTTTCAGCTTCTTATCAAATGCCAGCTTTACGGGCTTTGGCTTTGTGGTTATAACTCTTACATTTATCTTGCTTCTGGCATAAATCAATAGCTGTGCCATTTCCATGTCTACTTTGTACTTGTCTGTAAAGCCTTTCAGCTGCGCTTTTTGCTTGAATGAAAGCTTTATTGGCCTTAGGTTCTTGAATTTTGTTCCGTACTTGTTGAATGTTTTTTCTGTAACGCGAAGCTTTCTGTACTTGCCTATTTTCTTGAACTTTATCATCTTGTTTACTGTCCCTTCATCAGATACTTTTGGCCTGTAAAATATCATTACAGAAATGGCTGACATGATATCCTGCAGGAAATTATCCCATATTATGTCCCAGTAGCTGTAGACCGACAGCCCAAGCAAGAATAGCAGCAGTAAAAACCCTACTGAAGGCAGGAACCAGTTTCCAAGCTGAGTAATGTCAAATTCAGGCTTTTCTTCCTCAGGTGGAATTGTTGCTTTCAGTGGCTGTCTTTTTGTTACTTCTTTTGCAACCCCTACCAAATCAAAGTCGAATGCTTTTCCAAGTGTTGATTTAATCATTATTGTGAATTTGCCTGATTCATTTGTTCTTATGAAAGGAAGCTGTCCTGGGATTATTCTTGTTATTTCAACACCTTCAGGCAAAGCAAATTCCAAAGTTATGTTGTTAAGTACATTCCTTCCAATGTTTGTTATTTCTATATTCAAGGTTGCTTCTCCTTCTTTTACTATTACATCCATTAGCTGCTCTTTGTCAAAGATCAAGTCTCCGTTTCTTGTTATCCTGAAAGTGAAGTTGTAGTCAACCAACAGCTCTTTTGGAACAGGCTCTGGCTCAGGTGTTGGTGTTGGCTGTGGTGTTGGAGCCGGAGGAACTCGCCTTCCGCTTGCGCCTCCCAATGGCTGTAGTGGTGGTGTTGCAACAAATACAATAGGCCCATTATCTATAATTAAAGTTGTTACATTTCCTCCATTAGTGTTATTGTATGGATAATCTGTACCTATATCTCCAAATGTATCGGCATCTGAATCTGTAATGTCCAGACCGTTTGCTATAATATCGCTCCAGTAGTTTCCACCTGCATTGCCTGAAGCAGCTATAGTTGTGTTAAATTCATTTCCTGCAGTATCTGAAGCAGCCTGTAAAGCAAGGCTGTTGGAGATGTTATTGAAGAAGAATACGTTTGCTGTTGAGCCAATAATGTCTATGCTTATATTATTGTTTAAGAAAGTGTTGTTGTAAACAGTTGTGTTATTTGCTCCTGATGCAAACCTTATTCCTGCTGCTGAGCTTGTTTGTATCGTGTTTAGCGTTATAGTATTGTTAATGCTTTGTGAAATAAAGATACCGCTTAAAGTATTGTTTGATATTGTGTTTAGCGTGATGTTTGCTGTTGAATTAAGTTCTATAACAATTCCATAGCCTGTATTGTTCCTTATTGTTGAGTTGATTATTGTTGCAATAGAATTGTTAGTTATGTTTATTCCTGTTCCAAGATTATCCTCTATAACTGTATCTGTTATTGTAATATTTGAAGGGTCAACAACAATTCCATCTACTCCATTCCTTATTGTGTTATTTGTGATATTTAGTGTGGTATTTACAGCAAATACAGCCTTGCCGCTGCTGTTCAGGATTGTGTTATTACGGATTTCCAGCTGCCTTGTGTTTGTGGAATTTATTCCATACACTGTGCTGTTGTAGATGTAGTTGTTTACAATATCAACCTCTGATGTTGTGTTTCTTATGATTATTCCAGATTGGTTTGCGTTTGTTATGTTGTTTGATGATATGAATACATCCGTTGCCTTTATCAGTTCTATTCCGGAAACAACATGAGTTATGGTGTTATTTGATATGTTTATATCTTCGTAACCATCCATAGCCTGTATTCCGCTCTTTGTGCAGTTGCTTAGGTTATTGTTTATTATGGTTATATTTGCCCCTATGCCTACTGCAGGATTGCCTGTTCCTAGCCTAATGCAGCTGTTTCCTACATTTGCAATTATGTTGTTGTTTATGACAATTTTTGATGTGTTTCCGAACTCTATGAATGGAACAACCATTATGCCGCCAAAGTTTAATACAGAAATGATCCTGTTGCCGCTCACAGTTACGTTTGAAGTGTTTCCACCGTCTATGCCTATGCCTCTTCCAACCCTAGTTAGGTTATTATTAGCAATGGTTGTATTTGTAATGTTGGTGGTCCTTATTGCATGGAAGCCTATTGAGCCTGTGTCTGTTATTCTGTTAGAAGTTATGACGACTGAGTCTGATGTTCCTTTGATAGAGCCTGAAATTACCATACCCTGAATCCTTATGTTAGTAAAGGTGTTATTGGAGATATTGGTAAAGCTTGTTGAGCCAAAGGTTGCTATCCCGTTTCTATCTATTCCTGTAAAGTTATTGTTGCTTATGTTAGCATAATGGTGATAATTTACAGTAGTGGAATGGTGCAGCTCTAGTCCATTTACCTCCTCTACAATAGTGTCATTTGTAAGGTTTGAGAATAAATTTCCAATTATATTTGCACGCGTATCAGTTAGTTCCACCTGCACATACATGCTATCTTTGAAAATATTTCTCAATAAGCTAAGTTGTGAAACATTGTGTATTATTACTGATCTGTTATTTGTCATGAAAGTATTGTTTGTTATGTTTATGTTGCTGGAGTCGCTGCTTGTAGCAAACAATATTGTTGCAGCAGCTACACTTGGGTTTTGATCCCTTATGAACGAGTTGTTTTCTATGGTTATGTTGATTGATTTATTGCCCCTTACTCCAACTGAGAAGTTTGAAATTATGCAGTTTATTATGTTGGTGTTGTTGATGTAGTTTGTTATGTTTACTGCATATCCTGAAGTATTTCCTCTTATTGAGAATCCTGCACAATCCAAGGTTACATCATTTGCAGATATTGTAAAGCATGTTCCGTTGGAAGTAAGATTCTGGAACATTGTAAAGTTGCTTGTCAATGTCAGAAGGCATAATGGTGTTGCATTGAATACAATAGGGCCAAAGTCTTCTATGAAGGTAGAAACGTTTCCTCCGTTGGTATTGTTGTATGGATAATCCAGACCAATATCTCCAAATGTATCTGCTTCACTGTCAAAAATTCCGAGATTATTGCTCAGTATATCGCTCCAGTAGTTTCCTGCAGCTTTTCCCCCAGAAGTTATGTTGAAGATGTTTCCAGCTATATCGGCAAAGGCCTGCAGGGCAAGGCTGTTGGATATATTGTTGAAGAAGAATAGGTTTGCAGATGAGCCTAGAAGGTTTATGCTTAGATTATTGCTTAAGAAAGTATTATTATGTAAAGTGCTGTTATTTGTCCCTGTTAAGCTTATTCCAAATGAAGATGTATGATTGATGATGTTGTTGAAGGTTATAGAGTTATTTGTTACATTAAGCAGGTTTATTCCGCCTAGTGTGTTATTGACAATTGTGTTGTTGGTTATGTTTGCAACCGAACTAAGCTCAACAACAATTCCATAGCCGGTGTTGTTTCTTATTGTGTTGTTGATGATGTGGGCTATGGAGCTGTTTGTTATGTTTATTCCAGTGCCTGAATTATCTTGTATTGTTGTATCCCTTATTGTTATGTTGGATGGATCAGCAACAATTCCATCTCTTCCAAGCCTGATTGTTGTATTTGTGATGTTCAAAGTGGTGTTTGTTATAAACATCCCTTTAGTGCTGAAATTTAATATTGTATTATTGGATAGAGTTATCCCTCTTCCATTTGACAAATTCAGGCCTGTGCTAATGTTGTAGATATAATTATTAATTACAATAATCTGTTCAGGGGGAGTTCCTATGGTTGAATTTATAATGGCTATTCCTATTCCTTGCATGTTTGAAATGTTGTTAGAAGATATAAATCCGCCAACAGGCCCGCTAAGCCTTATTCCGAATGCCGACGAGATAATTATATTTTTTGTTATATTGTTGTTATCTACAGTAGCTCTTATCTCAATCCCCACATTGCTGCAGTTTACAATTGTGTTGTTGGAAACGGTAATGTTTGAATGTGATACTGAATACGTTGCATCTGCTCCAATAGCTATACAATAGCCATTAAAAGGGCCTGTTGTGCTGACATTTGATATAGTGTTGTTGTCTATGATGTAGTTGGTTACATTGCCATTCCCAGAGCCACCAAATGCAATTAAAATGCCATTTGTAATGCTGTTTAGCACATTTCTTTTTATAACATTATTTGAGCTTTCAAGATCTATCTCTATTGCAGCGCCAGTTATAGATATGAGGTTGTCAGATATTGTTGAGTTTGACAAATTATGCAGCAAAATTGCTCTGGTTGCATCTACTATTGTATTGTTTGTTATTGTAACAAACCGGAAATGTGATGCAGCTGCTGCTTGATCTCCAAGGATGGCATGTGACAATCCAACTGCTGTAAAAGTGTTATTGCTTATATTTAAGAAATTCATAGAGCCTGGAGTTTCCATCTGAAGCCTTATTGCATACGAACCTGTTGAATTTGTAAAATTATTATTAGTTATATTAGTATAGTTTATATCAGGTCCGCTGTCTAGTTGGATATATATTTCACCTTTATTTCTAACAAATACATTATCAACAATGTTTGCAGTCGCATCTTCAAGCTGCACAGCTTCGTCATTGCTGCCATAGAAGAAGTTTCTGTTGATGTTTATTTCTCCTCGACATGAAGTACAAAACACAGCAGCGGTGCTGTTGAAAAAAGTATTGTTTGTTATATTTATTGATCTGGAGAATGACTGAAAACGAACTGCTGTAGTGCTATTAATAAAAGTATTGTTTATTATTGTGGTATTTGTCGTATGTATACCAAACACTGCGGTGCTAAAATTGGAAACCACACAATTTTTTATCAAGGTATTATTTTCATAAGATGACATAAATATGCCATTACCTGAGCCATTTCCATTCACAGTAAAGCCATTGCAGTCAATTGTTACATTATTTGCACTAACTGTAAAGCATGTATTATTGAATGTAAGGTTTTCTGTCAATGTCATGTTTGTTGTCAGCGAAGCTCCGCAAACAGCATTGTTGATTATAGTTATGTTGTCTGTAACAGAAAGCCTTGCTCCTTCTAGAGAAAGGCACGTTACATTCCATGGCATATTGGTATATGGGGCTGAAAAAGTCCTATTGTATTCATAGAATTTGTTTGACTCATTGAAGCTCATGTTAAACGGCCCTATTGGCTCTGCGGCAAAAGAAATATTGCATTCCCCTGCATCTGTTGTATCATTTATAGGGTTCCCATTTGCACCAACAGAAATATTTGTGTAATTTGCATAAAATATTATAGTTTGTGTTATGTTTGCCTGCTTTCCTCCCCCTTCTGCATCTGCCTGGTCAAATATCACAAGAGAAGTGTTGTCCACTCCGGGATGGCCTGTAGTGAAGTTTGTGAAGTGCGGAACATCGAAAGTTATGTTTTCTGTGTCAAAGATTATGTTTGTACATACATCTGCTGGGCATGGAGAGCCATCCATATATACTATTGGGTTGCTGTACGGAACATTATATATTGTCAATGTGGCTGAAACATTCAGTTCTGGAACTTCCTCAACATCAACTTCGATAAAATTATACTTTATTTCTATTGCCTCATCGAGGTTTGTGCCTGTTAAGTTAAGGTTGTCTTCTTTGAATTCTATGACGCCCGCTTCTGGCTCTGCTATTACAACATCATCAACTGCTTCAAGCTGCTTTTCTGTCATCTTTGAGAAGTTTGTTGTTTCTTTGTTGTCAAACTCTGTAAAAACAACTGTTGTTTCGTTGATTTTTGGCTCTTGTGGGACAACTAATGTTATGAATGATTTGTTATTTATAACATTAAAATTTACTGTGAACCTTTTTGACTGCCCTTCTGTATATAATAATGCGTTTATTGTATAATCTCCAACTTCAATAGGCGTGTAGCTTTTATTGTCAACAAGCTCATAAGCTCCGTTGTGCAAAACAACTATGCTTGTGTTAACATTTTCAGGGTAAATATGCATAAAAACATTTTCAGATATTGAATAGATGTTCTTTTCAATATAGAAATCAAAAAATGCAGCCTCTGTCACATTAGAAGTATTAACTTCAGCGCTAGTCGCGTTTGTCACTGTAGCATCTGAAGCGTTTGTGGGGGTACTTACATTTGCAACAGAGGCTGCTTCTTCAAATAAAGAAATATTAGTTTCAGTACTGGTTTCTGATTCATTTTCTTCTGCATACAATGCTTCGCCTGTTACATTGAATGTTTTTATTATTCTGTCATTTGCCTCAAGATAGTAAAGCAAAGCATTGACTTCATATTCTCCTGGAATTAACGGAGTGTAAGAATGGCCGTCCAGAAGCACTATCTCTCCGGAAGGTGCTGCGATTACCAAGCTTGATTCTGCATTGGAAGGCAGAATCTCAAAAGTAATCTCTTCCCCTGTGTTATGGCTTGTGTCTGGTATAATAATATCAAAGCTTATGTCTTCTGACCCTATGTTTAAAGTGTCTTCTGAAGAGTATATCTCTTCATCATTGTGTGTTATTCTTGTTGATATATTATATTGGCCTGTAGTTAATGAGAACTGTGTTAGGTCAATATCCAAAGTTCCTACATTATAGCCAAGTACAGTTTCATTTCCGAAAGTGCTGTTAACTAGTTCTTCTTCTGAAAGCAATATCTCGATAAAGTTAAAGTTCTTCTGCCCATTTACATCAACTTCAATCAAGCTTGTTTGAGGAATAAACTCATTAACAATTAAAGTTGCTGTCTGGTTCTGCGCATCATAAACAGCCAAACCTATCAGATTGTTTACTGCAATCATATTGGCAAATATTGTTGCAAGAAGAATTATGATTCCAAGCAGACCATAATCGAAAGCATTTATTGGGTTTTGTTTTCTTATTTCATTTATTTCTTTTTTATAGTTATATATCTTATCATCATAATATTTTACCCAGTCTGACTTTGTTTTTCCTTTTAGATATTTTCTGTATAGGTGTTCATATTCTGCTTTTGTCAATTGGTTGTTAGTATATTGTTTTTTTATCAGATTTACATTTGAAACTATTTCTTTTTTGTTTGCAAGGCATATCTCAATGCTTTTGGAGAGCTTCCCTATCCTTTTCCTTGTTTTTTTTTTCATATCTATTATATCTCTTCCAGCCTGCCTGATGTTTTCTTTCTGTATCTTTCAACAGCCTTGTTCACTGCTGCCTTGGTTATGCCTACGCTCTCTGATTTTTCTTTTAGTTCAGCTACTAAATTCTCGTCTTCTTTTAGAGAGCTTGCTTCAATCTTCTTCAGAATTATGCCTTCATCATCAACGCTAAAAAGCCAGAATGCCGTTCCTTCGTCTACCCCAAGCTCATCCCTAATATCCTTAGGGATCACTATCTGCCCTCTTTTGTCCATCTGGACTATCTTTGGATACTTCTTCAACCTCTCAACTCTCTGAAATTCAGTATATTTTACTGAATTACTGATTATTTATACTAAAATTCTGTTATTTATTCTGAAAATAAGAAACATACTATATAAATTTTACTTAATTTAGCTTGATTTTCGATAACTTCAAACAAAATAGAAGGCTAAACAATGTTTAAATACAAGCCCGCATATCCACATCACATGGCAAAAGACAATGCATTTATGCTGGTTTCATTGAAGGACAAAGGGGCAAAAAAGCTAGCCCAGGTCATCAGTAATGATACTTGCAAAAGGATTTTGGAGCTTCTTGCCAAGAAAGAAGCAACCGAAACAGAGCTTTCAAAGGAATTAGGCATGCCTATGTCAACTGTGCATTACAATCTTCAGAATTTGGTTGAAGCTAAGCTTGTCAATGCAGGAGAATATCATTATTCAGAAAAAGGAAAAGAAGTCCTGCACTACTCCCTTGCAAACAAGTTTGTAATCATTGCTCCTGACAATGCAGATGAAAGTATTTTGAATAAATTGAAAAGCCTTATACCTGCAGGAGTTATTGCTGGTGGAATTGCTTTTGCAGTTAAGTTTTTGGAAATTGCAAATTTTGGATTTGGAAAAATAGCAGAATCAAAAGTTGGCGTTGCTGAAGCAGAAATTTCACAGAAAGCAATGGTTCTGGAGGCTGCAGCTCCGGATACTGCGCTTATGATGGTAGAAGAATCTGCACCAGCTGCAATGCCTGCACCACAAATTGCTCCTGAGCCTACAAATATTTTGTTTTATATTATATTAACCATAATTTTAACAATAATTATATATTTAGCAATTGAGTATGCAAAGAAAAGACTCAGGAGGACGAAAAAATGAAAGCAATATTATCATTTGTTGTGCTTTTGCTGTGCTTAACAAGCGTTTTTGCGCAGGAAGCAGATATGGCTATCGAGACAATATCAATTGACAGGGCAATCATGCCGCCTGTCCCGCCTGGTGGTACGCTTGGGCAGAACCATTACTACAGTGTTGTCTTTGATGAAGAGGGAGAAGCAGCTGTAGGCGCAAAGCTTCAGGTCCAGAACACAGGAAAAGAAGAGCTGAAGGAATTGGTTATTGAGATTCCTGGAAAAAATATCAGGATGATCAATATTGTGCAGGAAGTTCAAACAAAGCAGAAAAGATGCATTTACTGGGCTGAAAAGGAATGCATGCAGTGGGAAGAGTATGAGGGATGGCCTCAGAAGTACTATTCTGTTGAAAGCAAGGAAGAAGAGCTTTCAAAATCAAGAAAGTACACATTAAAACTGCCTGTGCCAATGGAAGAGCAGAAGACAGCAGTAATTCTTTTGTACTACAAAGTCGAGGACTATGCAGAAAAGTCTTTAGGTACATTTGATTTTGACTTTGAGACATTGAAAGTAGGACAGGATGTAAACCAGATAAGGGTTGCAGTCAATGTTCAGGAAAAGCTGTATCTTAAAGGAGTTGAGGGAGAAATAGAATACAGGGATTCAGTAGAAGCCCCAATGGCAAAGCTTGCTGTTGCTGAAGCATCAGGAGCAGAAAGCCAGCAGCTCCAGGACTTCTCGAACAGGCTTGAATGGATGAATGGAATGGTAAGAACCGCATCTGGCTTGGATCCTTGGGAAAGCTTCCATGTAACAGGAGAATATGCAAGATCAAAGCTTGCGCTGTACAAGGGAACAATAACAGGAGTAGCAGTTGCTCTTATTGCCTTCATCACATTGATGGCTTATGGGATTAAAAGAGCAGCAAGCAAAAGAGAAAATAAAGCATTGGAAGTGAGCATTGCGGGAATCGGATCTGGATTTGTCCTTACTCTTGTATGGGTTGTCTTTGGCTATATGCTGAAGAACCTTAACACATGGATAGGCTATCAGTACTCTGACTTGCTTGCAATATTCATTGTGCTTATGGCAGCAATAATTTCCTTGGTATTGCTTGTAGGCCCTGCCTTGTACATTGGGTATAAAGCAGGTGCAAAGTACGGCTTTATTACAGCAGGAGTAATGCTTGTAACAATGGTTGTGCTGGCTATAATCATTATAGTCATACTTGCGCTGACAACCGCAAAGCCTGAGCCTATAATCTACTACTAGGTTTGCCACCAAATCTTTTTATATCTCTTTCTTTTCTTTTTTCTTATGAAAGTAATTATAGTTACAGGAACCCCAGGAACAGGAAAAACAACGCTTGCAAAAAAGATAGCAAAGCTTGGGTTTAGGTATGTTGACGTAGAGAAGATAATAAAGGGGCAAAGGCTGAGCGAGGGTAAGGATCCTAAAAGAGATACGATTATTGTTGATGAGAAAAAGCTTGCAAAGGCTCTTGAAGACTATATCAAAAAGCATGACGAGGATTTGGTTATCGACTCCCACATGAGCCATGTTATTTCTCCAAAGCTTGTTGATATGTGCATTGTAACCAGGTGCAATCAGAAAGAGCTTGACAGAAGGATGAAGAAGAAAAAATATGGAAAGAAAAAAATTGATGAGAATATAGAAGCAGAGATTATGGAAGTCTGCTTAACAGAGGCAAAGGAGAAGGGGCATAAAGTAAAAGTTGTTGAAACAGATAAAAAATATGATGTAAAGAAAATAATAGAAAAAATTTGATTAAAAAATTAATAAAAAAATTTACAATTCTTCTGCTGTCAGAACATTGACTCTTCCTGCGCTTGAAACCTTTGAGTCCATTCCAATCAAAAACTGGATCCTGGACCTCTCGGCAACATCAAGAAGGTCTTTGTCAACTTCTCCATCGAAGATTACAGCGTAAACGCCCTGGCCTATGCTTTTAATTGTTGAAGCAAGTTCTGTCATTGGAACTTTCCCAAGGATATTCAGCTTGTTGTCAAGAATATATGCTCCCTTTGTGCCTATAAGGTCTTCAGCCATTGTCTTGAACTTGCCTTTTTCATCTGTTGAAATCCTGGGCCTTCTTTGAACTGAAGAAGCTTCCCTTTGTTCCCTTTGAAATGGCCTTTGCCTCTGGTACGGGCTTTTTTCATCCATCCTGTTTTCCTTTGGCGCCATTTCAAGAGCTGCCTGCTCTGTAGAAATTCTTGCCCTTAATGCCTTATGAATTTCTTTCTTTGCAAGCTCTTCAACTTCTTTTCCATCGGGAGCTTTTGTGACAAAGTCAATCTCTGTAGCATTCATCAGTGACCTTACAATAAGCTCTCCGCCCCTGTCGCCATCTACGAAAACAGTAACAACTTTTTCCCTGCAAAGGTCGATTATTGTCTCTGGAACAGATGTTCCATTCATTGCAATTACGTTCTTGAATCCATGTTTCAGCAAAGCAAGAACATCAGCCCTCCCTTCGACAATAATAATCTCTTCACTTTCGTCAACTGCAGGGCCTGCCGGTAGCCTGTCCTTTCCATATTCCTGTATCTCCATTACCCTTACTGAATACGCAACCTCATCTGCAAGCTCCTGTGAATCAGGGATGGATGTGTCCATCAGTTGCCTTAGAAGCTGCTTTGCCCTTTCGACAACAGCACCTCTTTTTGCAACTCTTACATCTTCTATTTTCTGAACTTTGATCTTTGCGGTGCAAGGCCCTATTCTTTCAATCACTTCCAAAGCAGCTGCGACTATTGCAGTTTCTGCCTTGTCAAGAGAAGAAGGAATGATTATATCTCCTTTGCTTTTTCCGCCTCTTGTGTCAATATTGACTTCTATTCTTCCTATCCTTCCGGACTTTTGAAGCTCTCTTAATTCCAGCTCTGAGCCAAGAAGGCCTTCTGTCTGGCCGAATATTGCTCCTATTACATCCGGCTTGTCAACTGCGCCGTCAATTTCAATTACAGCTTGAACAATATATTTAGCTGATACTGGGCTTATTTTTCCCATTTTAATCCCTCCGATTTATGATATATACTTATAGAACAAGTCTTTCTTACAACCTTACTGTTTTCTAAATGAAAATGAACATGATAATGAAGTCTTGAATGCTTGTTCTATTCTATTTGTTGTCTTTTTATTTTTTTCTTTGAATTTTGTTGTTCTATTCTTGAACAAATGATAATTAAAGGTTTGTTGCCCGCAACACTAACTCCCAAGCTCATTGCTTGCATTTAGCGACAGCTCCATTGAGTACTCTCGTGGCGGGCTGTATTATGCATGAGTGTCTTGATTTCATCGCTGAAAACAGCTGTTTTCTGCTCAATAAGGACCTATATGCATAATGTTTTGTAATCCGTGGGTTATTTTTATTGTATATAAACCTTTTGCACAACTCAAGAAATCTAAAAAAGAAAGGATGGCTAAGCCATCCTCCTTTTTGTTGGGTGTAATATGAATACCTGGGGTTATAACCCTGAAGATTATGCCCCAGGAAATAGAGGTGTTTAGATGAGTATAATTTCTTGAGTTATTTTGTAACTGTTTAGTGATATAGCTTGTATTTAAAACTTTCTATATTTTAGTACTATTTAGAGGTAATTTTATATTATTTTATTATTTTCTATATAGAAAATAAATAGAGAAAGAGTTCTATTGTAATACCCTATGGAATAATTTATATAACCGATAATCATAAGATTTGCTATGCATACATACGGCTGCCATAAATGCGGGAAAAGGTCTAAAGAAAGCGGCTCTTGCCCTAAATGCAAGGCCATTATGGAGAAAGTCTGCCCTGTTTGTGAGTATGTAGAAAGCTTCTGCACATGTACAGGCATCACACCCCAGACAAAAGGTCCGGGACCGCATTAACTTAAATCTTTAACAAGACAGTAAGTTTTGTATAACCTTTTCCAACCCATTTTTCGCCAGAAATCTAGTGCAGTGTGGTTATTTTCTTCAACAAAAATTGTTGGGTTATGCATGCTTTTGTTTTTAAGTGTTTCTTCAACTTTTTCTGCCAGAGACTGGCCTATTTTCTTGTTTTGATGATCTGGAGCAACAGAAAACCTATAAACAAATGTTTGGAATGGGTTGTAAACTATAACTGCAGACCCAACAATGTTTTCATTATCTTTAGCAAGTATTATTGATTCATTGTCAAAATTTAATAATTTTTCAAGAACTTCTGGTCTGTCCTCAGGCTCATAAAATACGCCTGCTCTTTTCCATAGTTCTATAACATCTAAAATATCTTCCTTTTTAGCATAGGTTATTTCCATGATAAATTTACCCATTCTGTTTCAAAATTTGTTTATTGTGTTGCTTATTGGAATTATATTTATCTTCCTTGACTTCTTTTTCTGCGGAATTGTATCTGTAACATAAATCATCTTTACAGCGCTTTTCTCCAGCCTCTTAACTGCATTTCCTGAAAACAGGCCATGGGTTGCTGCAACATAAATATCTTCTGCTCCTTTTTTCTTCAGAAACTTTGCAGCTTCTATAATTGTTCCGCCAGTATCGATTAGGTCGTCTATAATCAAGATATTTTTTCCTTTCACATTTCCCCTAATTCCAATAATCTCTGCTATGTTATGCTTTTTCCTTTGCTTTTCCAAAAATGCTGCACTGCACCTAAGCTGCTTTGCAAGCTTTTTTGCATGCTGAATTGCACCGTAATCAGGCGCAACAACAACAAAGTCTTTTATTTTTTTGTTTGTTTTGAATTTCTCAGCAAACAAAGAAAGCGGAACAATGTTTGTGAATTTCATAAACTTATGCAATCTTGGAGAGTGAATATCAATAACAGTAATTTTCTTGGGCCTGAATGATTTTATTATATCACAGACAACCTCTGCCCCGACTGCCTCTCCCTTAGCAACCTGCCTGTCCTGCCTTGAGTAGCCAAGATATGGTATAATTAAGTTGACGTTGGCTTTTTCCCTTTTAAGCGCATCAAGAATAAGGGCCATTTCCATTAGATTATCTGTCGGCGGAAAAAAACTTGCCAAAACATTTACTGTCTTGTTTTTTACATTTTCCTTTACCCTTACGTAAATTTCGCCGTCGCTGAATATTTCTACTATAAACTTTCCTTTCTTCAGATTAATTTTGTTTGCTAAATGCTTACATGTGCTTGTATAAAACAGCTTTGTCATTTTAGGTATCTCCTAAACCACTCTTTTGCAAGCCTTGCAACCTCTTCCAGTTTGCCCGGCTCTTCAAAAAGATGTGTTGCGCCTGGAACAATTACAAGCTTCTTTTCGCAGCGTAGTGCGCTTAGGGCTTCTTCATTCATCCCTATTACTGGCTCATCATCTCCGCCAACAATTAAAAGTGTTGGCGATTTTACCTTTGGCAAAATAGCCATTGCCAAGTCAGGCCTGCCTCCTCTTGAGACAACTGCGTGAACCTCTCCTGGTTTTTGCGCAGCAGCAATTAAGGCAGCTGCTGCCCCTGTACTTGCGCCAAACAAGCCAATCTTTAAATTTTTTGTATTTTCATTTTTTCTTATAAACCCAATGACAGAACATACACGCTCTGCCAGGAATGGGATGTCAAACCTCAGCTCAGCAGTTATCTCATCTACACGTTCTTCATCTTCTGTAAGAAGGTCTGTCAACAAAGTGGCCATCCCTCCTTTGTTTAATTCCTTTGCTACAAACTGGTTTCTTGTGCTGAACCTGCCGCTTCCTGAGCCATGGGCAAATACCACAATGCCTGTTGCGCCTTTAGGGATGTCTAAATTTCCGAAAAGGACATTACTGTCAATCTTGATTTTGACTTCTTCGCTCATTTTCTTATTTTATTTGTTTGCCTCATCTAAATACCTTATTGCTTCATCATCCTCTACTTGCTCAAAGCTTTTGTAAAACTCGCCTATTGCAAAAAATATTTCTGGGGCTAGTAAGCAAACAACCTCGTCTGCCTCTTGTTGCAGCCTTTCGATTGCATCTGGCGGAGCAACAGGAACTGCAACAACAATTTTTTTTGGATTTTGTTTTTTTATTATTCTTATGGCTGCCAGCATTGTATGCCCTGTTGCAATGCCATCATCAGTTATTATTACTATCTTGCCGTTTAGATTTGGAAAAGGCTTTTTTCCACGATATCTTTCATACCTTTGCTTTATTGTTTCTTCAAGATCTTTGATTTGCCTGTCAACATACTCTTCAGGGATCCCTTCCATTGCTATTATGTCTTTGTCAAGTATGACTTCCCCAAGCCCAACAGAGCCAATTGCAAATTCACTGCTGTAAGGATGCCCTATCTTTTTTGTGATTATTATGTCAAGCTTTAGCCTAAGGTCTTTTGCCATCTGAAACCCTATCTGCAGAGCGCCTCTTGGAATTGCAAGAATAATCGCGTCTTTATTTCCCTTGTATTGCTCCAGCTTTCTGCTCAGCTGCTTAGCAGCATCAAAACGGTCAGTGAACATACTGGAAACATAGAAGTTTGAGTATAAATAGTTTGTTCTATCTAAACTATACTAAATCTAAAAGAAAAATTTATATAACTGATATTTATTAATTTGTTATATGTACAAAGATCTGGTTAGAATACTTTTGGCGCAAGGAAATTCCGATAATAGAGATGCACTTCTAATTCATGGAACCAATACAGAAGCAATAAAAATTTTAGCTGCTACAGGTTTTCTTCCAACATCAGTAAACTATGATCCTTATGCAAATAGTAAAGCGCATTCAACAAGCAAAGGGTATCTTTATTTTTGTCCTTTACCATGGAAATTTCCAGAAGATATGAGACATATTTTTCGTAAGTTCCATAAATCACTTAAGGGATATGAAAATGAATTGGCTCGCTCATATGCCCATATGTCTCAGATGGTCCTTATTGGCACAAGATTACTTGGAAGGCCATATTGTTATGAAGCAGAATTGGATATTTTAGAAAGAGATCATGAAGATAGTTTAATAAAAACAATACGTAAAAAATATTGTCCAAGAGGAGTTGTGTTAGGTGTTAATGAAAAGATTTTAGAAAAGAAGGTTGAACCTGGAGAAGATGAAGGCTCTTTTGAAGCAATGGTTCATTTACCGGATGGCCTTTCTATAGAATTTATTTCTTATATAAGACCAATGGGAACTTTAGAACAAGATGAACTACGTTCATTTTTTAATTGAACCAAAAGTCATATTTCTGTTAATCGTATTTGTTGATAAGCAACTTTATATATCAAATTCTGTCTTCTAACAATAATGGCAAAAATAACAAGAGAAAAATTCAAGACTTACAAGAATGTGTTTGACCAGCATGCTGAAAGGCTGCTGTTTGAGCTGTCTAGCAAGGGGCATTTTGACAATCTGCAAAGCCCTGTTTCCATTGGCAAAGAGGCCAATATCTTTACAGCCTTAAAGGGAAATAAAAGAATCATTGCCAAGATATACAGGCTGGAAACATGCGATTTCAACACGATGTATAGTTATATAAGATATGACACAAGATACCTGAACCTTAAAAGGAATAGAAGAAGAGTTATTTTTGCATGGTGCCAGAGAGAATTTAGAAACCTGCTTAAGGCAAGGGAAGCAGGGCTCAAGGTTCCTACTCCCATAGCTTTCAAAGACAATGTCCTTCTGATGGAGTTTATAGGAAACAAAGATGCTGCCCCTAAACTTAAGGATGCATACCCTAATAATCCTAAGAAGTTTGCAAACACTGTAGTGGATTACATGGCTAAGTTCTACAAAGCAGGAATGATCCATGGGGATCTGTCAGAGTTTAATATATTGAATTTAAACAATAAGCCAGTCATTATAGACCTTTCTCAGGCTTCGCCTGTAAAAAGTACTAATGCAGAGGAGCTTCTGGAGAGGGATATAATTAATGTATGCAGGTTCTTTAAGAAGCTTAAAGTTGATATGGATAAAGATAAAATAAAAGAAAAAATAAAGAAATAAAAAAAGGTTGTGTGGAACTTTGGTTCTCACACACCTAGATAGCCAAGTAAGATGAAATTAATTGGTTCTATTTATAAAACTTCCGTGGTCTGAAGCAGAGAAAGAAGGATAAATAACAGTCCTTTTAAAAAATAAAGCTTAAATAACAGCCCATTTCTAATCATTACCTAGGAACCATTCTGTTAATTCGATTTTCTTAAGCTTCCCAACCTTCTGTACCTTTATTATATTTTTGGCTTCCAAACCCTGAAATAGCCTGGCCAAAGTAGTTTTAGGTATTCCTGTCTCGTTCCTGATAGCAGCCTGTGTGCCTTTATTCTCGCTAGCAAGCAGAACGTTAACAATAGCTGTTTCCTTCTCATTAAGTGTTTTAAGCACATCTCTTGCCCTTGGGTTTAGCTCTTCCTCTTCTGTTTTCTCTTCTTTTTCTTCTGCTTTTTCCTCTTTTTTTGCTTCTTTCAGGTCTAATTTCACTGTTTTCAGCTTTTTTGCCCTAACCTGCTTTGCCTTTTCCCTTACCTTGTCCCTTATCTTAAAAGGATGGCCTTTTTTATGGTAAACAAACCCTATGGCTGCAATGGCTATCAAGGCAGCTGCAATATACAGGTAATTTATTCCTGATGTAAGCAATGGCTGATCAAGGTTTATTGTTACCGTAGTTAACTCTCCCTGCTTGACGTCTGCTTCTACTGTTCCGACAGCTTTTTCATAAGCAGCAGAAATCTTGCATATTCCAACGGGAACTGACTCTGCCAAAAAAGATCCGAACTGATTTGTGGTTTCTGGATAAGAAATATCAAACTTGCTTTTGCATGTAAATTGAAGCTCTGCTCCACTTACAAGCTTATTTGACTTATCAACAACTGTTCCGTCTACTGTTCCTACAGGAAGTACGTATAATGTTCTGTTGGCAACAAACTCCTCTTCCTCTATTGTAAAAGACCCTTCAGCATAGTAGTCCGGCTCTGGTGTTGACCTATTGTCAAACCAAGCTTTAACTCTCCATGGCCCTGTAGAAAGCTGATACCTGTATACCCCATCTGGTTTCAGGTAGTCAAACCTTATCTGCTTGATATCATACTGCAGGTTTTCAAAGCTTATGCTTATTGGGTAGTCCCCTATAATCTCATTAGTATGCAAGTCCCTAAACGTGAGAAAAAGGATAGAGTAAGGATACTCTTGCTCAGCTTTTTCCTGCCCCAAACCAATGCTTATAAGCCCTAAAAACAAAATGGACCATAATAAGAGCTTCTTGTATGCCATTAAGTAGAATTATTTATGGGTGTTTATAAAATTTTAGGTACAAAGCTTTAAATATCATAGTCCAAAAAGCAGGAAAAATGGAAGAGTTTATTGAAGAGTTCAGCTATGAGATAAAGATACCCAAAGAAAGGGTTGCTGTACTTATAGGAAAGAAAGGGGAGATAAAGAAAAGTATAGAGGAAGCTACAAACTCAAAAATCGGCGTCGACTCAAAAGAAGGGGAAGTCACAATAACAGGGGAAGACAGCCTTGGCATGTTCACAGCAAGGGAAGTCATCAAAGCGATTGCGCGCGGCTTTAATCCTGATGTTGCTTTGCTGCTTCTGAAGCAGGATTATGTTTTTGAAATAGTAAACATAAGCGATTATACTGGAAAATCAAAAAGCAAAATAATAAGAATGAAAGGAAGGGTTATAGGAAGCGAGGGCAAGACCAGAAAAGTCATTGAAGAGCTTACAGAAACACATCTTTCTGTTTACGGAAAAACAATCTGCATCATAGGCACTGCAGAAAATGCGATCAATGCAAGAAAAGCGATTGAAAGCCTTCTTGAAGGTGCCCAGCACTCTTCTATTTACAAATGGCTTGAGAAAAAAAGAAGAGAATCTAAAATAAGGGAAATGACAGATGATTCTGATCTTTATGTAAAAGATGTAAAAGAAGCGAAAAAAGGTTCGAAGAGAAGCGATAAAAATAAAAAGAAGTCGTTGGAGTAATAAAGCATGGCAGAAAAAACAGAGGTAAAAACAAAAGCGCATGAGCTGGCAGAGAAGCAGAGGGATATTTCTGTTGCAGAGTTTTTTGAAAAGAACAGGCATTTGCTTGGGTTTGACAATAAAAGAAAAGCTCTTCTTACCACAATCAAAGAGGCTGTAGACAATTCGCTTGATGCGTGCGAAGAGGCAAAGGTTCTGCCTGAGATTTCTGTAGAGATAATTGAAATGGGAGAAGAGAGGTACAGGGTTGTGGTAGAAGATAATGGGCCAGGGATAGTAAAGAAGCAGATTCCGAATATTTTTGCAAAGCTGCTTTACGGAAGCAAGTTCCACTCAATGAAGCAGAGCAGGGGGCAGCAGGGAATCGGAATAAGCGCTGCTGCATTGTATGGCCAGCTTACAACAGGAAAGCCCATCAAAATTAAGTCAAAGATTTCCCCAAAAGAGCCTGCGCATTATTACGAGCTGCATATCGATACAAGGCATAACAAGCCTGAGATATTAAAAGAAGAAACAGTTGAATGGAAAAAAGATAATGGAACAAAAATCGAGCTTGACATTGAGGGTATATATCAAAAAGGCCCGCAGAGTGTTGATGCTTACTTAAAGCAGACTGCTATTGTAAATCCGCATACAACAATAATTTACACAAACCCAAAAGCAGAGCAGATAATATTCCCGAGGGCGACTGAAGAGCTGCCAAAGGAGACAAAAGAAATCAAGCCTCATCCTTACGGAGTTGAGCTTGGGTTCCTTATGAAGATGATGAGGGATACTGAAAGCAGGACACTGCAAAGCTTCCTTACAACAGACTTTTCAAGAGTCTCTGCAGGTGTTGCAAAAGAGATATGCAATAAGGCAAAGGTTCTTCCTAACACAAAACCCAGTGAAGTAAACAGAGACCAGGCAGAAAGGATTTTCAAGGCAATAAGCGAAACAAAAATAATTGCCCCTTCTGCAGACTGCATCAATCCGATAGGCGCAGAAAACCTTGAAAAAGGCCTGAAAAAGGAGATACAGGCTGAGTTTTACACAGCTGTCTCGAGACCTCCGTCTGTTTACAGGGGAAACCCTTTTATCATTGAAGCTGCCATTGCTTACGGAGGAGAGCTTCCTCTGGAAGAAACAGTAAGGATTATGAGGTTTGCAAATAGGGTTCCTTTGCTTTACCAGCAGGCAGCATGCGCATCTACAGATGCCATTATTGATACATCATGGAAATCTTATGGATTGCAGCAGTCAAGAAATTCGCTTCCATTTGGCCCTGCAGCCATAGTTGTCCACATGGCTTCAGTATGGGTTCCTTTTACTTCAGAGGCAAAAGAAGCCATTGCGCACTATCCTGAGATTGTAAAGGAGATAAAGCTGGCACTGCAGGAATGCGGAAGGCAGCTTGCAAGATATACTGCAAAAAAAAGAAAATACTCAGATGAGCTGAAAAAAAGAGGGTATATAGAAAAGTATCTTCCTTATGTTGGAGAAGCTTTAAGCAGCATCTTGGGACTGAAGAAAGCAGATGAGGAAAAGATTGAAGAGATATTAAAAACAATACTTGAGGAAAAGAGAGGAACGGTAAAAGAGGTTGCTGCAGAAAATATTGAGTATGACGAGGAGTTTGCAAATATAGGAAAAGAAGATTATGAAGAAAATGCTGAATATGAAGAAAACGAAGGAAAAGAAAGCAAAGGGGATGAATAATGGCAGAAAAGTCAAAAAAAGAAACTGATGTGGTGAAAGGCATAAGAGAAATTGCGCACGGCATTTATGATAAGATAATGAAGAAAAAAGCCCCTGGAATGGAAGTTCCTGTAAGAAGCCTGCAGAATGTAAAGTACGATCCTAAGGAGGGGTATTTCGAGCTTAAGGGAGAGAAGAAAGAAAGGACCCTCACAGCATCGACAATCAAAACATTTGCGCAGACTTTGCTGATGATGAATGAGTCAAAGAAGCTTGTTGAAACAGATGATATTGCCACAAAGAGGGAGATATACTACATATCAAAAAACTGGGGAGAGGCCATGTTCAAGGAGCAGCCGGAATCTGATACAGTAATGGATGATTATGAGGCAATGATGGAAGTCAACAGGGAGCAGATTGGATTTATACCAGAAGAAAAAGGAGGAGATGTTGCAGGGCAGCTTTTTGTAATTGACAAAGGAGAGGACGGCAAAGACCTGAAGATTGACTGCACAAAATTCGGAAGCGGGGCTTATTCAATACCGACAAGCGTTGAGCATCTGAAATTCCAGACAAATGCAAAATTCGTATTGGCAATAGAAACAGCAGGTATGTTTCAGAGATTAGTAAAGCACAATTACTGGAAAACCGCAAACTGCATTCTTGTTTCAATGGGAGGTGTCCCTACAAGAGCATGCAGGAGATTTATAAGAAGGCTTAGTGATGATTGCAAGCTTCCTGTTTATGTTTTTACAGATGGTGACCCTTATGGATACCTTAACATCTACAGGACATTAAAAGTAGGGTCTGGAAACGCTGCCCATATCAACCAGTTTTTCTGTGTTCCTAATGCAAAGTTCATAGGGGTAACGCCTCAGGACATTATTGATTACAAGCTTCCAACACATCCTTTGAAAGATGTTGATATCAAAAGGGTTAAAGACGGAATAAAGAACGACCCCTTTGTCCAGCACCATAAAGAATGGCAGATGGCATTGAAGATGATGGTTGACATGAAGAAAAGGGTTGAGCAGCAGGCATTTGCAAAGCACAGCCTGAATTATGTAATTGACAGCTATCTTCCTAAAAAGCTTAAAGACCAGAAAACATGGCTTCCTTGAGTTCATAAGTTTTATAAATAAAAGCCTAATTCTCTAATTCTTAGAAATACATATTAAGGGCCCGTAGTTTAGCCTGGATAGAATACCGGCCTTCTAAGCCGGGGGTCGTGGGTTCGAATCCCACCGGGCCCGTCCAAAAAGATTGGCGGCGTAGCCAAGCAGTAAGGCAGGAGGCTGCAAAGGGATGTTGAGGCGTGCAAAGCATGCCCATGAAAAGTAGATCCCTCCCATCCTGAGTGCAAATCTCAGCGCCGCCTTTTTTAAAAATTAAAAAGAGCAAAGAAAAAATGGCAAAGAAAAAAACAGCAAAAAAAGAAAAGAAAGAAATAAAGAAGAAGGAAGTAAAGAAAGAAATAGGAGCAATAAAGCCTGTTGTAGCTGCGCATATAATCAATGAGAGAGTTATCACAGAGCCAACAGATGCTGCAAGGGAGCTTTACAATAGCTCGATTTATGGAGATATGCTTAAAGACAGGGTGCAGCTTTCTTTTATTGAAGCCTTTTATTTAATGGACAAGCAGAGGCTGAGTGTTGTTGATGGAAGGGGAAAAGAGATTCCTCTTGAGTTATTTTTGAAAAAAGCAAGAAGAAATGAAAAGAATTTCTGGACAAGGTACTGTATTTTCAGGGATTTCAGGGACAGAGGCTATGTGATAAAAACTGCATTGAAATTCGGGGCTGATTTTAGGGTTTATGATAGGGGCAAAAGGCCTGGAGAAGCGCATGCAAAGTGGATTGTCTATGCTGTTGACGAAAGCGGCGGATTAACATGGTATGAGTTTGCTGCAAAGAACAGGGTTGCCCACTCCACAAAGAAAAGGCTTCTTATCGGAATAGTTGATGCTGAGAATGATGTTTCTTATTGGGAAGTCAAGTGGATCAGACCCTAAAATATATAAAGCCTTATGGACGTTATAAACATATGGCTGACCACAGGGATAAGATACTTCAATTGATACGGCTTAGGGGGCCACTGCTACCTTCTGAAATAAACAAAGAGATAGGGACAAATACATTATTTGCATCTGCTATGCTCTCGGAGCTTGTGGACAATAAAGTAATAAGACTCAGCAATGTGAAAGTTGGAGGGTCTCCGCTGTATTATTACCCTGGCCAGGAGAACAGGCTCCAGCAATACTCAAACAAGCTTCATGAGAAAGAGCAGAGAGTATATCATTTACTGAAGGAAAAAAAAGTCCTGAAAGACAAGGATCAGGATCCCCTCACAAGGGTTGCCTTAAGGTCAATAAAGGATTTTGCAAAGCCTGTTGAAGTTTCATACAACGGCGAAAGCATTTTGTTCTGGAAATGGTATCTTCTTTCAGGAGAGGAGACTGAAAGCATTATAGGAAATATTTTAGGAGTAAGGGAAGAAAAAAGCATACAGGACAAAAAAGCAGCGGAAAATATTGGAGAAAGCATCCAGACAAAGGTCCAGGAAGAAAAACAAAAAGTTATTGAAGAAAAGATTTCAGATAAGATAGCAGAGCGCCAGCAGCCTATTGTTGAAAAGATAAAAGAGAAATTAAGGGAAATACCAATAACAATACAGACAATACAGCAGACTTTGCAAAGGACCGAGGAAAAAAAGCAGGAGAGGCATGAAACAGCAAAAGAAAAAATAGAAAGAATCACTGAAAGGAATGAGCAAAAAAAAGAAAGCGAAGAAAGCATGATGCCTGTTGATAGAGGCTATCCTTCAGGAGACAAATTGTTCAGCAAAGTAAATAGATTTTTTGAGCAGAACCATATTGTGATTGAGGATTTTAAGATCATAAGAAAAGGGGCTGATATTGATTTCAGGATAAAAGTACCCAGCAATGTCGGGGTGTTAAGGTATTTCTGCAAAGCAAAGGACAAAAAAAGGATCAATGAAGGTGATTTAAGCGCTGTTTACCTTCAGGGAAGCAAAACAAAGCTACCGATATTATTGCTTATTACAGGCGAGATGACAAAAAAGCTTGAAAAGGATCCAGGAGATGACTTTAGGGGCATAACAATTAAGAGGATATAAAGAGGTTTAGCTTAGATGGGAACAAAGATAAAGGATATCCTGGAGAGGAAAGAGGTTGAATATTCTGAACTAAAGGGCAAGCCTTTGGTTGTTGATTCTTTTAATGTAATGTACCAGTTTTTGGCCACAATTAGGATGCAGGACGGCTCTTTGCTGACTGACTCTAAAGGGAATGTAACAAGCCATCTATCAGGATTGTTTGCAAGGACAGCAAACCTAATGCAAAAAGGCCTTAAGCTGGCATTTGTTTTTGATGGTGAAGCGCCTAAGCTGAAGAAAGAAGAAAGGAAAAAAAGGAGAGAGGCAAAGGAAAAAGCTACCAAAGAGTATGAAGCGGCAAAGCAGAGGGAAGATATTGAAGAAATGAAAAAGTTTGCATCCAGAACATCTGTTTTAACCAGGGAGATGGTTGAAGAGGCAAAAAAGCTTGTTGACGCAATGGGGTGCCCTGTTATTCAGGCTCCTTCTGAGGGGGAAGCACAGGCTGCCTTTATGGTAACTCAGGGAGATGCATGGGCAGAAGTCAGCCAGGATTTTGACGCTTTGATGTTTGGGGTTCCAAGGCTTGTAAGAAATCTGACTGTTTCAGAAAAAAGAAAGCTGCCTAGCAAGCTTGCGTATCAGATTGTAAAGCCTGAGCTATATGAGCTGAAGAATAACCTAAAAGCATTGGGAATAACACAGGACCAGCTGATTGCTGTCTGCATGCTTGTCGGAACTGATTTTAATCCTGAAGGCATTAAAGGAGTAGGGCCTAAAGGAGCTTTAAAGCTTGTTAAAAAACACAAAAACATGGAAGAGGTGTTTGCAGAGGCAAAATGGGATGAGCATTTTGACATAGCATGGGAGGATGTTTTTGATACAATAAAGCATATTCCTACGACTTCAAAATATGAACTAAGGTGGAAAATGCCTGATGAGGGTAAGATAAAGAAGCTGCTTTGCGGCGAGCATGACTTCTCAGAGGAAAGAGTAGAAAGCACTCTTGAAAAGCTAGACAAAGAAAGGGAAAAGCAAAGCCAGAAGGGCTTGGGAGAGTTTACATAAGATGGAATGGTATTTTTTTGCAATTGCATCTGCTGTATTTTCAAGCTTGGCCATACTGCTTGAGAAAAAAATTCTGCAGAAAGAGCACGCCATCCAGTTCACAACATCAAAGGCTGTGTTTTGTTTTTTAATATCTTTTATCCTTATTCCTTTTATAGACTTCAATATCAGTATTGAAGTTCTTGGGCTTTTATATATCACTTCATTGATAGTAACAATAGGGATTATTTTTAAAAATAAGTCAATGAGACACATGGAGGTTTCCATGTTTGCGCCTCTGACAAACTTATCCCCTTTGTTTCTTCTTATCCTTGCTTATTTTATACTGGGGGAAAAACTTAACGCTATGCAATTGTCTGGCATCTCAATGCTTGTCTTTGGGTCTTATGTTCTGGAAGTAAACATGAAAAAAATAAGCTTGCTTGATCCTTTAAAGCAAATCTACAGGTCAAAGTTTATCCATTTTATGCTGTTTGCCCTTGTTTTATTCAGCATAAGCCAGATATTTGACAAGATAATCCTGAACAATATAAGCCCTTTTGCCTTTATATTCTTTATTTGGTTTTTTGTTGCCTTGAATTCAATGGTGATAGATTTGGTAAAATTCACATCTTTGAGCGATATAGTCTACAGTGTGAAAAACCACGGAAAACTGCTTTTCAGCGTCGGGATTTTTGATGTGGCAGCTACATTTATGTATTATACTGCACTTTCCACGGCGTTTGTTTCCCTTGTAGTTCCTGTAAGGAGCCTTTCTACTATTGCTGCAACGATAATTGGAGGAAAAATATTCCATGAGCACAGCTTTGCGCAGAGGGTTGCAGCCTGTACAATAATGCTCATTGGTGTTGCTTTGCTAGTTATTTAAAGATACTTAAGTGGTTTAAATGAAGCTGAGAGAATTGGTTAAGGGAAAGATAACAAAAAATGAGCTAGACAAGCTTAAGGCTTCTTATGATTTAGTCGGAAGCATTGCGATAATTGATATCCCTCCTGAGCTTGCCAAAAAAGAAAAAATAATAGCAGAAGCAGTGATGAAGCAGCACAAAAATGTCAAGACTGTTGCCAAGAAAGTCGGGATTCATGGCGGCGAGTTTCGCCTGCAAAAAGTCAAAATCATTTCCGGAGAGAGAGCAAAGGAAACACAATGCATTGAGCACAAAGTTAGGCTAATGCTTAATGTTGAAAAGGTTTATTTCTCTGTTCGCTTGTCTACTGAAAGAAAAAGGATTTCTGATCTGGTAAAAAAAGGCGAAAGGGTTTTGGTTATGTTCTCAGGCTGCGCGCCTTATCCGTGTGTGTTTGCAAAGAACAGCCTAGCGAAGGAGATTATAGGGGTTGAGAAGAACAAGATTGCGCATGAGTATGGAGAGAAGAACCTGAAGCTGAATAAGATTAAAAATGTAAAGCTTTACTGCGGAGATGTGAAAAAGATTGTACCTGGGCTTGGCAAGTTTGACAGGATAGTCATGCCTCTCCCAAAGGATGCTAGCAGCTTCCTTGATATTGCCCTTAAAGCAGCTAAAAAAGGCTCTACAGTCCATTTCTACGACTTTCTGCATGAAGAGGATATTCCTAAATCCTCTGTGGAGAAGATAGCAAAGGCCTGCAAAGATGCAGGCAGAAAATGCAGAATCCTGAGGACAGTAAAAGTCGGCCAGTATGCTCCGAGAAAGTACAGGGTTTGTGTGGATTTCATGGTTTCTTAGTAAGATTTAAATACCGTTAAACAGAACAACATTCAGCGTTAAGCTGGAATTGCAGAGTGTGCGATGATTAAGTGAACACCCGTGGCTTATGCCAGACGGAAGTAACTGCTGAGCACATGCAAAAATTCCAGAACTAGCCAAACATTCTCAAATACTCTTCTTCCTGCTCTTCCATATGCCTAACTTTTTTAACTGCTTCGAGGAAATCTTTTTCAATTATATAGTTTCTGTTTACCCTTATTGCAAAATATCCTGCTTCAGTGCATACTGCTTTTATTTCTGCGCCTGACATTCCTTTTAGTTCTTTGAATATTTTGTTTTTGTTAATTTTTTTGTTAAGCTTCATATCTTTTGTGTGTATTGAAAATATTTCTTTTATTCCGTCTTCATTAGGCAATGGAACATATATAAGCCTGTCTAATCTTCCTGGCCTTGTAACTGCAGGATCCAGTATATCTCTCCTGTTTGTGCAGCCTATGACTTTTACATTTCCTAATGGCTTAAACCCGTCAATCTCTGCAAGCAGCTGCATGAAGGTTCTCTGCACCTCTCTTTCTCCTGATGTGCCTATATCAACCCTTTGCGATGCAATTGCGTCAACTTCATCGATAAAAATAATAGAAGGCGCTTTTTCCTTTGCCAGCTCAAAAACTTCTTTTACTAATTTGCTTCCCTCTCCTATGAATTTCTGAACAAGCTCGCTTCCGACTATTTCAATAAAAGTGGATTTTGTAGAAGATGCCACTGCCTTTGCAAGCATAGTCTTTCCTGTTCCAGGCGGCCCATAAAGCAAAATGCCCTTCGGAGGCTGTATGCCTATTTTTTTGAAAAGCTCTGGCTTCTTAAGAGGAAGCTCTATTACCTCTTTTATCTCTTCTGCCTGCTCAGCCAATCCCCCAAGGTCTTTCCACTTTGTGTCTGGCTTTTCTACTATAACAAACTTCTCTACTTCAAACTTTTTGTTGGAAGAAATCTTCTTTACAACAGCAAGATTTTTCTGCTCTACAAGAACAGTATCTCCTGACCTAAGCTTTCCGCATGAGCTTGCAACTTCAACAAAGAATTCGTTTCCGTTGTTCAGCTTCAGCAGGGCATTTTCTCTGATTATTTCTTTTACAATTGCAACCAACAATGGGGTTTTTTGCAGCTTGTTCAGCTCTTCTTTTAAGCTGTTGAGTGTTTCTTTAAGTATCCTGTTTTCCTCTTCAAGGTTAGAGATGTCAACTGTATAGTTGGCTACAACTTTATTTAGTACTTCATCATTTGCTTCCATGTTTGTATGTAGTGTTAAGACTATATATAAACCTTTTGGTCTATTAAAGAAGATAAAAAAAATAAGAGTCTTAAATAAGAGTCTTGTTTATCTTCTGGCCATCTTTGTCATTGACACGTCGCCTTCTTTGTCAATGAAGTAAAGATATCCCGACTCTCTTTTGACGCCGCAGTTGACAATTGTTTCCTGTTTTTGCTTTCCTTTTTTCCTGCCCCTAGCCATCTTGGCTCTGGAAACATTGCCGCTTTTATCTAGAAAGTACAAGTACCCCTTTTCTCTTTTTATGCCGCATTTAACAATTTTTTTCCCCATTTTTTCCTTCACCTTCCATTTTGCTTAAATGTGAAAATTTAATGAATTTATAGCACGCAGTATTAATAAATCTTTCTTTTTTTTCGAGGGATTTTGGCGTTTTATTGCGGTTTTACAGCCCTGAACTGCCTGCTGATTTTTGTCAGTGGAGAGTGGTTTCCGGAAACATACATATCCTCAATCCTTATGCCAAGCCTACTGTGGATATATATCCCTGGCTCAATCGTGAAGACTGTGTTTGGCTTTATTTTGTCGCCAGACTTTATGCTTACTCTCGGGCTTTCATGAACTTCTATCCCTATGCCATGGCCAAGGGAGTGAATAAAGTATTTTTCATACTTTCCCAGCTCTTCTTTTGCTTTTTCTGAAAGCTCTTTGTATGATTTTGCTTTTTTAATGTGCTCTGCCGCCTTATCATGAGCCTGCAAAACAATGTTGTAAAGCTCTTTTTCTTTTTCAGTTGGCTTTCCTATGAAGACTGTTCTTGTGCAATCAGTGCAGAAGCCTTTGAATTTTATTCCAAAATCAATAACGCAAAATCCTTGCTGCAGCTTTTTATTTGTTGTTGCATAATGCGGCTGCGAAGCATTTTTTCCTGAAGCAACTATTGTCCTGAAGCTTTGTGTTAAGCCAAGATTTCTTGTTTCGTTTTCCATAAAATCCTTTACATCCATCTCTGTTTTGAAATTTTTGAAATTCCAAAAGCATTTCTTGAAGATTCTGTCGCTTATCCTGCACCCTTGCTTTATTATACTCAACTCTTCCTCTGTTTTCTGCTCCCTTACATCGTAACATAGGCCAGATGCATCGGTAAAATCAGCTTTTATTTCCTCTTTTAGCTTGTTGAATAAACTTACTGTTATGCTGTCGTAGTCTATCCCCATTGTTTTGCCCTTTGCATGCTTCCTTATCTCTTCCCATAGTGACCTTTTATAGGCTATTGTCTTTATTTTTGTTCTCTTTGCCCTTTCATATTCCAGCTGAGGGACTATCAGAACCGGCTTTTTATCTTTTGGAACAATTAGGCAGCCATACCCATCAAACTTTGCAAAATACATGAAATTAGCGTCAGGTGTTTCGTTAAAATTAAAAAGAATTGCTGCGCTGATCTTGTTTTTTTTCAGCTCCTTTTGCAGCCTATTCACATTGTCACCTTGTTGCCTCAAAGCTTTTGACCTGCTCCATTAGCTTATTTGGCTTGCCTTTTTCAAAATGACTTCTTACAGGCTCAATCATCTTGTTTATGTAAACAGCTGTTGCTGCCTTAAGGTCCATTGGATGCAGTTTTCCTTTTACATAATCATTTTCCAGTTCTGCAAAGCTTTGGTAATTTACATCCCCTCCGAACTTTTGAGGGCGCTCTATCTTTAATGTCTTGAATTTTTCAAATATCAAATGCTGGGCATAATCCATTATCGGGTTTTCATGAACCTGCTTTTCTGGGCAGAATGCTTTTTTTATTTTTCTTTCTATTTCCTCTTTTGTGTCGCTCATGAATATTGCAGAATCAGGATTTGTTTTTGACATCTTGATCTGGATTTTCCTGTCAATGCTTTCTGCATCTGATGGAGGAGGCTGTGTTAAGCCCATGAGCATATGATGATGAACGCATACAGGCTTCCAGAAGCCTATCTTAGGCCCTACTTCCCTTGCAAGCATATTTACCTTTCTCTGGTCCATACCTAACTGGGCAATGTCTGCCTTTAGCTGGAAAATGTCTGCTGCCTGCATGCATGGATAGAATATCTGCGCTGCACTAAGGACTTCTGACTCGTTTCTTCCCATTATCTGTGCGCATCTTACGACCCTTGCAATTGTTGATTTCCTTGCTATTTCTATTGTTGTCCTTAAATGTCCTTCACTCCCTAGCATATCTTTTGACCATATAAATTCAACATTCTTTACATCCATTCCGCAGGCCTTCCACATTTCAATCAGATAATCTCCTGTTATCCTTATTTTATCCATATCACCGCCAAGCTTGTTGTTCATCAAGGCAAACCAGTCTGCAATAAGCATCTTGAACTTTACGCCTGCCTTTGTCATTTTGTTGACATTTATGGTCCTCATTATGCCCTGTGCAATATGTGGCTTGCCTGAAGGCTCAAATCCATCATAGGCTATTGGATTTTTCTTTGTTTCAAACAGCTCTTTTAGCTCTTCTTCTGTTAGAATTTCCTCTCCAACCTGCCTTACAAGATCAAGCTTTGTTTCAATATCCATGGCTCTTAAAGTGGTGGTTTTGTTTAAATAGTTTGTTGTGGATTGATTGTATACTACTGCAGATTTTAAAGCGAAAGCTTTAAATACTACTAAAAATATAGAATATGCATGGCTGAAGAAGATAAAAAATACACAAAAGAGCTTCTTGGAAAGACTATTGTTTCAAAGACAGGAAAAAGATTTGGAGAGCTTGGAGATGTTATTTTTGAGACAAAGTCTGGCGAGCTTATTAGTATGATTCTTGTCAACCCTACTGCTTTCACACAGAAAATGGAGCTGGAGAAGGACCAGGAAGGGAGCATTCTTATTCCATTCTCAGCTGTAATTGCTATTGGGGATTATATGGTTGTTGCTGAAGAAGACATTGTATAAGCAGCATAAGATAACTTTTTAAATAATTACTTCTTTTTCTTATTAGGGGTGCGTAATGACTATTATATGGACTGAAAAATACAGGCCTAAGACTTTTGGAGATATAAAAGGCCAGAAAGACATAGTTGAGAAGGTCAAGGCTTTGGTTGAGCAGAAGAACCTCCCTCATTTGCTGTTTACAGGGCCCCCTGGGGTTGGAAAGACTACTTTGTCTTTGGTTATCGCCAGGTCTTTATTCGGGGATGAATGGCACAACAGCTTTCTTGAGCTTAATGCATCTGATGAAAGAGGGATTGATGTAGTAAGGCACAAAGTGAAAGATTTTGCAAGAACGCGTGCAATAGGCGATGTTCCATTTAAAATAATATATCTTGACGAGTGTGATGCGCTTACTAAAGAAGCCCAGCAGGCTCTGCGTAGGACAATGGAAAACTATACGCAGACAACAAGATTTATTCTTTCTGCAAACTATTCTTCAAAGATTATTGATCCTATACAATCAAGATGCGCAATCTTCAGGTTTAGATTGCTTGACAAAGAAGATATTTTCAAGATTATTGATAAAATTGCAAAAGAAGAAGGCATCAAAGTTGATGAAAAGGCAAAGGAAGCTTTGTTTGTTGTATGTGAGGGAGACGTAAGGAAGGTTGAGAATATCATGCAGAGCTGCGCTGCGATAAAAGACAGCCTGAATGAAGAACTGGTGTTTTCAATGGCTTCTGTTGCAAAGCCAAAGGAAGTCAAAAGGATTCTTGAGCTTGCTCTTGCAAATAAATTTATTGAAGCAAGGAATGACCTATTGAATGTGATGCTGAAGTATGGACTTTCCGGCACTGACCTGATAAAGCAGATACAGAAGGAAATCCTTGATTTGAATATTGACGGCAGGAAAAAGATGGAATTGGTTGCAGACTGCGGTGAGATAGAGTTTAGGTTGTCTGAAGGTTCTGACCAGTATATTCAGTTAGAGGCTTTGCTTAGCAGGGTTGCGCTGGCCGGAAAGTAGATAAATCGTAGTCTTGTGGTCTTTTAGATGTTATAATAGAAAGCAGACTTTCAAGACCTTGGTTTTTTCTGAGAAACCACGTGCTGCAGTTATAAGTTTCTGAGTATATTCTACAATTTTCTTTTTCATTTCTGGAGTAAAGTTCCAAGTTTGCGCATGTTGAAACTCTACCTCTGCTTGTTTACAAACAAGAGGGGCCAGGTCTTTCCAATGTTGTTTTTCTATGTCTTCTAAAAAAATACTATATGAGCAAAAAGAGGAGATGTCATGTATAACCATATGTTGAAAATAAATATCTGGTATTGAAAAAAGATCTTTGTCGTCTATATAACTATCCCATCCTTCATGCCCATAATCGCCTAGATCAGTGGTTATATTTCCTGTTGGTGTTTTACCGGCAAGCGCCCTCCGCACTTTAGTATGTTCATTGCCTGTAATTCCTGTATCAAAACTTATCATAATACTTGAAGGAACATAATAATCACTATGATTTCCATTTCCGTTTGCTGAATATGGAACATCAATTTCTATTGAAGGTCTCCAGTTGTTTTTTCTAGAAAGTTCATATACAGCATGGGCTGCTTCTCTGGCCAAAGAAAGTGTCTTATCATCAACTGTTATTTTGCCATCTGTAGTATAGATCGTCTTCATCTAAACTAATAAACTAAAACAACTATATTAACTTTTCTATAAGCCAGCGCACATCCTCTTGCAAGCAAGAGGGTATCGCGCCGTTTTCAAATCTAAGAAGTTGTTACGTCCCTTATCTCAACAAGCTTTTCTATTGACTGCAAGTACCTGTATTCCAGGTCAAAAGTTATAAGATCTTCAAAATCGCTTTCAACAGTTGAGACATCTAAAGTGCATGTTACTGTTCTTGGGTTTCCGTCGAATAGGTTTACAAAGCCAGCGCTTCTGTCAGGCGTTGGGTCTTCCAGGCCAGAGCAGACTGGCTTAACTCCATTAATGTCTGAAGTAGCAGACAAGAACACCTTATACCTGTCAATATTTGTTATAACATCTTCGCAATCATCTGAAGTAACCTTAAAGAATGCGGCATTTGGATCTCCAACATTGGCAATTTCAAAAATAAACTGTATTTTGTTTTCTCCGACAGGAGCTTCCCTTAATTTTGTTACATGGATTGGCCCGCCTGAGCTGAAGACAACTTTATCTTCGTTTACATTGCAGATTTCAGGCTGGTCTCTTATTTCCAAAATGTTTCTTTTAACGCAGATCTTTGAGCTTACAGAAGTTGTGTACCTGTAGCATAAGTTTGCCCTTATTTTTATTTGTGTGTTTCCAAAAATATTAGGGATGTAATTTAATTCTCCAAACTCAACAATTGTCTGCCCGCCCGGGATAACTGTTCCGTCAAAATTCTTTCTTGATGCTTCAAGCCTTGCAGGCAAAGGCCTTACCAATGCTGCCTGGTTTGGCAGGCCGAAGTCAATAGGGTTGATTCCTTTTACTTCAACAAAAGCATCTTCTATTTCAACGTCTGCTTCGCCTTTATTTTCAATCTGTACAGCTATTCCAAAAGGAGAGTTTCCTGCATCAAGAATAAAATCAGGCGGCGCCCCAGGAAGAAAATTAGCAGTTAAGGCATTTGCTCCACCTGTGAATGGGGTTATAGAAGGTATGCCTGTTTTATCTTTTGATTCGCATGCTGAAACAAGTAGCAAAGAAATAACAGCCAATACTATAAAATAAGTCGACTTCATATAGAGTTTTATATGGAAATGGATTTATAAATCTTTTTGTTTTCTAAGGGAAACTTCTACCTTTTCCATAAGAAGACCCCGGTAGCCTTAAGATGTCAACTTTTGCTGCAACTGAATTCCTGTAGCCATAGTCAAGCTCAACATTAAGCACTGTCTGGAAAGCATCCCTTCCCAAATCTCCATCATATACGCAGAATGAAACTCCCTGCCCATTGACTAATCTGATTATGTCAGGCTTGCAGTTCAGCTGCTTTCCTGAAAACTCTGCCTTTATCCTTACCTTATCTATCTCGTCCCTGTCCAACTCTGCATGGCACCTTACTAATGCTCCTGGATTTTCAGGAGAGATTACGGTTTCTCCGCCAACATTGGAAACATGAACCTTAAACTGCACTCTTCTTTTTGAAACCTCTTCTTCAATTTTTGTTACTGCTATCGGTGCTCCCTGTGTTCCCAAGCTTATATCTCTCACAACACAAACTTTATCCTCTGCTTGTATTGAGAAAGGATCAGGGTCAATGCACACCAAAGCATTTGCAAAAGTCTTGTACATATAGCATGCTGTTATTTTGAAAGTCTGTGGAAATCTTTCTGTGTTAGGTGGAAGAGAAACAGAAGTATCTGTAAAGGTTACGATTTGTGAAAACTCTCCTTCAGGATTAAACTCTGACTTTCCCTCTGCATTAAAGCTGGAAAGCTGGTCTGGGAAAAACTGTATATATTTTGTATCGTATCCGCTTACATACATCTTTCCGTTGCTTATGTCATAAGCCCCTTTGTTTGTATATTCCACCACTAAGTTCAAAGCATCGCCTTCGTAAAGCTTTGGAGGAGGTGTGCCTGGCAAGGCCTTCATCTCCAGCCCTTTGCTCCCTACCCTAAAGTCAATAGTTGACCTTGACGGCTCTTTGCTTTTCCTAAGGCCTGTGCATCCTGACAGCAAAAGAATTGCTATCAATGTGATGGCAATAATAGCTATTGTTTTTCTCATTTTACTTTCTCAATTCTTTTTTGTATATAAAGCTTTTTACAATTGACAGCAGCCCTCAATAAGTCAGTATCTTTTCAACTATGACGTCTTTTGAAATTGTATAAGTATACCCATATTTTAGCTGGATATTAAGTGCTGTTGTGTATGTTGGCTGCTCAGTGCTTAGCAAGTCTTTATCTAGGGTGCATTTTATGAAGTCTGCTCCTGACTGCAGCTTTATTCTTACCTTTCCTGTTTCCTTCAGCATAGGGCTGCATACAATATCTCCTTTTTTCAGGCTAAAGCCTGAAAATTCAACATCAACTAACTCTATCACATTCCAGTCCTCCGGCTTTAACCCTTCTGCTGAACAAGCTTTGCTGGTCCTGTCGTTTGCGATAACGTTTCCATTTCCTTTGTTTTCCATATAAATTATGAACTGCGGCCTTACAAAATTTGCTCCTGATGGCAGCATTCTCTGCTCTATTTTTGTGATTGCAATTGGCGCTCCCTGCCCTCCGCTTATTGATATATCTTTAGGATTGCAGACTTTTTCTATTGGCTTTAAATTATAAATATCTGTATCAATGCAGACTTGCTGTGACAGCTCTGTTGCATATTCATAGCATGCTGTAACTAAAATTGTTGACTTGTGCTTTTCTGACTGGTCATCCACTTTTTTTGCTCCTGCTGTAAAGGTTATGATATCTGTTTCTCCAAATGGATTTAATTGTGTTTTTCCTTCAAGGCTGAAAGATATTTTTTCTCCTGTTGCGCCTATCTTTGCGTATTTTTTCTGCTTTTCAAAGTTCCAGTCAAGTATAGTCATATAATCTTCCTCCAGTGCAACAGAAAGAAAGCCCTCTGTTATATCATAAGCACCTTTATTGTCTATTTTTAGCCCAACCTGAAAAGGCTCGAGTTTTGCAGGCGGCTCAGGTGCAAAAACTGTTGGAGGCGGGGCTGACTGCAGGAATTCCATTGAAAATGCGTCTGTTCCCTTGTGCAGCTCTAGTGGCTGGATTCCTCCTGTGCCTCTTTTCAGGCACGCAGGGGCAAGTAGAAGAATTAATGCCATCAGCATCATTGCTGTTATTTTTATTTTGTTTCTCATTTTATGTTTGAGCCAAGGCTTGTTGTTTAAACCTATCCTGATGCCCTTTTATTTTTTCAACATAATACAGATCCGCTCCTTCCCCGCAGCCCCATCCATTATATGCTCTCAAAGCTGCATCCCATCCTCTGTATTGTTTGTATTGTGGGCATTGTTCGCAGAATTTTGGCGCAGCTGTGTTTGTTGCAGCCATGCATCCTTCATTATAAAGCTGCTTGTAGTTTGTTAATATCTCCAATCCACACTTTATGTTTGCTTCTTCATCTTCTACAACACTTTCCCATGGGTCTGAGCAAATGCCTTTTGCTGTTGCCTCTCTTATCTGCATTATGCCATAAGCAGGCGGAACTGCGCTGCTTACTGCTGACTGGTCAAATTTGCTTTCCTGGTACGCAAGCCCTAAAGCTAAGTATGGGTCTACATCCATACCCTCCGCCAAAACGACAAGTTTTTGCTGTGTTTGTAATCCTCTTACTCCTGATATTGGCTTTTCTATATTTATATTTACGTCTTTTTCTAATTCATAGACATAATCAACTGTTGTCTTGAAATACTGCGTTGCAAGAGGGACATTTCCCAGCAATCCTCTGGCATTGTCAACATTTACATTACAGTTTATTGTGAAAGGGACACCTGGCCTTAGGCTTGACAGGCCTTTTCTTCCTGCTTCGCTTGGCTTTTCTGAAACAGTGTATATCCTTGCATACCTTCCTTCCTCGCATTCTTTTTCATACTTTCCTGTGCACTGTGTTTCTACTACGTTTGCATCGCATAATGCTAAGGAAAGAGAGTTTGGAATCTTTATTATCATGTCGTTGATTTTCTTTATCTTTCCTTTCCATTGCTGCGCTGAATCTACTGTTATTCCAAGCCTGAATTTGCTCCTGTCGCTAATACCTATCATTGGCTCTGTTGTTTCCATCCCGACCATTACAGGGCCTGGAGAATAAATTGCAATCGGCTGCTTGTCTGTAATTCCATATTCTCCGAACGGGTCTATCCCTTCCCTAACTAAAGACCTTTTTCTTTCCAGATCAATAAAGTAATTTTTTAAGTAAGAAAAGGTTGAAAAGTCAAACTCAGCGCTGAAAGTTACTTGTTTTGCGCCTTCCCTTATCAGCCCTTTTTCAAACTCGCAAACCAGGTCATGCTCTTCTGTTTCTGTTATCTTCTTTAGGATAAATAAATTTGAAGATGTTTCTTCAGGTGAAGCATCTCCTTCTTTTGGCCTTATTGTATCCTTGTCTGCAATGCAGGAAACCTTTATCTCATCGATTGGCCTTTCAGGATCCAGGCTCCTTGCTGTTATGGTTGCCCATACAATAACAGCCTCGTCTGTGTAGAATTTTGGAGAGGCTCCCTGCAGGTTTTCCAGATAAACCCCCAAAGGCTGGGCCTGGCTTTTGTCTACTTGCCCTGTATAATAATCGCCTGCCGCTATCGCTATCTGCCTCTGCACAGCAGACTTTCCGCCTGTTACAACATCTTTTGCAAACTGAACTGCTTTGCCTGGCAGGTCCTTTATAGCAATATATAACCCGCTTACTGTCCTGTCAATCGTTGGCCCGACTTCCGGCGGAACAACCAATGTTTCTGCAAGATAATAATTGTGCAGCTGCAGGCTTGAAATTAAGTAGTATGCAATTATGATCCACAAAACAACATAAAGGAACTTTAATATCGGATGAAGCAATTTGGAAGTGACTCTTTTTTGTATTGTGGCATATATAAGAAGAAAGGGCACAAAGACAGCTACGCTTGCAAGCAGCTGTGAAAGCGCCTGGAAGAATGCTATGTTTCCAACCAATGCAGATGCTGCAGAAAGCCCGTTGAAAATCCATGGCCAGCCAAACGCTAAAGCTGTGAAGATTCCAAGCTCCCTTCCTACATCACTAACTCTGTTTGAAAATCCCTCTTCATTGCTAAAAGTATAAAGACCAAAAAGAAATGCAAGCGCATAAAGCAAAATCCTAATGTAAAAATACTGCGGAGTCTGTGTCATCACAAAGTCTGCCAGATGCAGGACAAGCGCATAAAGAACAAAAAATGAAAACCTAACTGATGCCTCTGTAGAAATAATGCCCCTGCCTCTTGCAGCTAAAGTTGACATTGCGCCTGCTGTTGCTGGCCTTGCTGCTGCTTCAGCTGCTTTTTTCTCAGCTCTTTTTTTAAAATAATCAGCAATCCTGCCCATAATACTCCTCTTTTTTACCTATATAAAAATACTATATAAAAATGTTTAGAACTAACCTATCTTATAAGCACTTCAAGGTCAACAACATCAAGCGTTGTCAATGGCTTTATTTCAACTACATTGTTGCCTTTGCTTATATAAGGGCCTATCTCGAGCTCATACACTCTTTCTTTTGTTGTAAAGCCCCTGGAATAGCCGTTAATGAAAATCTCCGCTTTCTTTGTCTCAACAGCGTCGGCGAACTTCATTCTCAATGTAACTCTGCTTCTTCCTCCTCTTATTGACGCATACCTGCTGTCACTTACCTCAAAATAATATGTTGGGAAGGTTAGTTCTTTTAATTCTGATTTTACTGAAACCTGGTCAATTAAATAAGCTCCTTTGTTTGTGCTGAATGCAAGCGTATTTTCCCCGCTTAAAATAGTACTCGGAAGAATTTCCATTGTCCTTAGAAGGCCGCAGTCAGGAACTGCTGAAAATATTTCTTTATCATTCAGGAATATGTTTAATATGCCGACATCTGTAGGCCTGCAGTGCGGGAAGAACCTTACAAACACCCTGTCAAGGTTGTTTTTTTCTGTTGATGAAACTATAAACATGTTTGTTGCCTTTTGCGTGCTTATATCTGTAACATCTCCAATTATTTTTACAGTTTTCAAAGTGAAGTCGTTTGTCCTCCAGAAAGCCATGCCAACATCTTCTGCTGATACTTCAAGAACATTATCTTCTTTTATGAGGGATTTTGAAAGTGTTATTGGAGGAACGCTTCTTGTAGCTATTGAGTTTCTGAATATTTCTTCTCCATTTAATTTTAGTATAAGCTTTCCTGTTGTTTCCTCTGGCTTATCTATATTAAACACAGCCTGCACATTTGTTGTATGCGCTAAATCATCTACTGCAAAGCTTATATTCCTGCTTGCCTTGTCAAACCACCCATTTTTTACATAAACGCTGTCAATTGAAGACAATAAAACAGAAGTTGTTGTTGAAAATAAGTTTACTGAAGGAAGAGAATGCTCAATCTCATCATGCTCCAGAAAATCCAGCCTTCCTGGGCTTTCTTTCAGCAGAAGGTTTCCTCCAGGTGCTTCTGTTCCTGTAACCCTTGCCCCTGTTCCGTCTTCCAGCAAAGCTTCCCTTTCGGGTGGAGGCAAAAATAGGATGTAAAGAACTATGAAAGCGGCAATAATGGCAACAAGAACTGCTGCCCCTGCTCCACTTGACTGCGCACGCTTAGACATATTATAACTACCTCTCCAAATAACCTCACTACAGTCGGTTAAATATAGAATAATATATAAAAGGTTTTCTGTTATTCAAGCTAAAATGAGGATTTTGGCTTCTGACTTCAGAAAAGGCTTTGCAAAAGTCAGGATAGACAATCTTGACGACTTATGGTACCTTTCCAACATTATAGAAGAAGGTGACTTTGTCAAAGGGCAGACCATAAGGAAAATAAAGATAGGCGAAGACAGCAGCAGGATTGCCAAAAAGGTTGTTTTTCTGAAGATAAAGGTTGAGAAGGTTGAGCTTGCAGACAGCGTACTAAGGGTTTTGGGGATAATAACTGAAGGCCCCGAGGATGTCCCAATCGGAAGCCATCACAGCTTTGCACTGGAAGAAGGAAGCATCATAAGCATTGAAAAAAACTGGCTAGGCTACCAGATTGAAAAATTGAAAGAGGCTGCCAGGGAAAAGATTTCAAAGATACTTCTTGTTGTTTTTGACAGGGAAGAGGTGTATTTTGCGAAGATGAAAAAAGAAGGGTATGAATTGATGGCTTCGTTAAAAGGCGATGTTGCAAAAAAAATTGATGAGAAATCTGAGGGAAAAAACTTTTATATTGAAATAATAAATGCAATAGAAGGATATGACAAAAAGCTTTCGCTCGATCATATTATCCTTGCTTCTCCTTCTTTCTGGAAAGAAGAGCTTCTTAAAAATTTAAAGAATGATGATTTGAGAAAAAAGCTTGTTCTTGCAACATGCTCAAGCTGTGATGAAAAGGCTTTTAATGAAGTAATAAAAAGAAAAGAAGTTGAAACTGTTCTAAAAGAAGACAGGAGTGTAAAGGAAATAAAATTAGTTGAAGAGCTGCTTGCAGAAATCTCAAAGCAAGGATTGTTTGCCTATGGGATTAAAGATGTTGAAGAAAAAGCAAGCTTTGGCGCGGCAAAAACTCTTCTTGTTTGCGAGAGTTATATTAAAAAAGCAAGAGATATCGGAAAGTTTGGTGAAATTGATAAAATCATGAAAATGGTTGAAGGAAGCAAGGGAGAAGTTGTTATTATTTCTTCGAAGCATGATGCAGGAAAAAAGCTTGAAGGCATCGGTGGAATTGGAGCAATACTGAGATATAAGATATAAGTAAGTGTTGGTAATAATAAGCAGTGATTTGTATCACTCTAAAGTAAAAAATATGAGTTATTTTTATGTTTTGCTTTAAGTTTCATATCTAAGTAAGAGTAAAAAACCGTAACATATATTAAGTAGTACTACATATTTGTTATCACTACATCAAAAAAAAGAGGGGGTTGGATATTATGATTGTTAAAGAAGAATTTTTAAGCAAGTTAAGAAGGTATTTCTCGCTTAACTTGTATGAGGTTAAGATCTGGACAGCATTGCTATCCAGAGGCGTTTCTACAGCAGGAGAGCTTTCAGACATTGCAAATGTTCCAAGGTCCAGAAGCTACGATGTTCTAGAGAGCCTGGAGAAAAAGGGGTTTGCAATTACAAAGATAGGGAAGCCTATAAAGTACATTGCTGTTTCTCCTGAAGAAGTTGTTGAAAGAGTAAAGAAAAACATGAAGATTGATGCTGATGAAAAAATAAAGAGGCTTGAACAGATGACAGGCACAGATGTTCTTGATGAGCTTAAGACCTTGCACACTCAGGGCATTGAGCTTGTAGAGCCTGCTGACCTTTCAGGAAGCTTAAGGGGAAGGCACAATCTTTACAATCATCTTGAAACAACAATAAAGAATGCAGAAAACTCAGTTACAATAATGACAACGACTCAAGGCTTGATGAGAAAGATTGAGGGATTAAAGCCTATCTTTGACAAAATAAAAAAGAGAGGAGTCAAGATCAGGATTGCTGCTCCAATCACAAAAGAATGCCAGAGCACATTAAAAGACCTTGGAGATGTTGCAGAAGTCAGGCACACAAACTCAAAAGCGAGGTTTGTTGTTGTTGATGGAAAAGAAGTTGTTTTCATGGTGCTGAATGACCAGGATGTTCATCCTACTTATGATGTAGGGATCTGGGTCAATACGCCATTCTTTTCATCTGCATTGGAAAACTTATTTGAACTGGCTTGGAAAGACATGAAGCCGGCAAAAGAGCTTATTAGATAAGCTCTTTTTTGTTCTTTTTTCTGCCTTTTTTTTCTTCTTTTTGAAACAAACTTTTTAAACCTCTAGTAAATAGCCTTAGCTATGGATATAAAAAAGGTTGTCAGCATGCTCCATCCTTTAGAGCTGCAGGTTGTGCCTCATTTGGCTAAATGTGGAAGCTTAAAAGAGCTGACAGCTGCCTCTGGACTAAAAGAAGTAGAAGTAATGAGGGCATTGCAATGGCTTTCAAATAAAGGTGTTCTTAAGATAGACAGCTTGGAAAGAAAAGTTGTTGTTCTTGATGAGTTTGGAGAAAGATATCTCCGGCAGGGCCTTCCTGAGAAAAAGTTTTTAGAGGCAATAAAGAAAAGCCAACTTTCCCTGCAGGAGGTTGAGAAGCTTGCAAACCTTGACATGAATGAAATTAGTGCTTCACTTGGCCTGCTGAAAAGAAAAGGGCTTATTGAGTTTGAAAAAGGGCTATTGAAAATAACAAACCAGGGAAAAGATTTTCTTGAGAAAGAGAGCCTTGAAGAAAAATTCCTGAAAAGAATTGGCGAAAGGGGTGTTGATGTTTCTTTGCTGAATCCTGAGGAAAAGGCTGCACTGGAAGAGTTAAGCAGGCGAAAAGGAATTATAAAGCTGCAGCTTCTTAAGATAAAGAACATCAGGCTTACTCCTCTTGGAGAAAAGCTTTCAAAAATAAGGATTAAAGTTGAGAAAGTTATTGACAGGCTGACTCCTGAAATAATTTCTTCAGGAGAATGGAAAGGAAAGCCCTATAGAAGGTATGATGTTTCAATAAATGTCCCGCAGATATTTGGAGGACAAAGGCATTTTGTAAGAAGCACGATAGATTATGTAAAAAGGATCTGGCTTGATTTAGGATTCAAGGAAATGCAGGGGAATATGGTTCAGACTTCTTTCTGGAACCTTGATTCGTTGTTTATTCCGCAAGATCATCCTGCAAGAGAGATGCAGGACACTTTTTTTATTAAAGAGAAAAAAGGCGTGTTGCTTGGCGACCTTCCAAAAAATTACAAAAATGTAAAGGATGCTCATGAGCATGGAGGAAGCACAGGAAGCTTTGGCTGGCAAAGCAAGTGGAGTGAGGAAGAGGCAAGAAAGGTTTTGCTGAGAACACACGCAACAGTGCTTAGCGCCCAGACAATTGCAAGGCTGAAAAAAGAAGACCTTCCTGCAAAATTCTTTTCTGTAAACAGGGTTTTCAGGAATGAGGCTCTGGACTGGAGCCATTTGTTTGAGTTTGAGCAGGTTGAGGGGATAGTTGTTGACCCAAATGCAAACTTCTCAAACCTAATAGGGTATCTGCGCGAGTTTTTCGAAAAAATGGGCTACAAGGATGCAAGGATAAGGCCTGCGCACTTTCCTTACACAGAGCCTTCTGCTGAGATAGATATATTGCATCCAGTGCATAAAAAATGGATTGAGCTTGGCGGCTGCGGAATATTAAGGCCAGAAGTAGTAAAGCCTTTGCTTGGTATAGATATTCCTGTTTTGGCCTGGGGATTTGGCCTTGGAAGAATTATTCTGCCATACTACGGCATTACAGACCTGCGCGACCTTTACAAAAATGACTTAAAGCAGATAAGGGAGATGAAAGAATGGATGAAATAGGGTTTTCGCCTGGTTTGGAAAGAATATTGGAATCTCTTGATGGAATTAGAAGGCCACAAGCAGAAGTTATGCTTAGTAATGTTTTGTATTTTAGAGAAAGTGTTGGTGTTGAAGACCAAGAAACTATTATAAAAAGATTCAGCGAAACAAGAAACTATATTTTTAATTTGAAAAAAATACTAGAGGATTTTCTTGAAAAAAAAGAAGCAAGAGTTATAATCACCCAACCATATCTTACCCTTATTGATTCATACCTTGCTAAGTTAGATATGCTTTCTCCGGAAGAAAATATAAAAAGTTATTTTCCTGCATATATACAAGAACAGATAAGAAAAGATCTGCTTGAGCTGCAAAAAGAAAAGTATATCGAAGTTATGGAACATATCAAAATAAAAAATCATATAGATAGGTTAACAAGGAAAAATGCCAACAATAACACTCAATAAAAAAGTATTTGAAGAGCTGGTAGGAAAGAAGCTTCCTTTGGATAAGTTAAAGGATAGGATTTCTATGCTCGGAACAGATTTAGAGAAGATAGAGGGCAATGAGATCCATGTTGAAGTTTTCCCAAATAGGCCTGATATGCTTTCTGAGCAGGGCTTTGCAAGGGCTTTCTCCAGCTTTATAGGGGCCAAGACCGGCCTGAGAAAGTATAGCGTTTCTGATTCAGGAGAAAAGCTTGTTGTTGACAAATCTGTGCAGAGTGTAAGGCCTCATACTGCATGCGCAATTGTTAAAGGATTGAAGTTTGATGATGAAAAGATAAGGGAAGTGATACAGATACAGGAAAAGCTCCACGTAACGTACGGAAGAAACAGGAAAAAATGTGCCATCGGCATTTATCCTTTGGAAAAGATAAAATTCCCGATAAGATACACTGCAAAAAAGCCTGGCGATATTAAGTTCCGTCCTTTGGAATCATCAAAAATCATGAGTGCTAATGAAATACTAAACAGCCACCCAACAGGAAAAGAATATGCCCATCTGCTGGAGGGAAACAGTGTTTATCCTGTGTTTATTGATGCAAATGATGAAATTCTGTCAATGCCTCCTATAATCAACAGCCATAATATTGGAAAAGTAACAGAAAAAACAAAAGATATTTTCATAGAATGCAGCGGCTTTGACTTTAACATCCTGCAGAAGTGCCTTAACATGATTGTTGCAACATTGGCTGATATGGGCGGAAAGATTTACTCAATAGAGCTTTCTTATCCTGGGAAAAAGTTCAAACCCCCAAACTTAGAGCCGACAAAGATGAAGATAAGTTTAGACTATGTGAACAAGATACTTGGCCTTTGCTTGAATGAGAAGCAGCTGGAAGTTTTGCTGGAAAAAATGGGATATGGGTATGAAAAAGGCTTTGTTCTGGTGCCTGCCTACAGGGCAGACATTCTTCATCAGATTGATTTTGTAGAGGATATTGCAATTGCTTATGGATATGAAAATTTCAAGGCAGAGCTAGTTCATGTCGCAACAACAGGAGAAGAGGATAAATTCGAGAAGTTCAAGAATAAGGTTGTGTCTATGCTAATCGGCCTTGGCATGCTTGAGCTGAACACATACGACCTAATTGATAGGGATTTACAGACAAAAAAGATGCTTGCTGAGTTTGATGTTATTGAGATAGCTGACCCTGTTTCCCTTGAGTATAACTCGCTAAGATACTGGATGATTCCTTCTTTGCTTAATGTCTTAAAGGAAAACAAGCATAATGAATATCCTCAAAGGATTTTTGATATTGGGAGGGTGTTCAAGAAAGACCCTTCACAAGAGACCAAAATAGCAGAGGCAGAAAGATTGGGAGTGCTAAGCTGCCATCTGAAAGCAGACTTTACAGAGGCAAGGCAGATCCTTGATTTTCTTTTCAGGGCTTTAGGTATTGAATACAAAATTGTTGAAGCAGAGCATCCAAGCTTTATTGCAGGAAGGGTTGGAAGGGTAATGGTTGGAAAGGAAAAGATTGCTTACATCGGCGAATTACATCCGGAAGTCCTTAACAACTTTGAGTTGGATAAGCCTGTTGTGGGGTTCGAATTAAACCTGACGGAGCTGTATAGGGTTATTTTTTAGGCTGTTTCTCTGAACTAATGCTTCGGATTGACAGTGAAGTAGCTGTTGAACTTGAACATTTCAAAGAATATGCCAAGCAATAATCCGATGATTTGGATTGCTGTTCTTATAATAATAAAAATTACAAAGAAAAATACTGAAATGTTGGCTAAAAGCGATGTTGTTCCAAAGACAGCAGAAATTGCCCCCAAAAGCAGCGAAATGATAACGATAGTGAAGAATGTTGCCAAAACATGCGGCAGGTTTGATTTAAAATACCTAAACGATTCTGTAACAATTTGGACGGCATGCTTTCTCTCCATAATGCTTACGATTTGGTTTACAAAGAAAAGTGAAAGGCTTATGTAGATTGCATAGGCAATGTATGCTATCCCTAATATTATTCCTAAAAATATTGCTGCAGGCTTTGAGAATGATGATATGGTGAATAATACAAGAAAAGCAACCAACAAAGGAGCTATGTAAAGCATTATTTTTATAAGAGCTATATTAAGATAAAGCAGAAAAAGCCTTTTTCCATGGTGAAGCATTTTCTTTGCTGTTGTTTTTCCTGTGTCGATGATGTCTTTGAACATGCCAATATACATTGCCCTTACATATGATGTTATCAAAATAAAAAGAAATATATCAAATACAAGCAAAAGTGATGCTGTTGCTATGATATTAACTGATGTGAAAAAAGAAGCAAAGTCTGGCTTTGCTGTGTTGAAGAATATCAAACCGGCAACAACAAACTGCAAAAGCATAAACAGCAAGAGTATACAGCTTAAGCCTATTGAAATAAGCAACGGAACAATAAGAACTGGGTTTTCTTTGAAATCATCTAAGCTGTGCCTTAAAAGTTTTATATAATCAGGCTTCATTGTTTTTTATGTTCCTTTTTTTCTTTTATGTCTTTTTTTGCTTCTTTTTTGTGCTGTGTTTCTTTATGCGCTTCTTTGTGCTTTTCCTTGCTTGCTTCTTTTGGCTCTTTTATTTTCTTCTTTGCTTTCTTGGGCTTTTCTGCTGCTTTCTTAGGCTTTGTTTCCCTTGCTTCAAATCCTAGCTTCTTGAACTCTTTAGAAATATCTGCATGCGAAGCACCTTTCTTTATCTTTATTACCTCTGCCAACGGCTCAAGGTGTGAAATGTTACATTTTCTTCTTCTTGTTTCCCCATCTATAAGCACTGATTTTTTGTCTATTGTATCAACTACAACGCATTTTGAGCCTGCATCCCTTCCTGCTATTTTAACACATAGTCTTCCTATTTCAATCATGCTGCTGTCTCCACAATCTTCTGCCTCATGCATCTGCTGCACAGGCTTCCACCGTACGGCCTTTGGGGCCTTTTCTTTGACTTTGAAAAGCTCTTTAGCTCATAAGTCCTTGCCCTTGGAACGCCCTTAAGCACAGCTCCACAGGAACTGCATTTTGCTGCCTGCGGCTTTCTTTTCTTATACTGCATACTAAGCCTTCCCCCTGGTGTCCTCCTTACTACCTTTCTAAATCTTCCTGACCTGTATTTTGGTGCTGGCATATCCTGGCTGAAAAATAGGTTCTTTATAAAGGTTTTCTAATTAAAAGATAGTAAAAACTATACTGAAAACAAAAGGTTTATAAATGGTAAAATCAAAAGATAGGGTTAGGGGGAGTCATAATTGGCTTGTTTCCTAGAGATAGGAGTTTTAGCCAATTTCTGTGAAAATGAAGCTGTCTAATGAAGTAATCGAAAGTGTTGTTTCAGAAGTAGCCGGGGATGATGTTATACCGCTAGTTAAAGCTCTAAAAAACAAAAAAAACGTTTCTGAGTTTAAGCTGGCTGAAAATATCGAAACAGAAGTCAATATAACAAGAAATATGCTTTATAGGCTCTACCATGCCAACCTGGTTTCTTTCATAAGAAGGAAGGATAAGCAAAAGGGATGGTATATTTATTACTGGACATTTAAGCAGAAAAGGATAAAGTACTTGGTTTCTGATTTGAAAAAGAAAAGGCTTGACAGCTTGAAAGAGAGGCTTGCAAGAGAAGAATCAAGCCAGTTTTTCCTGTGTGAAAATAACTGCATGAGGCTGAGCTTTGAGCAGGCAGTTGATTTTGAGTTTAAATGCGCAGAATGCGGAAGCATAATGGGGCAGGAAGACAATTCTGAAAAAATACTTAAAATCAAGAATGAGATAGCTGTCTTAGAAAAAGACTTTAAGTAAGCATCCAAGGGTATGTTTTTTTTGTTTCTGCTATAAAAGCATCCGGCGTAAGAATTCCTAATTCAGATATTATTCCTGTAGCGAGCTTTCTGCTTACCTGTTCAAAAGCATAGTTTGAAATTTTAACCCCTTTTGGCGGATTTTTCCATACTTCTTTTGTATGCCGTTCCTCTATTTTTTCCTCAAAGCCTTTTATTGTTTTAGGGTCAAACTTCCATGAATGTGTGCAGAAATATGTTGGGATCTTATAACTTGCGGCAACCCCGCACATAAGCTCTGTTCCTATTTTGTTTATTATTTTTCCCTCTGCTGTTATTGCATCTGCGCCAAGCAAAACCAAATCTGCTTTTTTTAAGGCCAGCCTTGCTGCAGAATCAACAAAAAGCGTTACAGGTATGCCTGCTTTTGCCATGTCTTTTGCTGTTCTTCTTCCCTGAAACAAAGGCCTTGTTTCTGTGTTGTGCACTGTAATGTTTTTTCCCTGCTTTTTTGCCTTTATGATGATATTGCTGACAGTTGAAGAGTGGCAGTGTGTAAAAATAGTCATTCCGTCTTTTATTTTTCTTGCACCAAGATCCTCTATAATTTTTTTGTCTGCCTCAAATTTTGCCAGAACAAATTTTGATTTTTCTTCTATCTTTTTTTTCATATTCTCAACGCCGTAAAGCCTGATATCTGCCACGATATAGTTAAGCGCATTTCTCATTGCCGGCTCTGTTGGTCTTGTGTTAAAAAGAACTCTTTTTGCAATTTCTAGCTCTGAAAGAAACTTTGCTGAGTTTGCTGCCTTTGATTTTCTTGAAAATTCTGCAAGCGCTTTTACAGCTTCATTTGCAACATTCTGCGCCCCCTGAATTTTCAAGTCTTTGATATCCTTAACTATCTTGTTGAAGCTCATTTTTGTAAAAGAGTTTATAAAAGGGCTTAATTCTGCTTAAGGTGTTATCTCCTTTTCAGCATTTTTTCGATCTTTCTTTCTTCCCTTTCAATAGTGTGCTCTTCTTTCAGAAGGACGTTAACAAGGCTTTCTATATGTGTGTCTATCCTTGCAATTCTTCTTTCCAACAGAACAAGTATTCTTAAGCTGTAAACAATTGCGGCTAATGTACCAATAATAATCGCCAGTATGAACCCTTCTAAACCCATAGCCATCATATCACCTTTTTGTGGTTAATATTGCCATTAAGTATAAAAAGATTTGTCTTTATTTAGGAATGGTTATAATGAGGATTACAATACTTTTTTCATAGTTATAGAAATGAGCTTGGCCGCCGCAACAACAGACCACACTGCATTAAGGATTATAAAAATCCATGAGTTAAGTGAGTAGGCATAAAAGATCAATGACCCTGAGCCAATCAAATTCAGAATATTGTAGGAAATGGAGTTTTCGTCTACCTTATCCATCTCATTAAGAAGAAATGCTGTCAACAAAAACATCAATCCTGTGGTTCCGATTAGTGTTGGAAGCTCCATATATCCTTTCCATAGTGAGTTGGGAATAAAAGGTTTTTGGTATTTATTTTCTATATAGAAAATAATCCAGGGTGTATTTGTTGACTTTTTGCCTTATAGAAATTAATAAAAATGTAAAAAATAGATCAGATTGTTGGTAAAAATACACAATTAATTTTATAGTTTAAAGAAAAAATACGATTGAATTAGTTCTTTGCCTTTTCCCATTCATTATCAAACATTTTCTTCAAAGAAGTTGCAAAAAATTCTGTGTTAACCCAAATACCTGCATCATAAGTTGGATGAACTTCATTATCATCCATAAGCATAAAAGTAAGCTCTTTTCCGTCTACTAAACAGAATCTTGATTTTATATCTTTGATGTTTTTTAGCTCTGCAATGCCTTTTAGGGTTTCCTGTGCCTTGTTTGTTTCTTCTGTTAGTGGTGCTGCAATTCTTATCTTAACACCTCTTTCTTTTGCCTTTGCCAGTATATTTTTCAAAGCGTCAACCTTTCTGTTTAGGCCCTGTGGTGTTGTCATGATGATAATTGATTCTTTTGCGTTTTTTATCATGGAATCGATCTGATTATAAACAGCTGCCCTTCCTTTAAGGCTTGCTGATAAGTCTGTAGGCTCAATCAAATCAATACCCTGCTTATGGAGCAGCTCTAACTCAGTAAGAACCTCAGAATCCTTCAAAGAAGCAAGTATTGATGACTTTATTTCTGCGTCTTCCTGTATTCTTTTCTTAACCCTTTCTAAAACTTCTTCTGGCGGCACAGCGATATACTTTATTGGCTTGCCTATTTTCATAATAATAAAGCCTTTCTTTTCCAGGCTTTCAAGAACATCGTAACTTCTTGATCTTGGAACTCCTGCTATATCTGATAATTCTCCTGCTGTTGAGACGCCTCTTGACAGCAAAGCTGTCCAAAGTTTGCTCTCATAAGTATTAAGCCCAAAATCCCTTAATTTGCTTAAAAACTGTTTTTGCACTATCATTTTTGTTTTTACTCTTATTTTACTTAGTTTTAGCTATTAAAAGCACTTTTAATGCCTTTTTAGCATAAATAAGGCTGTTTAAGCCTTGTTTTCTCTTTCTACCACCACAAACCCTGCTTAAGATTTAGTATGTAGAAGGCACAGTTTCTTTATAAAGTTTTTGGTTTTTTAGTATTGGTTGGTAGTAAAAATTAATTAAAAATCCTGAAGAGACCCCCATCATTTCCTTTGGAAATTTACATAGAAGATTTTAAGATGTTTATTTATTATATTTATTTTCTATATAGAAAATAATTAATTAATAATGATATACTTTTCTCTTCTATGGAGTTCCATATGCAACAAAGGGGTCTGTATAAAAGAAAATAAACAAAAAGCTAAAAAAACAGAATTAAAACACAAATAATAAAAAACCATATACAGCAAAAACTATCCTGCTAAATCTATTCCAAAATATATATTTTACAAAACAAGTGCATTTATTAAATAAAACCCACAACAGCCTTATACCTATGTTTCTTATGGAGATAAGGGGTGGGGGGTGTTAGATGGAGCAGCTATATGATTTATTTCAGAAGTATATCAAAAACGAGCCTATTTTTAACGATAAAAAAGTTCTGCAGGCAAACCACACACCTGAAATCATCACCCATAGGGAAAGGGAAATAGAGCAAATAGGCAAAGCTCTTGCTCCTGCTTTAAGGCAGCAAAAGCCATCAAACTTATTTTTATACGGCAAAACAGGAACAGGCAAGACACTGTCTGCACTCTACACAACAAAAAAGCTGAAAGAGATTGCAGAAAAAGAAAAAATACCTTTGAATGTCATATACATAAACTGCAAGCTCAAAAAACAGGCAGATACAGAGTACAGGCTAGTAGCGCAGATAGCAAGAGCTTTAGGGAAAACAATCCCAATAACAGGCCTTCCTACTGATGAGGTTTACAAAACTTTTTTTGAGGCAATTGACCAGAAAGAGCATGTTTTTATTTTGATACTGGATGAGATAGATCAATTGGTGAAAAAAACAGGCGATGAGATTCTTTATAATCTGACAAGAATAAACTCAGAATTAAAAAAAGCACAGGTCTGCATTGTTGGCATATCAAATGACCTGATTTTTACTGAAAATCTAGACCCAAGGGTAAAATCATCTTTGTCAGAAGAAGAAATTATTTTTCAGCCTTACAATGCAATGCATCTGCAGGATATTTTGAGGGAAAGATCCAAAAGAGCGTTTAAGGAAAACGTTCTTGAGCATGGTGTTATAGAAAAATGCGCAGCATATGCAGCAAGAGAGCATGGAGATGCAAGAAGAGCTTTGGAGCTTTTGAGGGTTGCAGGAGAATTGGCAGAAAGGGAAGGCTTGGAAAAGGTTGAAATCAAGCATATAGATGAGGCAGAGGACAAAATAGAAAAGGAGCGTGTATTTGATATTGTACTGCTGCAGCCAAAGCAGTTTCAGCTGACACTTTACTCTATATTAACACTCCACAAAAAAACAAAAGGCACAATCTTCACAGGGGATGTTTACGAAATCTACGAAAGCCTCTGCAAAAAGACATCAGTAAGACCATTGACCCAGAGAAGGATATCAGATATAGTTGCAGAGCTTGATATGCTCGGCATAATAAATGCAAGGACCATATCAAAAGGAAGGTATGGGAGAACAAGGGAGATAAGCGTTGCAATACAGCACTCAATCGAGGAAAAAATAAAGGAAGCTTTGGAAAAAGACCTAGGACTGATATGATGCAGGAAACATTAACAAAAAAAAGAATAATTGATTTCTTTTTAGACAAAGGAATATTGCTAAGCAGCGACTTTGTTGATAGCCTTCAGCAGGACATCAATCTAGACAGCTTCTATGATTTTCTAAAGTCAAAAGTTGGCGAAGACTTTTTGGTTTTCAACAAAGACGTTGTAGGCCTTCTTAACACAAATGAAAAAATAGACCTGAACTGGAAAGACTTTGAAAAGATGAAGGCGTTGCAGGAAAACGGCGAAAACCCTTATTTATACTATGATTTTATCAACAGGCAGCAGCAAAAAGATGAAAAAGAAGAAGTTTCAGGTGAGCAAGGAACTGTTGTTATGAAGGCTCTTTACAAAACAAAAGAAAAAAAGTTTGAAACAAAAGATTTTGTTGCGCACTTCAACAAAAGGTTCGAAGCTTTAAAAAAACTGCTTCAAAACAGGCAGGAGCTTCAAAACACAACATCGATAAACAGGCTCTCCTCAAAGGCAGAAAGAAGCAAAGTTTCAATTATAGGGATTGTTCTGGAAAAAAACGAGACTGCAAATGGCAACATCCTTCTTTCACTTGAAGACCCAACTGGAGTTATTAATGTTCTTGCAAACAAAAATAATCCAGAGATTTACAATATGGGCAAAGAAATAGTGCTTGATGAGGTGATAGGCTTGACAGGCACTTTAGGAAACAAAATTATATTCGCAGACAGCATACTTTTTCCAGACATTCCGATAAACTCAGAGATGAAAAAATCCGAGGATGAGGTATATGCTATCTTTCTTTCAGATATACATTTTGGAAGCACCAAATTTCTGCATGAAGAGTTCGGCAGGTTTATCAAATGGATTAATGGAGAGCTCGGCAGCGAAAAGCAGCAAAACATAGCAAAGAAAGTCAAGTATGTATTTGTAGTAGGCGATATGGTTGACGGGATAGGGGTTTACCAGGGTCAGGAAAAGGAATTAACAATAAAAGATATCTCTGAGCAATACACAGATGCAGCAAATTGGCTGAAAAAAATTCCAAAAGACAAGAAAATAATTATTTGCCCCGGTAATCACGACGCAATGAGAATATCAGAGCCTCAGCCACTGATAGATAAGAATTATGCAAAAGACCTCTATACAATGGAAAATGTAATAATGGTTACTAATCCAGCACTGATAAACATTCATTCTTCTGAAAAATTTTCAGGAATCGATGTATTAATGTATCACGGGTATAGCTACGACCATTATGCAGCAAATGTTGATAGCATAAGGGAAAAAGGAGGGTATGACAGGGCAGACCTTATCATGAAATTTCTTTTGCAAAGAAGGCACCTAGCGCCTACCCATTCATCTTCGCTATATATTCCTGACCCTGAAAAAGACAGCTTGGTTATCGAAACAATACCAGATATCTTTGTCAGCGGCCATATCCATAAAGCAGCAGTTAAAAACTACAGGAATGTAACAACTATTTCAAGCAGCTGCTGGCAGGCCAAAACCTCTTTCCAGGAGAAAGTAGGCCATCATCCAGAGCCCGCAAGGCTGCCAATAGTCAATCTGCAAACAAGGGAAGTTAAAATTATGAGGTTTGACAGCCCGGAAAATGAAGGAAAATGAAGCAGGAAAGTGAAGAGATACAGGAATACTTCAACAGCATAAGCTCAGAGCTGAAGAGTGCTTATGAGGTAGCAAAGGAAGCAAGAAAGCTTGGCCTGGACCCAGAGAATAAAGTAGACATACCTATAGCCAATAACATGGCAGAGAGAGTAGAAGGGCTCATATCAGCAGATTCTCCTGAGCTGCTTGGCACAGGGCTTACAAAAAGGATACAGGAGCTGGAAGACAAGTATGGTGCATTGGCATGGGAAGTTGCAATACAGATTGCACTTGAAGTTGCACAGGAAAAGTTCTGCAAATTCAAAAGCAAAATAAAAGCAATGGAAACAGGAATAAGGACAGGAATGGCTTACTCCACTGCAGGAATTGTTTCAGCACCTTTAGAAGGGTTCGTAGAGCTAAAAATAAAGAAAAGGCTGGATGGGAAAGAATATTTTGCACTAAGCTATGCAGGCCCAATAAGAGGTGCAGGTGGAACAGCTGCAGCATTCTCGGTAGTTATTGCAGACTGCATAAGAAAAAAGATGATGTACGAAACCTACGATCCAACAGAGCAGGAAGTGAAAAGGTTTGTATCAGAGCTTTATGATTATCATGAAAGGGTTACCAATCTTCAGTATCTTCCTTCTGAAGAAGAAATTGAATTTTTAGCAAAGCATCTCCCAATCGAAATTGATGGCGAACCAACAGAAAAGTTTGATGTTTCAAACTATAAAGATTTGCCCAGGGTTGAGACAAACAAAATAAGAGGAGGTGTTTGCCTGGTCATGGGGGAGGGGGTTGCGCAGAAAGCAGCTAAGCTGTGGAAGAGGCTGCAAAAATGGGAAAATGAATTTAACATTGACTGGGGATTTTTAAAAGAATTCCTAGAGCTGCAAAAAAGAATAAAGGCAAAGCAGGAAAAAGAAGAAAAACAGGAAAAAATAATGCCGAACTACACATACATAAAAGACTTAGTTGCAGGAAGGCCAGTCTTAACCCATCCGATGAGAGCAGGCGGCTTTAGATTAAGGTATGGAAGAACAAGAACTACAGGCTTTTCGTCATCTGCAATAAACCCTGCATTGCAGCACGTGCTGAACAAATACATAGCAACAGGAACTCAGCTAAAATTAGAAAGGCCAGGCAAGGCAACAGCAGTTACCATATGCGAAAACATTGAAGGCCCTATTGTAAAGCTTGAAAACGGAAATGTTGTTCAGCTCTCAACAACAAAAGAAGCATATGACAGCGTACCAAACATAAAAGAAATACTTTTCCTCGGCGATATTCTTATAAGCTACGGCGATTTTTCCGAAAACGGCCACTGCCTTATCCCACCGGGCTATTGCGAAGAATGGTATGCGCAGGAATTTGAAAAGGCATGCGTTGATATCTTCGGCTCACTAGATTTAGATAAAATTTCCTCCAATATTGAGATTTCAGCTGATAGCCTTAAGCATTTTTTGAGAGAACCTATAATAAATATTTTTGACTTTCAGGAATCTTTTCATATTTCACAAAAGCTTGGCATTCCTCTGCACCCAAAATATACTTACCATTGGAATTTAATAAAGCCAGAGCAGCTGCTTGATCTTACAGGCTGGCTGAATCATGCAAAGTTTGATATAACAGACAGGCTTCAAAAAATAATTCTTCCAATGGATGAGAGAAAAAGAATTCTTGAGCTGATTGGGCTTCCACATATTGTGGCAACAGAATATGTTGTTGTTGAAAAAGACCACGCTCAGAGCCTATTCACTTCTTTAGGGAGAAGCGAGAATATGGAAAGCATAAAGGAAAAAATATCAGAGCTCATAAAAGAAGGAAAAGGAACGCTGGAAATAATAAATTTGCTTTCTCCAATAACAATAAGGGATAAGTCAGGCATATTTATAGGCGCAAGAATGGGCAGGCCTGAAAAGGCCAAAATGAGGAGGCTTACAGGCCAGCCGCATGTCTTATTCCCTGTTGGAGATGAAGGCGGAAGGCTAAGGTGCTTTCAGTCAGCTCTTGAGGCAGGCACAATAAGCTCTGTTTTTCCAGTATATTTTTGCGCCAAATGCAGAAAAGAAACCATATATGGGGTTTGCGAGGAATGCGGTGAAACAACAGAAAAAAGGCACTATTGCAGGGAGTGCGGAATTATGGAAAAAAAAGAATGCCCAAGACATGGCCCATGCACGGATTACAGGCCGTATAGTATAGACATAAAGCACTACTTCACAAGCTCATTAAAAAAGCTAAATATGGCAACTTTCCCAGACTTAATCAAAGGGGTGAAGGGAACTTCCAACAAAGACCACGTGCCTGAAAATATAGCAAAAGGGATTCTTAGAGCGAAGCATGATATTTATGTAAACAAAGACGGAACAACAAGATATGATATGACAGAGCTCCCAATAACACATTTTAAGCCAAAAGAAATAGGAACACCGGTGCGCAAGCTTAAAGAATTAGGCTACAAAAAAGACATAAAAGGAAAAGAGCTTGAAAGCGAAGACCAGATTTTGGAAATAAGGCCACAGGATGTAATTCTTCCAGGAAGCGCAGCAGGCTTAGCAGAGAGCGCAGACAATGTTTTGTTTAGGATTGGGCAGTTTATCGATGAGCTGCTGGCAAAGATCTACAATAAGGAGCCTTATTATAATTTTAAGGCAAAAGAAGATGTCGTAGGATGCTTGGTCATAGGCCTTGCACCGCATACTTCTGCAGGAATAGTTGGAAGGGTGATTGGATTCTCCCAGACCCAAGGGTTTTTTACGCATCCGATGTTTCATGCGGCAATGAGAAGGGACTGCGATGGGGATGAGGCATGCGTGATCCTTCTTATGGATGCCCTGCTTAACTTTTCAAGAAAATATTTGCCAGACAAAAGAGGAAGCAGGACAATGGATTCTCCTCTTGTTCTTACAACGAAATTAGTCCCAGCAGAAGTTGATGATATGGTTCTAGGGCTGGATATTGTAAGCAAATACCCATTGGAATTTTACAAAGCAGCTATGGAGCTAAAATACCCATGGGAGGTTGAAATAGAGCAAGTTAAAAAAAGGCTAGGAACCCCAGGGCAGTATGAAGGGTATGGATTTACACATGATGTTTCAAACATAAATGCAGGAATTCCTTGCTCAGCATACAAAACACTCCCTTCTATGGAAGAAAAGCTAAAAGGGCAGATGGACCTGGCTGAAAAGATAAGAGCCGTAGATGCAAAAGAGATTGCAAGGCTTGTAATAGAAAAGCACTTCCTAAAAGACACAAGAGGAAACCTAAGAAAATTCTCAATGCAGCAATTTAGATGCAGCAAATGCAATGAAAAGTTCAGGAGGCCGCCCTTAGTTGGGAAATGCACAAAATGCGGTGGAAATTTAATGTTCACAATTTCAGAAGGGTCTATAATAAAATACCTGAAGCCTTCAATAAGCCTCGCCGAGAAATACGACGTTGATCCGTATCTCAGGCAGGTTCTGGAAATAACCCAAAAAAGGGTTGATGAGGTTTTCGGAAAGGAAAAAGAAACTCAATCAGGCCTGGGAAACTGGTTTAAAACATAGTTTTCTAATTGATTTTAATTCTAAACCATATTATAAAACACACTATATGATTGATTTTACCGAGTGCTTTGCCCCGCACGCCATGCACATGACAAAAGCCAGATTTTTCTCTTTTATCATTTTTGTATCAGGCTTTCCGCATTCGCTGCACAGGACAAACTCATTTGCATACTTCTGTATTTTTTCATTTATTTTTGAAGCAGGAACTTTTGTTTTAAGTATAAGCTGATTGTTCCTTATATCCCCAGGTGTTGCTAGCTCCTTTAGTGTATACTTAAGAAAATGGTCAATTGGCCTTTGGAGATGATTTCCTATCTGGATAAAGTTGCTTACAACTGTTTTGTTCCCCTCTATATGCCCCTTTACATTAGGGATTTCAAACCTCTGCTTTTCCTTTGCGCTTTCAGGCAGCTCTTTTGTTGCCTTGTCAAGAAGGCTCTCATAATCTGCATTTTCATTTTTCATAGCTTCAAAGAAAAGCAAGCCGTTTTTAAATCTATCTAAAAACAATAAATTTATATATGTAAAAACCGGAAAGTTTAGCATGGTTCTGGAGTCAATTATAAGCCCGATATCAGCCGAAAAAAAGCCTTGGAAAATGTTCTTTATAGGCCTGCTTTACTCTTTGGTTGCAGTTTTCATAAGCGTACAGATTTTCAATGAAATGGCAGGGCTAATATCTGTTTTTTTAATTGTGATGGCATCAATCCCATTAATTTACAGGACAATAATCATGGAGGAAAAAAAAGACATGCATCCAGTGGGAGAGGCAACGCTGTTAAAAGAGCATTCAAAAGCACTGTCTTTTTTCATAATGCTGTTCTTGGGAGTGTTTGCAGGATATACTTTGACCTATATATTTCTTCCAGCAGAAACAATAAATAGCATCTTTTCAATTCAGATAAACACTATAAAAAACATAAACAGCAACATAGTGATAGGGAGCGCAAGCCAGAACTATACTTTATTCACAAAAATATTTTTCAACAATGTGAGGGTGCTTATCTTCTGCATACTTTTTGCATTCTTCTATGGTGCAGGCGCCATATTTATCCTTACATGGAATGCATCTGTGATAGCAGTTGCTACAGGCACATTCTTCAGAAACAATATATCGGCCATCACCTCTTTAGTGGGTTTTGACAAGATAGCAGGATATTTTTCAGTTGCTTCAATGAGCCTGCTGCGGTATATGGTGCACGGCGTGCCTGAAATTACTGCCTACTTTATAGCAGGCCTTGCAGGAAGCATAATATCCGTTGCAGTAATAAGGCACGATTTCTCCTCAAGCAACTTTGAAAGAATCTTAGTAGACACTGTCGACCTTATACTTATATCAATAGCAGTCTTGTTTTTTGCAGCAACATTAGAGGTATTTGTCACCCCTTTGCTATTCTAGAACCTTAACCCTCCCCGGCTTTATCTCAAAAATATCCCCGCGCATAAGAAGCCTGTTTATTATGGCCTCGGCATCGCTCTTTGCATCGCTTTTTTTTGATTTAGAAATAATATCTTCAATATCCACACCATTTCCTGAGTCAAGGCTTTTTATTATTTTTATTATGCTTTCTGAGGTGCTGTTATCATATTCATCCTTTTTTCCAACAATCTCTTTAGCATGCTCATTTTTTTCTTCTGTTTTGCTTCTTTCATCTTTTTTATTTTCTAATTCATATTCTATCTTTGGCGCACTCTTAAAAATATTTTCAAGCTCTTTTTTTCTAACTTCAGCCCATTTTTTATCGTTTATTTTTTTTATTATTTCAATAACTAAAAATATCTGCCCATTGAACTCTCTTGGCCTGCCGACAAAAACAACCATATCTCCCACATTAGCCTTATCAAAAAAAATGTTTTCATCAAATGCTCTTGCTGTTATTTTTCCGCTTCCATCGTCAAGAACAACGCTTCCATTGGTTTTATCAACAACACCTGCAATTATATTTGCTCTGGAGATCTTTCTTCCATTGCAAAGGATATGGTTTGGCTCCCACCCCTCATTCACAATATATTTTCCAGAGAGCAGGCTGCCTATATCTGTTTTATAAGCAGTTTGCCTGTCCTGCTGCATTTTTACAGCCTCCTGAACATTCCAGGCCTAGGCTCAAAAATATCACCTGACCTCTTCAGCTTCTCTATGATCTCTTCAGTCCTTTCTCTTGAAATATTCTTTTCCTCTGCTTTCTTTATAATATCTTCAGCAGGTATCGCTTTTCCTATCATCTTTTCAAGGTCTGATATAATATCTTTTATTGTTATGATCTGGCTTCTCTGTGAAGCTGATATTCCTGTCGATATCATGTCAATGTCTATTTTTCCTGTTTTCTCATCCATGCTGACTTGGGTCAGGCAGTAAGCAATAAGGTCAATTGCCCTTTTTGTATCTTTTTTTGTAACCTTTTCAGACAGCCTTGATTTTGCAGAAGCCTCTGAAAGCCTTATCAAAGCTTCAAGCTGCCTTGCTGTAATAGGTATTATTCTTACTCCTCCTTCTTCCACCCCAGTTGCCCTCATAGAAACATAATAATTTTTTATTTCTTCAATAGCGTCTTCTGTCAATGTGGGAAAAATATTTCTTCTTGCGTAAGCAACATACTTTCTAAGCAAATCTGTCTCTATTTCTGCTTCTCCTACTTCCTCATGCTTATGCAAATCAAGAATAAAAGAAGCTGTTTTTTCATCATGCTCTTTGTTCGGCAAATCTTTTATAGGGAATAATAAGTCAAACCTGTTTATCAAAGTTGCAGGCAATTCAATCTGCTTTGCAACAACATCATAAGGGTTAAACCTTCCAAGCTTTGGGTTTGCTGCAGCAAGCACAGTTGTCTCGCATCTTAACGTTGCCTGTATATTTGCCTTGCTTATGCTTACAGTCTGCTGTTCCAAGGCCTCGTGCATCGCGCTTGCATCCTCCTTACTCATCTTGTCAAGCTCATCAATCATGCAAAACCCTCTGTTTGCCAATACTAAAGCTCCTGCTTCCAAAGCCCAGCCTTTAAGGAATTCATCCCTTACAACAGCGGCAGTTAATCCAGCTCCGCTTGCCCCCTTTCCGGAAACAAACCTTGACTTAGGAGCAACAGACTTTATTCTCCTAAGCAGCTGGCTCTTTCCGCTTCCAGGGTCTCCAATAAGAAGGATGTGCATATCCCCTCTTATCTGAACGCCATCTTTCCTTTTTTTCTGCACGCCTCCAAGCAGCTGAAGTAGAATAGCTTCTTTGATTTTTTCATATCCATAAATTGAAGGTGCAAGGGACTTCACAAGAATCTCATAAACTCTTGGGTCTTTTGACAGCTCAATTATTTTTTTCTTATCTTCATCATCTATTTGCAGATTCATGTAATCTTCATCAACACCATCAACAAAATTTGTGTCAATCATCAGGTCAAACCTTATAGACTGTCCACCTGTGTTTAGCGTTATAGGGACTTCCTTTACAATTCCATTTATCATAATCTTGCTGCCAGGGTTTGTCTTTTTATCCTCTAAAGGGCTTACCAAATCCTGCTTCAGCAGTATATCCATTCTCTTTGGCTGCTCCCCTCCTTCCAAGTCATCCGGAGACTCCTCAAGAACAATCCTTTGTACATCAACAAGCTCCTTTCCAAGAAGCTTGAACTTTCCCTTTCTTCCGCAGCCGCATCTTGAAGGCTCCCTGAATTTCTGCTCCAGCTGCAAAACAGACAAAACATTGCCGCAGCTTGGGCATTCAAACCTTGCAGTTGTTACCTGCGGCCTTACATCCGATTTTTGCCTTACTATTCCCTGCGTGAAGATAAGCTTTCCAATCTGCTTGCTTCTCACATCCCTCACCATAATTTTCTGGCTTTCCGGAAGATTTGAGAACCTAATCCTGAAGTTCTTTGCCTTATTATCAACATCAAAGTCATCTACCGCGAGCTCAGCAGCCTTTATGACCTCTTCAGGCTCTTCCAGAAGATTGTCTGCAAGCTCAGGGTCAAACTTTGCAAGCTGGGCAAAGTCAATTGCAAGAAAATTCTTTCCCATTCTTACATTCTCAAGAAGCTCAGCATATTGATTAGCTTGAATATATTCTCTGAATCTTTTAATCTGTTCTATTGAATCCATGGTGCAAAAGAAAAGTGTTGGGGCATATCATAATCACTTAACCTTTTTCAGGTTAGCAATTAGCTTGTCTAGTGCTTCATGAACTTCTTCTTCGCTTTTAGTTCCTGTGCAAACTACTTTTCCGTTGCTGAAAAGAAGGAATGTAGCCTTTGCCTCAGGCAGCTTGTAAACAAGTCCAGGAAATTGTTCAGGCTCATACTCTGTGTTGTCAAGCTTCATTGCAAGCTTGTTTAAGTTTAAGTCCATTCCGACTCCCCCTGAAGCTACTATGTTCTGGATCTTGATCTCTGGCTTTACAGTAATCTTGACATTGATCTTTTCAAGGCTCTTTATAATCTGCTTGATGCTTTCCTCTACTTTTTCAAGAGTTCTGGCGCCTGTGCAGACTATTTTGCCAGAAGAAAATATCAAAGCAGTTGTTTTCGGGGCTTTAATCCTTATTACAAGCCCTGGAAACTGCTCTGGATTATACTCTGTATTGCTAAGAGTTGCTGCCATCTTTTCAAGCGGTATATCGTGCTCTAAAGAGGCTGAAACAACAATATTTACTACTTTTATGTCTTGTTTCATCATTTTACTACCCCCACACTAAATTTAAGATTTATTTTAAAAGCATTTAAATTATTTATAAATAAAGTAATCATTTATAAATACTTTGGTTTAAATACTGTTTATATATGAAAATAATTAATAAAACCCGTAATACTGTTGTTGCAGGCAGTTTTAGGACTTTTAAAGGCATTCTAGGCAAGACCATAGGCCTTATGTTCAGCCTTAAGCCAAAAACTATCGTTTTTGAATATGCTGCTGAGAGAAAAGTACCCCTTCACATGGTATTTGTTTTTTTCCCAATCGATGTTATGTATGTTGATGCAAAAAAGAAAGTTGTGGAAGCGGCAAGCCTCAAACCATTCACTTTTTATAATCCGAAAAGAAAGTCAAAGTTTGTGATAGAACTTCCTTATAATTCCACTAAAAAGAGCATGACAAAAATAGGTGATATTATTGCATTTGAAAGTTGATGATAGGCTTTTAAACGGAATAAAATATGTTCAATATGCCTTCTTAGCATTTATCATTGTTTTATCTCTTTTAGTCATATTCAATTATTCAGCAATCCAAGGTGAGCTTGTATCTTATATAATTTTTTACGGCTATTTTGCAATATTCATATTTTCTTTGATTTCAGACATGGTGCCGCAGCCAGTTGGGCCAGAACTGCCAATCATCGCAGGAATTTTACTTGGGTTTAATGCAGTTTATGTTGTTATTATAGCATGCATAGGAAGCATGATAGCAAGTACACTTGATTATTTGTTTGGAAAATCAATAGGCGCCAGAGGCTTCAAAAAAATTTATGGTAAAAAGAAATACACACACTGGAAGAAGAAATTCAGAAAATATTCTAAAATAACCTTGGTTTTAGGAGCATGGACCCCAGCACCGTATGAAATCACATGCTGGGCCGCGGGAACATTTGGAATGAAAAAACTTGACTTCTTTTTATACGGAATAATTTCAAGAACCCTTCAGCTTTCAACAATAGCTTATATAACAAAGAGCTTTTTTATGTAAATTTTTGACAATCACAAAAGCTTTAAATACCTTCTGCCATCACTTTTTCCTTGCGGGGACGTAGTATAACCTGGCTAGAATGGCTGGCTCCAGTTATGGAGCGATGAGCTGCAGAACACTGTAGCGATGATTGCAGCTATGGTCTGTTGAGGCGTTGCTTCAAAGAAGAGACCAGCAGATGGGGGTTCAAATCCCTCCGTCCCCAGTTTTTTTAGAATCTTACTTCAGCCTGATTTTGGTGTTAGTCTTTTTTTCGTCTTTTTCCTGCAGCTTTTCCTCAGGCTTTTTACTTCCCAGCACAACTTTCTTGATTTTCTTTTCAGGGTATTTTTTTGCTTCAGCGCTTTCAGCAGGCTTTTCCTCAACACTTTTAACTTTTGCCTTAGGCATCCTTGCCCATTTCTTCGGATCCTGCTTGAACAACACTAAAACAAGAACTATCAAAGCTACTGAGCCGGAAGCTGCGTAGAATAAATAAGGATAAACTCTGCTCCACAAGTCTTTTTTTGAAATCTTTACAACAATTTCCTTTCTAAAGCTCTTTCCAGGATCTGTGCCAATATCAACATTGATTTTATACAGGCCATTCTTTACATCTTTGTTTGGTGTTATAAGCAGCCCTAATTCATTGCTTTGCCCAGGCTCAACTCTTATCTTTTCCTGTACAGGCCTTATCCAGCTTACCTCTTCCAAATTGACATTTATTTCAAATGCCTCATTGTTGTTTTTATTTATAATATTTAAAGGGATAATTGTTTCTTCGCTGACCTCAACAATATCCTGCCCTGCAATTTCTATGTCGCTTTCATTTAGCTCTTCAACACTGACCTCTCCTTCAAGCGGCTCAGCAGGCTCAGCTACATTCAGATAATCAAACATATAAGCTCCAAATATAAATCCGCATACAATCAGCAAAACAATTAAAACAGCTGAAGGCGTCTTCATCCTGTTCCACATAGCAGACATATCTTTCTTTGGCTTTGTTTCTTTTGATATCTCTCTCTTTGCCTCACTTATCTTTGGCTTGACTGCCTTTTCCGTAATTATTTTGTCTTCTCCAGCCTTTCTAAGCACAATTTTCTTTTTGTCAAACAAATATATAATCCCTAAAATAACAGCAAGTGAAACTATTCCAACTGCGGGCCAGAACCATATATTATCCCATAGTTTTCTGCCTTTTACAACCTCAACAGGAATCTCTTGTCTGAACTCATCCCCTGCTTCAGTTGCAATTGTCAGTATAATCTTATATCTTCCTTCATTTATGCTGTCATCAGGATGCACAACAACAACTATCACATCTTCATAAAACGGCTCTAATGCTGTTTCTTCCTTTACAGTGCTTATCCATCCTTCTAATTTTCCAACCCTAAAAGTATTTTGCTGGCCGTTGTTCGTTATGACGACAGGTACAAAAGTATCCTCGTCATCCATGGCCTGTATATAGCCACCCCTCAAATCCAGATTGCTTTTATCAACCCACAAATTGATGTCCTTTCCAGGCTCAACAACTACAACATCTTCTTCAAAGAAAGAAATATTAGGCAGGCTTACAATCTGCTGCTCTGCTATCTTGGGCCCGAAGAGCAAGCCAAGCGCAGCCAATATCAAAACAGCAATCACTATTGCCGCAATGATAACGCTTCTTTTGTTTATGTTAAATCTCTTTTCTTTTTTTATCTTCTTATCTTCAATTCCCAAAGGAATTATCTTTGGCACCACAGCTTTTATTTTCTCTAAAGTAGGCCTTTCAAAGCTTATCAGGCCCGGCTTTGTTTTTTCCACACCACCTTTGCGTCCTTTTCTTTTCCATCCAAGAACAAATAATATGCACATTATAAACACAAATGCTGCAAGCAATGCTACAATTATATAGTCCATTGTTGAGTACACTCTTTCTTCTTTACCGCTTTCTATATTTTCTGTATCAATATCTTCTGTAATTTCTCCAAACTCCAAATCTTCTTCGCTTATTCCAAGCTCATCCAATTCTTCATCATCTTCTCCAAACCATATATCTGTTTTATTCTCTACTGCATCAGCAGTATTTTCAATCATGTTTGTAAAGAAAGCAACATAGCCTATTCCTGCAAGCAGCAGCAATATAAGAGCTGTAATCCCTAATATCTTCATTGGCTTCTTGAACTTTCCCCAGCTTGTATAATATCTTAGCCTGTGCCAGAAGAAGCTTCTTTCTTTAGCAGGCTTTGCTGTTGTACCTTTTCTTTTCTTAACTGCTCTCATAATTCCCCACACAGCCAATGCAATCACAATTAACCCTCCAGCAGCTGCGCTTGCATAAACAGGAAGCAGGCTTTCTTCAGCAAGGCCTTCTTCTACTGTCAGGTTTGCCTCTGTCTCAAGCTGCGCAATGTTCAGATAATCCAAATAGTATAATCCACCCACTACTCCAATTATCAGCAAAATAACCAGTACTGGTATTATCATTCTCCATACAGATCTCTTTTCAGGCCTTTGTGAAGCAATGTATTTTCCCTCTTTCAATGCCTGCTGCTCTTTTCTTAGCTTGAAAATCTCCTCTTTTAGGCTGATTAGCTCTGCACTTTCAACATTTGCTGCAGCCTCAGCCCTTTCTTTTCTTGCTCTTGGAACAATGCCAACAATACCCTTTCTTTCCTTTATGCTTCTTGTCAGTTTGATTCCACCCAACGCAATCATACCGAGCAAAACAAGAGCAAGAACAATTGCTCCTGCAACCTTAACAGCAAACATTAAGGGGGAAACAGAAACTATTTCCAAAAATAAATCCTGCTTAATCGCATTCTGGAGAACAGGGCTTGTCGCTACCGCTTCAATTATGTATATGTCTCCATCAATTACTGTCTCATCAGGCTCTGCGATGAGTGAAATGCTTCCTTTTTCTCCAGGAAGTACGTCAATCTTTTCATCAGCTTCAAGCCATGGAAGGTCCTCATTTATTGCCAGGCTGTATACAAATCTTTCATCAGGATTTTCAATGCTTACAGAAAAGTTTGATACTTCATCGATTTGGATTTTTACCATATCATCTTTTACACTTGCCCCTTCTACAGTAATCAGCCCTTCTCCATTCTCAATAGCTATCTCATCAAGAATATCAGTATCTTCAAGACCACCAAGATCTTCTAATGCCTTATTACCAACAAGCTGCTGGTTAACCAAGTATGCAACTCCTCCTATTGCAAGCACAACAAGAAGGATTACTCCTATAAGCAGCGGCCATCTTATGCTGCTTATATCAACCTTTAGATTCTTTTCATCCATGTGCTTTTTCTGGTATTTTTCTAAAATAGGGGACTTTGAAGACCTGTAGAAAGTCCTTAGGCCTCCTTCATCATATCTTTCTTTAAGGAAAATTATTACCATTATTATAACGACAATAGCAATTATGCCAAACACAATCGCAAGCATGTCATTTGTATCATTTTTTTCTAAAATCTTTTCTAATTCTGCTGTCTCTTCGTCTGTGTCACAAACCCCATTGCTGTTTTCATCAAGGCAGCATTCTCCAACCCTGAATTCAATATAAGGCAATTTGCATACATCAGCATCTGTTATTTCATTTACATCAGCTCCGCTAATAGTGTATGCAGTTGTCGCATTGCGTGTTCCAATCACTCCTCCTTCTGCAGTGTACAATAAGCTTGCTCCAAGCCCCAAAACAAATAGAACAATTAAAATAAGCATGCTGAGGTATTTCCAGGTATTGTCTCCTGCTGCCCCCTTTACATCTGCAGCCTCTTTTGCTTGAGCTGATTGCGTTTCAACTGTCTGTGAATAAAATGCTTCTGTAGGCTGGTTGTAATAAACATGCTCTGCTGGCTGTATTATCTTCCTTCCTTTTTTATCATGCGTGCTTTTGAAATATACAATAAATCCTAAAGCCAAAACACCAAGAAGAACAAAAGCGCCAATTGTCATAAGGACTGTTTTCAGCAAATCATCTCCGCTTCCGGAATCTGCTGTCTCTTCTGCAACAGGTCCAGGAGTTCCAGGTGTAGGAATTACAGAAACAGAAGATGCTACGCAGCTTAGGACATTTGCAGTAAAGTTGTAGTCTTTTATCATATCGCCTCTAGTTGTCTGCCCTCTCACAAGCATTGGGTAATTCCCTGCCGGAACCTTCGGCTGCAAATTGTACTCAAATGTGCTGGCCTTGTTTCCATCAAGGGCAACACCATCATAAGTGAATACTGTGCCTCCGACATTTATTCCCAAAATATAGCTGTTTGAAGGCTGGGCATTATTTTTTATGGTGAAGCTTACCGTATTGTCCTTGTCATTGCACAGATTATATTCTTTTTGTCCGAGGATATCAAACTCGTAGCATTGGTTAATGTTCAAAGAAAAAGGAACTTCTGCTGTAACTCCTGAATTCTGCGCTTGCACAAACAGTGTAAAATCATGCTTTCCATAAACATCACAAGGCTTGTTTACAAAAACAAAAAGCTTTTTTATCTGGCCTGGTGAAAGTGCAAATACTGCTTCTGAAACCTTGATATGCTCTACAGGATCAATCCCAATAGTAAATGTTTCAATATGGTTTCCATTGTTTGAGATTTCAAACTCAAATGTTTTTGGCGTACATGGGCAAGCTGATTGCTCAGCAGGAGAAATCTGGCTCACTCCGATATTATTGCAGGCAGCAACATTAATGTCTTGTATGACCTGCTTTGTATTGCCGAACTTTGTCTTGGCTTCTGTAATCAGCTCATACTTTCCCTGCGCAGAACAGGGAATGTTCAGGAAACTAAAGATATCTGACTTTTCTCCAGGCTCGAGGATTAGCTGATTGGGAGCTATTGTAGCCCATTTTGCAGCGTTTCCGCCAACATAAACTTGGTAAGTGCTTGTTACGTCACCTGTATTAGCTAAATTAAACAAATTCTTAGTATTTGAGCAAGAACAGACTGAAAGAACATTATTTTGGCTAAAAAAGCTAAAATCTTCCTTTAAAGCGTTTATAGGGGTTAATGTAGCTATAAAAAGCAGTACAAAGGCTAAAAAACTAACTACTTTGCTTTTACCACTCATGGTCGATATCCCAAATTTATTACTCTGGAAGTACACTTTGTTATATAAAGGTTATGGTATTTTTCGTTGTATAACGTTTGTATAAGCTTGGACAAGCTTTATATACTTTAATTATGGATTTTTTATCATGAAATCCGATAAAGTCTTTTTCAGGAATGACAGGAAAGAAAACCTAATCGGCATACTTCATATGCCAAACGGAAACGGGAAATTTCCAGTTGTCATAGGCTGCCACGGATTTAGGGCCGACAAAAGCTCAGGAAAGCTGGTTGCGCTTGGTAATGAGCTTCCAAAGCATGGCATTGCTTTTTTGAGATTTGATTTCTCAGGCCATGGAGAAAGCGAAGGAAAGTTTGAAGACACGACTGTGACAAACCAGGTTGACGACCTTAGGTCTGCTCTTGATTTTGTCTGCGGCCATGAAAACCTTGACGAAACAAAAACAGGAGTGGTAGGAAGCAGCCTCGGAGGAATGGTTGCTGTAATCAGCGCAGCAGAAGATGAAAGGATAAAATGCTTAGCATTGCTTTGCCCGCTCTCTGACTTTACAATAATAAATCTTCCACAATACTCAAAAGAAAAGCTGAAGGAATGGAAGGAAAAAGGAACAACGCTTGTAAGGACTTTCAAAAATGGTACAACACTTCCCATAAAATACAGGTTTTATGAAGACGGCCTGAGCTACGATGTTTACAAGACAGCAGAAAAAGTATCAGCTCCTACATTGATACTGCACGGAGATGGCGATGATGTTGTGCCACTTTCACAATCACAGGAATTAGTAAAGCATTTAAACGGGGAGAAGGAGCTTGCAATAGTCCACGGCGCAAGCCACAGGTTTGAAGAGCCAGAGCATTTTGAGCAGGTCTTTAATACTGTTGTTGGATTTATGATAAAGCATCTAAAATAAACAAAAAACAAAAATAAACCAAAATGAACATAAAAAATGGCAATACAATTACTGGTTGAGCAGGAAAAAGAAATAAATCAAAAAGAAGCAGAAGAAATTGAAAATTTTGATACTGAAAAGTTCGAGCAGAATATACAAAAAACAATAGAAACATACAACCTGTTCACAAAAAAAGACAAGGTTCTTGTTGCGTGCAGCGGAGGGAAGGACTCAACTGTAACTTTATTTATTCTGAAAAAGCTAGGATATAATGTAGAGGCAATCACAGTAGACGCGCACATCGGATGCTATACAAAAGACAACCTTGAAAGGTTAAGAAAGCTCTGCACAGACATTGGTGTAAAGCTGTATGAAGTCCCTTTCAGGGAGAAGGTCGGAAAATCCCTTTGCTATATACAATCAGTCTTGAAATCAAAAGGCCATTACTTCAAGTCATGCCATACTTGCGGTGTACTGCGAAGATATCTTCTTAACATGGAAGCAAGGAAAATACAGCCTGACGTCATAGTAACTGGCCATAATATGGATGATGAAGCTCAGTCTACTTTAATGAATCTATTCAGGAACAATATGGAAGTTGCTGCAAGGCTCGGGCCAAAGACAGGATTAAAGGAAGACAGCAAGTTTGTGCCAAGGGCAAAGCCATTGTATTTTACACGGGAAAAAGACGTGATCCTTTACTCAAAGGCAAAAGAATTTCATGTCAAATATGGAGCATGCCCATGCTCAGTAGATTCTTACAGAAGAGAAGTAAGGAATATATTCAGCTTTATTGAAGGAAAATATCCTGATGCGCAGGAAAAAATAATCAGCTCTTTCATGAAGATGCTTCCGAAGCTGAGGAAGCAATATTCAACAATGGACGAAATAAAGCACTGCGAAAAATGCGGTGAGCCATCTTCAAGGGATATTTGCAATACGTGCAGTTTGCTGGATAAGATAAGAAGCTAAACAACAACTTTTATCTTTTGCTTTTCAGAGCGCTGCTTTAAGTCTTCCAACACCAAGGCATCGTCTATCTCTATAAGCTTCTTGATCACTTTGTTATCTTTATTCAGCTTGAATAATTTTGCTTTTCCAATTATTCTTGTCGGTACAATTATTTTATTTTTTACTAAATCATCCCATATCCTGTATAAAGTTGCCCTTCCAATACCAGCATTTTTTGCCATATCTGTGATAGAAAAATCCAGGTCTCTTTCTGTCATCAAATAGTCCAAGACCCTTACAGTAGGCGAATCTCCCATAAATTCTATGAACAGTGATTTTGTTTCCATAAAGGATATGTTATCATATCTAATATTTAAATGTTACTATTCTGAGACAATATTGTATCAGGAAAGTTAGAATATTTTATATATTTGCTGCTTTTTTGCATTTTCACTATGTTTACAAAAGAAGAAATTAAAAAGAGAATCATAATAAAGCTTGTAAGATGGAGAAAAAGGGGAGGCTCACATACAGAGAATATCCTTAATGGCCTGCCTTCTCATCTAAGAGGAGATAAAATCACTAAGCAAGCTTTAGAAGAGCTGGAAAAAGATAGGTGGTTAATTTCAGCAAAGAAAACAGGAGAAATTCATTATTCACTAAATCCGGAAAAAACAGATGAAATATTAAGGTTTTATGAAAAGCATTGCAAAAAATGATAGACATAGCTATTACAAAAAACAACGAAAACGAATTTCTTAAGGTAGCTGAAAGGCTTGGCACAAAAGATATTGTTTTTCTAGGAAAAAAAGGAGATATAATAATAGTAAAGGAAAGCGAAAAGGCAAGGCATTATCTTGAAAAGACAGACATTGATATGATTTACGGCCTGGAAGAGCACAAAGGAAAAGACCCAATGCATTTCAGGGCTTCTGGATTAAACCATATTCTTGCAGAAATAGCGCATAAAAGAAAAAAAATAATTGCCTTTAATTTCAATGCAATATTAAATACAAAAGGGATGCTTCGTTCCCAGCTGCTTGGAAGGATGAGGCAGAACGTAATGCTTTGCAGAAAATACAAAGTTGAGATGGCTCTTGCAAGTTTTGCAGCAAATCCTTATGAGCTTAAGTCAGAAAAAGACCTTCAGGCTTTTGGGGAAACAATAGGGATGGCTCCAGGAGAAGCAAATAAAGCAGTAAAGGCAGTTGAGGAAAGGATAAGGCTGAACAAAAGAAAGAGCAAAGGAGAGGCAGTTATCGAGGGAATTGAAAGGATTTGAATAAATCAATCCAAGCAGCGTGCCAATGCCGCGCTCTGTTCGCTTCTGCCTTTGTTTTCGCAAACGAGCAACTCTCGCAATCGCCTATTTATCCGAGCACGCCGCCTGGCAGCATTGGCACTTAAGCTGGCAGCACTTTGAACAATAATCTTTTTAAAGAAAAGCCCTTATTCTATAGTAATTCGCGAATATTAGAAATTTTAGAAAAAAGAGGATTGTTATGGCTGGTAAAAAAATAGGCTTAATTCTGATTCTTGCTGTAATTACCATCTTTTCAGCATCTTTTGCCTTTGCACAAAGCGGCTGCGAAGCATGCAGGTCATTGGAGCAGAGTTGCCAAAATGCAGTTGACCAATGCATTTCAAAAGGAGACAGAGTTTGCTCCACTTACCAAACATCAGTGGGCGGAACAGCAGAATGCAGTGAGGATGTGCTGGCAGCTTGCAACCCAATCTCTTCTTTTTGCGAAAACTACTGCGGCGTTCCTTCTTTTCCAGTAAGGGCAGACTGCGATTGTGGGGGAGAGTGCGACTTTGACAATGATAATTTTATTTCTGTAGAACAAAGTGGAAATGACTGCAATGATTTTAACCCAAACATAAATCCCGGCGCAACAGAAGTGAATGATGGAATAGATAATAACTGCAACAGAATAATCGATGAAGTTTGCAAAGGGATAACAGACCCGGTAGAAGAAGAAGTGGAGTTTGATTCACAGGTTGTTCCAGATGCCCATGATACGAACACAAAATATGTTGAATGGACTGATATTAGCGGCATTGATATAAACAGGGTTGTATTTGACGGCTTTGTTCAGGGTGGAGCCCCAGGCTCAGGCTCTGTTGGAATATCATGCGTTAAGATTAACGGAAATGTTATAGCAGGAGACTGCAGCAAAGACTTGATAAAAAAAACAGATAAAAAGGAATGCAGGTCAGGAAATTCAATAGGAGACACCCTGTATGGGATATTGAACTTGCCTGTTTCAGAAAAAGACGGAACAAACGTAGATGTTATATCAATAAAGACTTCTGACTGCGGCAAATCAGACAATGAAGTAAAGCTTACAGTAACTAAGCTAGAAGTTCCAGATATTCCTTCAACCTGCGATTTTGACGGTGATGGAGAGGCTGATGCATCTGATTTAGATGCAGACGGAGACGGGCAGAAGACAGCTATTGTTGCAAAGGCAGGCTCACAGGCAGGAAAAGACTGCAATGATTTTGACAAAAAAACCTATTTTGGAGCCCAAGAAGTGTGCAGTGATTATGTAGACAATGACTGCGATGATGGAAAAGGAGCTTTTGATACAGAGCCATTGACAGGGGTTAATGAAGGATGCGAGGATGAAAACCTGTTCAGCTGCAATTTCAATGGATTTAAGTGGGTCGGGCCGCCGACAAAACTAGGGGGAGGATCATGCTGTGGAAATAATGCACCAGAATATTTCTCTGCCTGGATAAAAGCAGTTGAGTATATCCCTTCTGCATGCTGGAACATAAATACAGTGAACAATGATGCAATAATAGGCACCAACTTGCTGGAAGGAACTTCGTGGGCAAGGGAAGTAGGGCCTAAGAATGGAGTAGTAAGCCCAACAGAAGCCTATACTTCAGAAGAATTCTCAATTGAATGGAGTGGAGTAACTGAAAGGTCTTTGGCAGTTGAAAATGTAATTCCTGGAACAGAATATGTCTTCTCAGCATATGTAAAAACATTGCAGGAAGAGCCTAATCCAGAAGGAACATTGTTCAATGTTTTTGTAAACAATCAGTTAGTTAAGTCCTTAAATTACAATGATGATTGGGACAAAATAACATATTCCTTCACCCCAACAACAGATACTGTTTTCATAACAGTTGCATCAAATGATGTTGACTACCATGTTATTACATTTAAAAATATGTTTTTGTACAACAAAGATGAAAGAACAGTTCTTCATTTGAATAGTAAGTTCTACGGCTGCGAAGCCCCATCTGCTATAATGAATCTGAAAAATACAATGACAGGAGAAGATTTGATCGAAACAAACTATGGCGGAGAAAATAAATTTAATCTTGGAAGTAATTATTGCTCAAAAGCAGGATACTGGAAGAAAAAAGCGGATGGAAAAGACCATGTCATCGAATCACTAGCTCCTTTTACAAGCGATGACCCTGAATTTTACCAGGAAGAATGGTGCCCTGAAAACTACTGCCACACCGGCTTTTCATGCGTGACAGGGGAGGATTTCCAGACGCCAGGAGAGAGCTTTAATTTAGAAGGAGAAAAGTTCAAATGTGTTCTCGGAGAATGGCAGACTGCGGAACAGAAGCTTGACCAGGACGGAGATATTGGAAAGGTTTGCGGAAAGAGCCAGTGCTATTATAATGATGGCGTAGAGGATTTGTGCGTAAATGACGGAAACTTTACATTTGACAGCTACTGCCATAAAGGAACATGGACAACAAGGACAAATATAATATCGCTTGAATTGCTGAATATTGTTGAAGAGGCAAACACAGATGATTATTCATTATTCTGCGGAAATTATGAAGAATCTCTAAACGATTTGCAGTTCTATGTAGGAACATTAAAGGCAGATGCAAGCCAGGCAGTATTGGGAAAGAAAACAGACCAGCCGACAGGGCCTGTATTTGACTGCGGCTACGGCCAGCACCAAGGGGAAGGAATAGGATGCACAAACAACTATTGTGTCTTGAGTTACTATGACCCAACTGATGATGAAGAAAAGGTTGTATTTGGAACTTCTTTGAACTATCCAATTGAAGCAACAAGAACAGACAACCCAATTTGGTATGATGTAAACTTCCTCACATTACTGGATGAATCAAGAAACACAGAAGGATCCCCACCACACTTTAATTATTGTGATGGTGTAATATCAGAAGGAAGCGACAAGTTTTTAGGATGCTTAGGAAAGGTCGGTTTTATTGAAGGATCCCCTCATACATTATGGTATAATGCAAAGACAAACAGCGTAATTTACAGCGAGCATAAGGTAACAGTTGGAAATGTTGAATTTGGAGAGAATTTTGCTGCTTTTATTACAAGCCCCTTCAGCTCAATATTTAACTTTATTATTTCTGTATTCCAGAACAGAGCTGCTTTGCAGGAGCAGGATTACTCATTCATAACAGGCGCTTCCAAGTTCAACAGGATTTATGTTGGTAGGAATGATGAAAGAAGCGTAAGGGGAATAATAGAAAAAGTCGGAGAGAACGAATTTATGCTTGCAAGCTACAGAAATGTAGGAACAAATGTCTGCAGCATAGTAGATAAGTACAATAACAAAGTTGCTTCAGGATGCACAAAAAACATAAACTGCCCTTTGATGTGCACACCTGAGATAGGAGATGACTACTGGAGCTTTACTGTCCAGAGCACCGACACAACAAAAGGGGCATTTGACATCTGGCCTGAACTTACCTCAAAGATAAGGCTTGGAGGAGATTATGTTGGTTATGGAAAAACAAGCCTTCCTTCAAGCACCATAGAGATTGTTGGAGGAGATTATGTAACGGCATTGAATCAGTTCACTGCTTCTGCTGTTATTGAAGATGCAATCGCTTATTCATGGGACTTTGGAGACGGCGCTTTTATAGGATCAGAAGACCCGAATGAGGTTGCGGAAGTAGAGCATGTCTACAAAGAGGAAGGAACATTTACGGTTGCATTTAGGGTATTGGACAAGGACTTTACAATACACGAAGCAACAAAAACAAAATCAATATCAGCAATACCAGACGGAGCTCCCTGCATTGACAACAACCCAGACTATTGTCAGGGCGATTACTGTGTAAATGGATTATGCTCTTCACTTCCTTATGCTGTAGGGGACGGCGTTTGCGATAATGAAGAAGGAGAATCAATATTAAACTCGGCAGACTGTGAAGGAGATGGAATTTGCGGAATGCAGGAGACATGCCAGAACTCTCCAAGTGACTGCGGCTTCTGCACAGGAAGCAGCTGCATCAGCCATGGAGAATGCCAGTCTGGCTTGTGTGAAAATAACATATGCGCAGCGCCAAGCTGCACAACAAGAGCAGGATGCCTTACAGAAGAGCAGTGCGTGCTTAAGTTTAGCAACGGAGATGGATACACATGCGATGCAGCAGCAGGAACAAGCGTATGCTGCAGCTACAATGGAGATAGCGGTATAAAGACTATTTTATCATTATCCTCAACAACAAACAAAGCAGAAATACCAACACTAAAAGGAGTCTTCACAGACGAGTTTGACAAGGAGGCAAAGATAAAATCATCAACAGGGATAACATGCGCCTATACAGAGCAGGACTGCAACGCAGCAGGCTACGGATTCTGTGTTGGATCAATAAGCGATACAACAAACGGAAACGTTGGAGCATGCGGAACTTATAATATTAACGTATGCTGCAGCTATGGAACAAAAGGAATTTCTGTATGTGGAGATGGAATAATAGAAGGAAATGAGCAGTGCGAGGATGGCAACACAATAGATGGAGATGGATGCTCCAGAAGCTGCAGGGCTGAATACTGTGGAGATGGGATTGTACAGCAATCTTCAGATGTTGCAAAAGTGACAAGGATTTTCTTATGGAAGCCTGATCAAACAGCACAAACAGGTACTTGCAGAGGAGAGAACTGCGAAAAGCTTGGAGGAAATATGCAGCTTTCAGCATGCGCCAATAAAGCATGGGATTATTATGGAGAAGATGCTCCGCCACCACAGCCAGTACAGATGGGAACAAAAACATGCAGACAAAATTCTTACAACGAATACAAACTTGAGTTGAAAAAAACAGAGGAATGTGATGATGGAAACGATATAAACACTGATGACTGCACAAACACGTGCCAGAATCCTTCCTGCGACGATGGAATACAAAACAACGGAGAAGCAGCAGTTGACTGCGGAGGCCAATGTGCAGCCTGTGCGCTAGGACAGACTTGCACAGCGGATGCTGACTGCGGAGAAGGAAGCAAATGTCTAAACAACGTATGTGTTGACAAACTTTCATTTGAATTTGAGGTTTATGCAAGCGGAAATTTAGTTGGCACACAGCAGGCAGCAATTGGATTTGAAGAAGGAGATGCGCATATAGGTGCATTCAGCTATGGAGAGCAGCCAACATTGATAAGATCAACAAACCAGCAGGTTGAGGTAAAATTCACAGGGCCTACTGATCAGGGAGTGCCATTAACCGCAACATATTTTGGAGGCGATAAATGCGGAATTGGGGGAGGCGTAACTTGTCCAAACTCATTTAGGATTTCAGACGAAACTCTAGAAGGCTGCCTGAAAGCAGTAAAAGACAGGCAAGGGTATACCAGCTATGGCTTGGGAGATTCATCACAGAGCGGAAGCTGCCAATATGAGGAATGCTTTTTCGAGTCTTGCAGAACAAAAACAGCACCAATATATTCCTTCAAAGCAGCAAAATATACAATCGAAGTGTTTGCATGCATTGATTTGAACAAAGATAATACTTGCGATTATTTGCAACAATGAAAAAGGCCCAATTAACTTCTTTTGCAATGATTGGCGTTGCCATGATTATAATCTTTGGCACAATCTATTATTTCAGCGGAGAGTATGCTGAGCAGGGCTTTGAGACAGAAGCGCAGAAGATTTTTTCTGACATTGAAAAGACAGGCTCAATTGAAAGCTATGCTTCTTCATGCCTGAAGAAGGTTTCATCAGAAGGGATAATGTTTCTTGGAAAACAAGGGCTAAGGCTTTTTGAAGAGCAGACAAATCCTGAAGCACCAACACCAACTACCCAGCTATCAATTGTTGATTTTAACAATTACAAAATAAGCCTTGCTGTTTCTGACGCAAAAGAAAAGGAGGTTCCGCAATACCCTTATGGTTTTGAAAAGCTGTTTATCGACGGAGAGGAGAACAGGGCTTCTGTATACGGAAAAAGCGAAATTCCTGCACTGTGCCAGAAAGGAGGGGTGAATGATGTTGAGGTTACAGAAACAACACCAGGGGTCTGCACATCTCCAATAAGGCCAAGGACAAGGGCATTTATGGAAAATTCATTACAGGAACAGCTGCAGGCATACATTGAAAACAACTTAGATACATGCGTAGACAAGTCTTTCCTTAAAGAAGTTCCGGGGTTTGTTGTCGACACAAAAAAGCCTTCTGTAAATGTAACTATGGGAACAAAAGATGTATTGGTTGAGGCAGCTTATCCTATTTCAGTAAAAAAACAAGACGAGGAAATAATAAAATTTTATGATTTCCAAACAACGCTTCCTGTTAGATTAAGCAGAATTTACCATGTTGCTGATTATTTAATTTACTTTGACACAAAATTCCTTGGATTCAATGTTTTTGAAGACATAAAAAAATCAGTTGATTGGGATGAAAACATTGAAATTAAAATGGAAAACACAGATGCAAGCAAAGTCATTACAATAACAGACCAGGCATCAAGGATTGATGGCCTTCCTTTTGCTGTTCACCTTGCAATGCCAAACAGAAACCCCGCTTTGGAGATGATTGAGACAGCAGAAGAATATAAAATCGGAGACAGGCTAGCTATTGAGCCAAAGGCATACGACCCAGATGATAATTCAGTACTAACCATTGAATATGAGCCAGGAACCCCACAAAGTGCAGCTTTTGTAAACAGGATAAAGCAAAGCATGGATGAAACAGGCAATATCAATTATATTCTGGCAGAAGAAGACAAAGGCTTGTGGAGGGTTAAAGCGGCTGTCGCAGATGAAAAAGGAAAAGAAGACTGGCAGGATTTGGTGATTAAAGTTACCGACTAAAACCACCACAATATTTTTAAATAAACTGCCCTCTAAAAGCCTTGTTGGGATTGATTGGAGTAAAAGCGGTGAATAGATGAAAAAGAGGCTTTTGTTACTTGGCTTAATAGCTGTATTTTTTGCGATTCTTGCATCAAATGCTTACGCAGGATGTTGTGTTGCAGAAGCAGGATGCACAGGTCCAGCAACAGGCCCAGCAGATTGTGAAGTTGGGGAAACATATTCTTCAAATGATTGCTCTGAAATCGTAACATGCGATTTAGGAGTCTGCTGCGGTGTAACTCCTGCAAGAAACTATTTGTCAAGAAGCGAATGTGCAGGCATTGATGGATCATTCTACACATTGTATTCACATACACCAAAAAACCTATTATTAATAGAACAAGAAGATCCTGTTGCTTTTTGTACTGATAAACCAACACCTTGTACATTAAACTCATGCGGAGGACCTGTTCCAGCAGAATGTTTATGCGGAGATACTGTTGCATCAGCAGGAGATTATTGCTGTTCTGAAAATGTCAGAACAAATGCATTAAGGATTTATGAAAATCAGGTAGAATGCACAACCTCACCAAGCTTATGCGAAGCTCCTGAAATTCCAACTGTATGCACACAAGATGAAACTCAAATATGCACAGATGGAAGCATAATTGTAACATATCAATGCATTAACGGAGCACTGACAGCTACAGGAAATATATGCCCGACACCAGCATGCACTGCGCCTGTATTTGAAGAATGTCCTGACCGCTCAACAATAAGAACATATAACTGTGAAAATGGATTATTGGTTGCGACGCAGGAAGAATGCCCTCTGCTTCCTCCAACAATAGCTTTAGAAGGAACATGTGGAGACGGAACAGTCAATTCTCCTAACGCTGCAGGGCAGTTTGAACAGTGCGAAGCAGACAGCGGCTGTAGTGATTATAAGGGACTGGAAGGAGTATGCACAGCATGCGAATGCGTATACAGCTGCGTTGACCCTACTGTTTCTCCAAGCTTAGCAGTAAAGCATGAAAGGGATTTTAAGCTGACTTTAAACTGGCAGTTGAACACCCAATGCGCAGTCGACAAGTTCTCCATATATAAATGCTCAACAAAAATAGGAGCAAGCTGCACAGGATTTGAGATAATAAATGAAGTAACCGAAGAAACAGGAAAGCTAAGCCACAGCTATGAGGATTACGATGTAAAGGCGAACATGCAATACTGCTACAAAGTTGATGCTGTTTATGGAGACGGCACAACAACATCTTCAGAAACAGTATGCGTAAATTCAGGCGATGAAGGATGCATGGAGTTTGACAATGAGTTCTGCGAAGAAAATAAAAGATATTATTGCGATGAAACAACAACAAACAAAAAAACATTGGTTGCAGACTGCGAGGAAAGGACATGCATTGGCCCGAATGAAAACGGGGCAACAATATGTGCAGGCACAGGTGAATGCGATAAGTGCAATGACTTATTTGGCCTGTTTGGGCAGGAAGGGACAGCACAGTCTTTCTTTATCGGAACAAAAGATATGCTTAGCTGCATTTCACAAATTCCATCATGCTATTTAGATACTACAAAAACAAATATAGACAAATTCTATTTCTGCAAAGAAACAGAAAGCTGCTATGACTACAAATCAGAAGGCGCGTGCAATAACAATGACAATACATGCCAGGTTGGAGAGTGTGAATGGATAAGCGTAAACGAGGAATTTGGAACAGGCGTATGCAGGCCTGTAGATGAAAATGTGCAGCAATGCGGAAAATGCAATGAGGACGCAGAGTCAGGAAGCAGCTTCTTCGGAGCTTGCACCCCTGAAATGTGCATGGCTTATGGAGACTGCTATACTGGATTTAATGGAGCGTGCATGGATAAGAAAAAGACAGGATGCTGGGAATATTATACAGAAGAACAGTGCGCTCCTGACGGAAACGTTCTTGTAGATGCTGTTTATGAAGGCGAAACAAGAGTAGGAAACACAAACAACATACTGGAAAGGAGCAATGATGCTGCAGGATTTGGATTATGCAAGTGGAACGGCATTTCATGCTTTAAGGATGCAGACAGCAACGATATGCCTGACTGCAGAAATGATGGAGAAGATGAAGCCTGCAAAGCAGACAACATGATTCCCACAACAACGCTTATTATAGATAATATTCCTTCTGTAAATGGCAAGCTTCTGCTGCCAAAAACAATAAACATTCCTGTTTCTGTTTCAGAAAGGGCAAAGACCTACTTCTGCATTTCAGGCACAGAATGCTACCCTGACAAAAGAAGCGCATGCGGAATACAGGAAAATGCAGAGATTCAAAGCGGAGAATACACTCTTTATTATTATTCGGAGGACTACTCACACAATCTTGAAGCTGTACAGGCAAAAGAAGTAGTGATTGATTCAGATGATCCTGAAATAAACATTATTCTTTCTTCACAAGAGCTGACAAACAGAAACCACAATGTTGAGGTAATATTGCAGGCAAATGAGGTAGTAAGGTGCAACGGTCATATGGAAACACAGCTTGGCCAGCAGGTTGGATCAAACACAGATGTAGAAGGCCTTTCAGGCCTTGAGCTGGAAAATGAAATAAACGGAATTGGAACAGGATTTGGCATAACATACTACAACATAAAAGATGACAAGTATTATTTTGTATATTCCTGCAATGATGAGGCTGGAAACAAGGCTGAAGGTGAAAAAGAAATAACCCTTGACAGCAACAAAATACACAACCCTCTTCCTTTTGGGCCTGTAGGCACAAATACAGTTACTTTAAGCGTCCAGACAGACAGCGCAGCAGATTGCAGATATGGAACAACAACAAGCTTCGACAGTATGACTCCTTTCACAGAGACAGGCAGCACTCAGCATTCAGCTGTTGTTGGAGTGGAAGCAAATAGGCTGTATAATTATAATGTCAAGTGCAAATTTGGAACAAATACTGTTGGAAATGAAGGAGACAGAATAATATTTTCTTCAGACAAAACATCCCCAAGCGTAAAGATTGTTACAGTAACAGGAGCAGACTTCAACACAGAACTAAGCTATGGTGATGACCAGACATTCTATATTGAATGTATTGACAGGCCTTTTGAGATTGGCAGGTTTAACTTTGGCTGCAAAGAAACAACATATACAATAGGAACACCAAATACATTTAATGGCGGTGTAAGCAATGCTATCACAATCACGGACACCCAGGCAATAAGGATTGTCGCAGCAGACAATGGAGGAAATGCAAATGTTCCGCCTGTATTTATTCCAATAAAGATAGAGAAAACAAAGCCAGAGCTGACAATAGAGCTGCTTAATTTCCCTGCAGGAAAAACGTCTCTTGAAATACTTGGCGCAGGAGATTATATAGTAAAGGTAAAGTCAAACAAGCCTCTTGGCTCATTAGAAGCATTTGCACACGTAAACGAAATTCCTGTAGAAGTCAAGCAATTTAAGTCAACTTCTGTATTGAATACAGAGTTTGAGGGAATAATACATATTCCGTTTGCATTTGAAAGCGAGCTGTTTGAAGATATAATTGCAAACGGAAGCATAAGAGTAGATGGATTGATCGGAACTTACGGCTCATTATGCGCAGACACTTCTACAACATTTGACCTTGATATAAGCAAAAGACTTAACTTTATTGTTGATACAAGAGGAGCAGAGCTTGAGCTGAAGCCAAGCATTGAAAACTACGCATCTATGGAATACCCAGCATATAAATATTCTGACTCTGATGTATACTACACAAGCGACCCAATGTTTTTTGTTTCAGGAACAGTTGCAAGTTTTGTTGGAGGAGTACAGTTCTATGCAGCTAATGGGCATGATTTTGTTGAGGAGTTAGGAATACCTAAGGCAAGCTACAGCTTGGGAGAGAATGCAAAGGAAATGCCTGTAGACTATATCCTGGCAAGTGCAGCAGGAGAAATAGGAAGCAAGTCAATATTTGTTCCTGCGCAAAGCCTTCCAAACGATTTTGCAGCAGGAAAATATTACCTAAGATTCTCAGGCCATGAAAGAGAAAGCTACGGACATTACCATGAATTTTATGGGGTGGAAAAAGTCGATATAAAAGCATATAATGCAAACATAACCTTGGCTTCTGAACTAGAGGATAACATTGACTTTGGAGAGCCGATTGACTTGTTCACAAAACCATATCCCTACAACTGGTTTGGAGCAAGAGTAAACATAAGCGAAGGATATCCTGAGGTAAGGGAAACTTTATTCTATGCAGGAGCAGGAGGGGAAAGAACCAAACAATACAAGCTGTTCCTTGAATTATATCCTCCTTATGTCATAAGGCAGGATCCAAAAGATTTCATAATAAATGACAAAAGAAAGCCTTTGTCAATTTTAGTAAGGGATGACCCAAGCGGAGCGCTTCTGGATGAAAATACAATTAGGCTTATGCTTACGCAGGATGGAAAGAGAAAATCAATCAAACCAGCAGTAACAAAGTTCCAGAGCGGCGGCTTTTGGTTCTATAACATTTCATATGCTCCAAAAGAAGACTACACAGGCCTTAACATTGCAAACTTTACAGGAAGGGACAGGGCAGGCAACCCTTTAACAGCAACAGACGGTGGAAAGCCTGCATTTGCATTCTCTATCAACGATAATATTCCTAACACTCCTTTAATTACATTTGAAGGAGGAGCAGAGCACGATGGAATATGGTATTCAACTACAACGCCACCTTTCACAATAAAGTTCTATGAAGATGAAGAAGTTGGATTAAGAGGCATCTTCCTTGATAATGAAGACCATCAAGTTCCTGCACAATGCAATAAGCTTGAAAGAAACACATGGAAATGCACACTTGACAATCCTTTGCAGCCAAGAGTGTTTGAATCTGATGGAATAACTGTGATTGAAGATGACATGTTTGACATAATTGTAAGGGCGCATAAAATATTTGCTCCAGGTTTGACAGGAGATGACGGAAGATATCACAATCTGCTTGTCATTGACAACATAAAGCCAGAGATTGTAAACATGAATTATAATCCTATAACAAGGCAGGAGAATAAGGATTACACATTAACATCAACTGTGCACAATGAGCAGCACGACTTAAAAGGAGAATTGTTCTACAAAGGAATAGAGTACCCATTAAGGCAGGCTGCAAACATCGGCTCATTCTACCAATTCGTATGGCAGGTTCCATTCTTTGGCATCGGAGCAGATGTTGAAAGGCCGCTTCCGTTTGTTGTAAGGCTTTGCGATTATGCAGGAAACTGCGATGACTTCACAGAAGGGATGGTTACTATTGACCTTACTCCTCCTGATATCACAAAAGTAGAAGTTAGGGTATTGGAATCGCCAAGGCCAGAGCCTGAGTTTATAACGCCTGTAACAAGGATTTCAGTAAGCGGAAGCTTTACAGATCCTGACGTAAGCAGCGTATACCTAACCCCTGGAGACTATGACCCTTACACAAATACATATACTCCAATAGCCCCAGGAACAGTCACTGGAAAAGACTTCACAATTTTTGTAACCCTAAAAGGCCCACCTCAAAACGTAACCTTAAATCCTATTAACATCACTTTCATAGACGAAGCAGGATACCAGGCAAGGAAATCATACAGGGTTTATGCAGACTTGGAAAAGCCGTTTGCAGAAAGAATACAGATAAGATAATTTGATAAGACAATTGGATAATATGGCAGATGAAAAAAATAAAAACATCGCTTATAATTTTTGCATCCATCATGTTTTCGATAGCGGCAGCCTCAGCAGCTGCGATAGAGTTTCAGACAATCGGAAAATCAGTTCCTGAAATAGAAATAAAGTTCCAGGAAGAAGTTTATATTATCGATGCGCAGTTCTACGGGATATTTGATCCAGAGGGCATTGGCTTGAATGTTTCTGCAGTTGAAGACCCATTCATCACCTATGCTCCTTATGTAAACATAATTGATGCTAAATTCACTTCCGACCTTTTCAACAAAACATTTATTTTTAAGCCAGTTCAGAGCCTTCCAAAAGGAGTTTATGTTCTTCAGGTTGATGTAGAAGATATTGTTGGGAATGAAAACACAATACTGAAGTATTTTGAGAACAAAGAGCCTATATTTTCTATTGACATTGCAAATCCAAGGCATGGAACAGCAACTTCAACAACATTTGATATTATCATTGAAACAAGATTCCCAGGGCCTTATGTTGCCCAGTGCAAATATGCCCTTTCAACAGACCCTAAATTTGACTTTAGCTTCCCTGGACTTTCACCGCTAAATTCGCCAAATGGCACAACACATATTAAAGAGGGCTATACAAAGTCCGGCTTAGCAGGGCCGGACCCTCTTTATGTTGTCTGCAGGGACAGCCTTGGAAGGGTCAACCAGAGAAGGTTTGACCTGACAATAGATACAACGCCTCCAAATGTAGGCATTGTTTTTGAGCCGCCAAAAATAATTGAATATGTTGGAGGAAAAATACAAGTCAATCTCAAAGCACTGCCTGACGACCCAAGCATATGCAAGTACAACTACATTGAGAATCCTGTCGGAACTCCAATATATGAGCAGCTAATCCCTTTTACAGGATTTGATGTAAAGAATCCAAAAGCTTTCAAAAAAGAACATGTGCAAAATATTGTTCTTCCAGCAAATGAACAGGCAAGCTACATGTTTTTTGTTGCCTGTGAAAACAAAGCAGGGATGAGATCTCCTATTGAATCAAAGGATCTGATTGTTGACTTAAAAGCACCAATGGAACTGACTGTAATAAACCCTCCACAATACACAAACAAAACAAACACTTCAATTTACCTGAAAACAAACAAGGACTCTTACTGCACTTACAACAACCTTCAGATGTCTACCAACATAAACCTGCGCGCAAAAGACCACAAAGCAGAAATGGGAGTATTAGGAGAGGGAAGGCATACTATAAGCTTTTACTGCATTGGCCCTGCAGGAAGCTTTGGCCAGCTTGAATACAGCTTTTCAATAGATACAACACCTCCTTCTGTTCCTGAAGTAAATGGAAGCTTTTTCACATGCTATGCAGACAGATTTTCCTTTACACCTCCAGTAATTTTCTCTTCAGCAGACGAGCAGTCAGGAATAAAGCATTATCTTTACTCAATAAAATCTTCCAGCGGCCTTATGATATCAAATAACTCTATTTCAGCAGGGGAACTAAAGGAAGTGGATGCAAAAGGTGAAAACATAACAGAGACAGGAACTTATACCCTAACAGCAAAAGCAGTAAACAATGTAGGGATTGAAAGCAAGGAATCAACTGGAATAAAAATAACTTATGATCCTGATAGGATAGAGTGCAAGGAAACAGACCCCCCAACAGTTACAGCTTCTGTTGAATACATTGAATCAAGGGCAGAAGTCACTTTGCTTTGCCAGGATGAAAGTGGATGTGATAACAACTCATTTTATTACGGCTTAAGCGAAGCAGGAAAATGCTCTCCTACTGTCAAGCTACCATCTCCTTTTAAAGTAACAGTGCTTAAAACACAATCTATTTGCTATAATGTAAGTGACATTTATGGAAATAGAGCAACAGGCTCAAAGCAAATAACAATAACAGTTTCCGGAAGCTGCAACAACGGAATCCTTGATTCAGGCGAAAGCGATGTTGACTGCGGCGGAAGCTGCCCTGCATGCGAACTTGGAAAGAGCTGTGTGGTTGATTTTGACTGCGCATCAGGATACTGTGAAAATGGCATCTGCAGCGAAGCAACATGCAGCGACGGCAAATTAAATGGGCCTGTGAACAACAAAGAAAGCGATGTTGACTGCGGAGGTTATTGTGTTTTTGAGGGAAAAGCATGTGATGTAGGAAAGAGCTGCATTAGCAATGACGACTGCGCTTCTTTGTTCTGCAATCCAAATGAAAAAACATGCATGGAATCAACCTGCGATGATGGATTCCAGGGAGGAGATGAAGAAGGCGTTGACTGCGGAAGAAGCTGTGATGCAATATGCGGAGATATGGATGGAGACGGAATGCCTGATGATTGGGAAGATGAATACGGATTAGATAAAAACAACCCAGATGATGCTTTGCTTGATAACGATAATGATGACTTGATAAATGTTGAAGAATACAACAGAGGAACAAATCCATTGAACGAAGATACTGATGGTGATGGATATAATGATGGAGTAGAAGTAAGAAAAAAGACAAATCCCCTTGACCCGACTGATTATCCTATTTCTCCTATCGGCACAATTTTGATGATTGCTGGCTTATTGCTGCTGTTAGGTGGCGGAGGCTACTTGATTTATGCAAACCAGGACAAGCTTAAGGATTTATTTAAGCCAAAAGAGGCAAGACAGGCTCCAGGAATAAGGCCAGTTGCTCCTTCAGACATAGCAGCCCAGAAAAGGGCAGAAGATGAAAGGAAACGGCAGGCAGAAATGAGAAGAGTGCAGCTTGAAGAGAGAAGAAAAAAGCTGCAGGAGCTGTCAGGAAAGATAAAAGACAGGAGGGAAAGAAGGGAGAAGGCAGACAGGGAAAAGAGGGAAAAGCTGTTTGGAAAGTTCGCGCCAAAAAGAGAAATTGAAGCGGTTCAGAAAGAAGAGGCAGAAACAGGGGCAGAAAGGCCAGGCGGCTGGATATCTATTTCTGCCTTAAAAGAGAGGCTGGCTCCAAAAAAAGAAAAGGCAAAGGAAGCAGAAGAGTTCAAAAAGCTTACAGATATTGAAAAAGGAGAAGTTGATGAAAAGCTTGACAAGATAGCTGCAAAATATGAAAAAGCAGGAGCAGGGGATGAAATGTTTGAAAAGCTTGAAGGATATATAGAAAAAGAGACAGGCAAGACAGAGGAAAGGCTTGAAGAGCTGGCAAAGAAGAAGCGCGCAATTAAAAATGCAAGGAAGAAGTCTAAGTAAAAAAGGGATAGAAGTTCAATTTAATTGGATATTTATATTAATTATTGGTGTTTTGATTCTTGCTTTTTTTGTTGTGATGGTGCAAAAACAGAGGGAAGTCGCAAACAAGAAGCTTGCTGTTAATGTTCTTTCTGAGATCGATGTTATATTAACAGGAGAAGGTGTTGCAACAGGAAGAAGCGACATTCTTGAAATACCGGAAATGCCTTTTGAATTTACATGCACTTCATATTCTGTTGCAGGCATTGGAAGAGATACAGGAAACTCAATAATATTTTCGCCTTACAATATTGAAAGCGACACGCTTTTAACATGGACTTTATCATGGAATATGCCGTATAAGATAGCAAACTTTCTTTACCTCACAACACCCGACATCACTTATTATTTTGTTAATGTTGAGGATTTTATTGTGGATGAGCTCCCAAACAACATAACAGTGAGAAAAGTCAAGGGTATTAATGACATTGAGCCGCAGGGTGAAGACCATATCAGGATTATTGCAACTGAGAATATTGCAGGACCTTTGCCTTCTAAGCTTAAAGGCCTCCCTGAAGAAGAGCTCACTGCCCTGGTTATTGGAGATGATAAGCTGGAGTTTTACAAGTCAGACCGAGAAAGCTTTGTTCCAGATGAGTTTGAAGGGAGCAATTCCTACCCTGCCTTAAGCAAAGAGACTTTATATGGGGCTGTTTTTGCCAACAGGTTTGAAGAGTACAAATGTACTATGGACAAGGCTGTGAAGAGATGGGGAAAAGTAAATGAGATATATATTATAAGGACAGAATTTTTGGAGGGAGTACACGGCGACATCACAGACCCATGCTGGGTTTATTATGCAGGAACAGAGTTTATAACAATAGGCCAGATTATAGGCGACGGGCTGCAGGAAGGTGATGCTGATTTCATTACGCCAACAATAAGGCAGCTGTCAGCAACAAATGACAATACTATATTTGCATCATGTCCTGAGCTGTACTAAACAATAAAAAATACAAAATGAATAAATCAAAAAAAGCGCAGATAAAGATGGGAGAAACAATGGCGATTCTTCTAGTCTTCTTCATACTTCTTGGGCTTGGCTTGATTTTTTACGGCTCTGTGCAGAAGGCATCAATACAGGAAAGCGGAAGAGAGGCTTTCCAGAGGGAAGCAGTAAAGATTGCGCTGAAAACAACATTTCTTTCTGAACTGCAGTGCAGCAAAAAGAATTTTGTAACAGAAAACTGCATGGATTTGTACAAGCTGGCTGCTTTGTCAGAAGTTATTAATCCACAGGCAGGAGGGTATGACTCTGATTTATTTTTGTTCTATCAAAGAGATTTTGGCGATAGCGTCATAACAGTTCATGAGATTTTTCCAAGCCTTGGGCAGACATATATTCTGTATAAAAACCAGCCACCGAATGTCGAGGATTATGACTCAATACCGACCTTCATTCCATTGTCGCTGAGGAACCCAACCAAAAGCTTAGGCTCGCAGTATGTTTTTGGGGTATTGAACGTAACTGTGTTTAAGAAAAGATGAACAAAATAATGAAAAAAAGAGGGCAAATGGAAATCATTGGATTGGCTGTTATAGTCATAATGCTGAGCTTTGGGCTTATTTTTGCCCTTAAAACAATGATAAAGCCTCCTTCTAAGATACAGGAAAGCTTTGCCCAGAAGCAGCTGAGCCAGAACATGATAGATGCGATGATAAAGTCATCTACGAACTGCCGCAGCCTGGATCTGCAGGAGCTGCTTATAGACTGTGCTAACAGCGGCCTCGGAGGAAGGATAGAGTGCTCAGGCGTAAAATCATGCACTTTTGTAAGAGGAGCAATGGAAACAATTCTGGAAAGAACACTTGATGAATGGGCTGTTCCGTATAGATTAAGGGTATATACTGGAAATGAAGTTATCATAGGCGAGCCTGATGCCGGGCTTTATTTTGAAAACATGGAATGCGGAGCAAATATAGAAGCAGGAACAGCAGACGTAGAAACTCCAGGAATACAGCCTTTGCCTATAGAAAGCGGAACGCTTACTTTAATGCTCGAGATATGCAAATACTAGCTTATTGTAAACTCATAAGTTATATTCTGGTTTGGCTTATCTTTTGCTTTCAACTCTTCTTTAATTAAATCAAGAAGATCTTCCTCATGCCCTGCCCCAACAACAGCAAGAATTTTCTTATTTACATCTTCTTTCATCAGCTTTGCCAAATTTTTTGCCATGACTTTATTTCTTTCTTCAACTAAAACTTTGTAGACATTCGGATATTTTTTCTTCAGCTCCTGCGTTAATTTTCTTATAAGCTTTTTTGCAGGAACTTTTGTCAGGTCAAATTTTTCCAGGCCGAGCCTTTTCATCTCTCTTTTCCTGAAGATCACTGTATAGAAAATATCATAAACAAACCTCAGCCTTTCTTTCCATGTTATTGCTGCTGACAGCCTTCTTAGTGTTATCGAGATATCCTGGTCTATTAACGCAATCGGTATGTTGTTTTTCTTTGCAAGTTTTATGGCAGTAAGCATCTCTGTTCCCGGCATGACCCCAACAACCTGTCCCAGCTTTTTCTGGACCCATGCCCCTATCAAGGTAAAAACATATCCTGTTACGCCTATTTTGAAGATATCGGCCAGATGGACTTTTCTTTTCTTTTTCTCCAAAAGCCCTTCAAGCCTAAGCCTGTCAAGCTCAACAGCCACCAAATCAGGCTTATTAGCCACTTCTTTTTCAACTTCCTCAATGCTTTCCCTAGCAATATGGGAAGTTCCAACTATAGTTAAATTATGGTATCTCACAGCTTTTTTGCTGTTTTTAGGTTTATATAAAGGTTATTGCACCATCGAAACCTTTATATAGTAGGCAATGCAATATTCAAAGTAAATAGAGTGGTAAAAATGCTGAGCATGCAGAAAATAACCGAAACTTACGGCATGAAAGTCTTTACCGATTCTGGCGAATACTTTGGAGATGTTGAGGAATCAATCCTGACAAAAACAAAGGTTTTCGGATGGAGGGTAAAGGCAACAAAAAATTCTTATCTTGCAAAAGTTCTTGGCTCTGCAAAAGGAGTTATTGTTCCGCACCAGCTTGTAAAGTCTATAGGAGACATAATGATAATAAGCAGGGCAGCAATGCCTTCCTATACTCCTGAAGAAGAAAAGGCAGCGCATTAGGCTTTTGGAATCTGCCAGTTATAGTCTTGCAATTTTCTTATTCTTCCGCTCGCATACCACGGCTTGTCATCTCTGTGATTTATTGTCATTGCCCATAAAAGAATTTCAATGTCTGCCCTGTTAAGCTTTCTTAGCTTCCCATCTTCATCAATCTTTAGAACATTATTAATAGCTTTAACGTAAAATTCAACAGTTTTTTCAGATGGCAGTGCAAATGGGCTCATTTCTAAAGGAGTTCTGTTTTTGGCTTTTGAACGATCAGAGCATATCTTCAAATAGGCTGCGACTTCATGAGGGCAGTAGATAAACACTTTTGAATCTTCTTTTTGATCCTCGTAGTTATATCTTATTCTGCCAAATTCTTTTGACTTGCAGTTGTGTGTTGACCTTAGCTTTGGCCAAAGGCTAAATCTTTTATTTGCTCTTTCAGTAGGCACACAATACAATGTAAATTCATGCTTGTCCTCCCCCTTTGTCCTCGATGGGACGCTAACAACAAATGTTGTTCCCTCTCTTCTTGATACTTTCGCACTATAATCAGCCATAATATCTATCGATGTAGAAGGCGTATTTTCTACATAAGCAAATATCCTTGCGCCTTCTATGCATGTTTCAAGAGAAATTCTGTTTGTTCTGCTATCGACACCAAAAGGCTTTATAGAATAACATGAATAAAAAGGAGAAGTTATGCTGCCAAAAGCCTGTGCCCTTAAGTCTAAAGGAGTGAGGGCAGAAGCAATCATATCTTCTTCGCTGGCAAATCTCTTAAGCTTTACATCAGGGCCATGTTTTTTGAATTTATTTACAGTCTGATCTCCAGGAATAATCTGACATGTAACTAATACATATTGGCCTGATGCTGTATCTTCAATAACTTTTGCTATATCTTTAACAGTTTGGTCTGGCTCTATAACAATCTTTTCAAGCTTCTTTATTTGAGCTACTGTCCTCTCCTCAAAAAACTTCTTCTTTACCATTTTCCCCACTAAGCCTGTAAAATAGCCCCTATATTTAAACCTTATCAACACAAACTATAAAAACAAGCGCTTGCTGCTATTAATTATTGGGTGGATTGTTGTTTGGTTAGTGCCCGGAAGTTGATTCTAACAATATATCACAGAGAAGACTATGGAGCTGATTTACGCACCTAAATGGGGGATAGAAGACGATCGTGTCCAAGAGCTTGATCATTGCAGAGTAGAGCTTAATGAGCTAGATTCTATACTGGCTTTGGAGCGTAAGCATAACTCCGAATCTTTAGAAACAATTGAACAAAAAAGGAAAAAAATAAACTCTCTAAAAAAAGCGATTTCCGCTATAAAAAAGAACCCGCCAAAGGGTTTTGATGCGCTTGTTCTAGAAGATATAGAGGAAAATGTTGAAAGGAATTTGGCAGAATATAGGCACTTTCATGAAGACGATGTAAAAAATCCTGAAAAAAACACAAAACTTGCAAAGTATCTTGCAGCAATATTCGGCAGGGCAACATATACCAACCTAATTGCCATGGCCCGTCCAAAAAACCTAGACCACGTTACCATACATGAATATTTTAAAATGCTCAATGACATACAAGTATCTTCATTTCCCCCAGGGCTTATCACAGGCTCCGACCGGTTTAAAAAAATAAAAGGCGATGTGCATAAGTTACTTAATAAGTACAAAGAGCAGTTTGGTTTAATGTTCAATGACCTAGGGATAATACGCAGAGAATCTGATTCTGATTATATGATTGATATTTCACCCGATGATGATACATCCTGGCATACTTTCCATGATGTAATGTCAATAAATGTTTCAGAAATGCCATATTACAAGAAAAAGCGCAGAGGAGATTATGAATTTATCAAGCCAATGGGGTTTTTAGTCGGGGTACATGAGAATGTTCACAGGCTTCATGAAGAAATAAGCGAGCTTTGCATGCCTTTTGGACTAAGGGAAAACCCAAAAGCCTCATCTCCTACCTGCCACAAGACGCCCTCAGAAGGGGTTTCTGAATATTCTGCTGAAGTAGCCTTGCCATGGGTAACAAAAAATATTGCTATGTTGGAGCTTAATGAAGAAGAGTGTAAACTGGCAAATCTTTATGTGCAGCTGGCAACAAGCTGTCTGATTAAGAGAACTCTTTTTGGTGTGCTGTGGTACAAGCATATGGAGGATGATGACAAAAAAGGAATGCCTGAATCAGCAAAAGTTGAAGCAAGGAAAGAGTTTGTACGAATTACAGGGGATACGAGGGCGTTGACAGACTATGAATATTATCAGATTATGGATATGGATGAAATATTAGATAATATGTCATATATTTTCGGTAAAAGAAGAATCGAGAGGATAGCCTATGAAGCAAGGAAAAAACATAACATCAGGAATAACGATGGCCTGATTCTGCAAGCATTGATGACTGGCATATGGACAAGCGAATATGCGCAGTTGAAATTCGTTCGCGATCATTATATACCTAGGGCAATAGAAGACGGCTATTTAACCCGAAACCCTTAAATATTACCTGCACCTTACTGTTTTTGTTGGGTGGATTGTTGTTTGGTTAGTGCCCGGTGATTGATTCTAACAGAAAAAGTTACGATAGGGGGCACTATGACACAGAACAAGATTGCACTAATTTTTGATTTTGACAACACCTTGCTAAAAGGCTATATGCAGGATCCTATTTTTGAGCACTTTAAGTTTCCTTCCGCAGAATTCTGGGACCTTAAAGATAAAAGATATAACAAATTAAAAGAAGAAGGCAAAGACCCTCAAAATGAGAACGTTTATCTGGACCTTCTTTGTGATTTTGCACAACAGGGGCAGCCATTTGAGGGGCTAAACCACGCACTGCTAGCAGACTTGGCTAAAAATCTTAATTTCTTTCCTGGTGCAGTTGATTTTCCAAAACATATGGGTGAAATGATAAGGTCAAATCCAAAATTTGTAAAGTATGATATTTCTGTTGAATCATACATAATAACATCCGGGCTAAAAGTAATGGTTGAAAACAGTGCAATTGCTCCAAATGTTAAGAGGATATGGGGCTGCACATTTGAAGAAAGAGAGGGAAGATTGTATAGGCCAGTGAAGCAAATTTCTTTTGCAGACAAAACATCATGCATTGTTCAAATAAACAAAGGCACGGGTATCGATGTTAATGCCCCTATGGCTGAAGAAGTAAGAAGAATACCTTTTTTTGCAATGATATATTTTGGCGACGGCCAAACAGATATGCCCCCATTTGCATTCTTGACCAAATATGATGATCCAAGAAAAAATGGCCAAAATTTTGGCGTTTGCGACCCTGAAAATGAGCAAGCAATTGCTGAGCTGGACAAATTAATCTGGTCTGGAAAGCTGACTTATTTTGGCGCTGCTGATTACAGGCCGGAAAGCCTTACTTATAAATTTGCAGAAACAGCAACTAAAAGAGCAGCAACAAGGCTTCATAACAATATTGAATCAAAGATAGCAGCAGGAATAGGGGAAGCGCCAGGAACACTTAGATGAAATTAATTCTCATCTAGCCTACCGTTGCCACGTTCCCGGATGGTTTTCTATCCGGAAGGTGGCACGGATTTTAAAAATGGGATTTGTGACAGGGTTCAGAAGGCTGCCAAAGGCAGAGCAGCTGGAGATTTATGGAAACCATGATTCAAACAGAATTAGATTTTACACTTACAGTACAGAAACCCAAAGCTCAGGCTATCTTGATAAAATTGTTGAGCATGAATTTGTAACAAAGTATGCAAGAAACAAAGATGCAAGGGCAAGGCAGGAAAAGCTTTGCCAAAGCCTTGCGCAAAATCCAAAGTTTAAAGGAGTAAGGTTTGAGCAGCATGAAGGAACACTTCATGCATTTGCGCATCCTGAGGATAAAAACATTCTTCCTACAGCATTTATTGCTCAGAGAAAAAAAACATACACGCCAAGATCAAGAACTTTCAAAGCATATGAAGAGGCAAAAGCCCTTGCCCTCAAACATAGCAACTGGCTAAAGCAGAGCAATATAAGTTACGGCATAAAAAATACTTTAACTGGAGACTTCTACATAGAGCTTATATGCAAAAAGTCTGACTTGCGATTCATAGAGCAAAACGGCAATGCTCTTTTTACTGTTTATGAAATGGTTTCAGAAGAAATATCTCATGGGGATGCACTTGCACTCCATCATAGCTTGGAAGAGCACTTGAGGCATGCTGACATAAGGCTTGTTCAGCCTGAAGGGGAAAAGCCTTACATAAGGGCTTTTGCAAACAAAGCAGGAACAATAGCACTGAAAAGAAAAGGGCTTAGGCCTGTTTTGGAGAATGGAAAACCAAGAATAAATTCTAAAAGAAATATACAGGATGTTCTAAGCATGGATTCCCCAACAAGAATGCTGAGATGGAAAGTACCTGTTTTTACGCTTGAAGAGGAGCTGGAAAAAGCTCCAAAAGATCCTGAAGATGCGCATTCAATACACTCCTTTGGCAAAAAACAGGCAAGCCTTGAAGATATTTTAAAAGCAAAGAGGGCAGTGATTGATATAGAGGTTCAGGACTATGACAAGCCGGGCATAGAAAAGGTTTACGCAGCTGTATTCTACACACCCGACGAAAAAACTGTGTTTACAATTTATGATCCCGGCATTTCAGAAATAAACGGCGCAAAAGTTGTTGTCTGCAAAAATGACAAAGAATTGCTGGAAAGGCTTGCAGAAAAAGAAAGGGAATACGATCCATTGTTTGTCATAGGCCATAACATAATGGCTTATGACAGACTCAAACTGAAAAGCCTTGCAGCAAAAAAAGGCTTAAATTACTCTGTTAGCAGCGATGAAAAAGAGCCAAGAGTCCATGCAACTTTCAGGGAATTTGACAAAAGGGTCATATCACCATCAAGAATCGAGATTGATACTTTGTATTTACGGCAGCTTAATCATCTTAAAAACAACAAGCTTGAAACGCATGCAAAAAGGGCGATGCTGGATTTTGAAAAAGAGCATAGCTATGTAGAGCTGAGAATCCTTGTAGAACACGCAAAAAAAGGCGATAAAGAGGCAGCAAGGAAGCTTGCAAAATATGTTGTTGAAGACGGCAGGGTTTCTTTGCAGCTTGCAGAAAAATACATGGAAAACATAATAATGAAAAGCCTTGCGCTCAAAAGAAGCCCCTCTGAAATATGCAAGTCAGACATGCCTGATCTTTTTGATGAAAAAAGAAGAAGGGATTTCTTTGCAAGAAGAAAGGCCTTCACAAGGCCAATAAAGCATGAATACACACTTGAAGAAGAGGCTGTAAAATTATTTAAAGCAAGAAAAGGCCTTGAATTTGAGAGAGCGGTTTTTGATAACACTGCAGCAATATACCCTCTTTTTGTAATCGAGGGGCTTAAGCCTCTTATAGAACACGATGAGCAAATGCATAAGCTGTACAGAATAATGCATTCGTCACTAAACCCAGACATACAGTTTGACATTGCAAAGTTCCTTTCTGCTTTTCTCCAGTACAGTTATTTTGAAAAAATAAGGCTAGGAAGCAGCCCTGTTGCTTACGTCTTAATGGACAGCATAGAAAAAAACCTGCAGAAAACACTTGACGCTATGAAAGATGCTTCACTTATTAATATCACAAAAGATCTTATTTACATTTCATCAGCTCCGGAAATAAGCAAAATAAATGGAGATTTGTGCTTAACAATAGAGCACGGAAGGGCAATAAGCATAGCACCAGGAAAGATCATAATGAAAGGAAAAGGCGCAGATATATATCAGGGCATTGATCCAAAGGGAAGAGGAAATACTGTGTTTGAAGTGCATTTTATAGAAAGCTTAGTGAACCTAGTACTTAATGGCGGCTCTGTAGAAGATATAGGGGCAGAGCTTGACAACCTTAAAGATGAATTTGGAGATACATTCTACAATGCAATGTATGAAAAGTTTGGAAGAATAATGAGGCCTATGCTGTATAATAAGGATGCAGAACATACACAAGGGCTTTTGGTATCAAAAGTTTCATATAAAAAAACAAAAAAACATGGGCAGGTACCTTCTTACAGAGGTCGCAAAAGAAGAAAAATTGCAGAAAATAATACGCAAATGACTTTAAAACTTATTTAGCTAGAAGCTTGCTAAGCTCTTCTTTTGCTGTTTCATCAACTTTTGAGAATAATGTTTTAAGGCTTGCCTTTAAGCCAGATTTATCAACAATCAGGCTGTGGGTAGCAGGGTATATTGTCCATGATTTTTCTGTTTTTGAAAAAGGATTCACAAAATACATGGAAAAATGCCTCTTAAATCCCACTATTTTGTCCCAATTATCTACAAGGACATCAAAGTTCTCTTTTGTGTTATAGACAACCAGGCCGCATAACTCATAGCTTTTTATCTTTTCCAGGCTCTTGCCAATATCATCAATAAAAGGCTCTACAAAAAAAACCTGCTCCTTGCCGTCTTTCAGCTTCGCCTTTATGAATTCACCATCAGCTTTAACCGATTCATATCTTCTTAGAATTAGGTCTTTGTTCTTGACAAACCTTTCCATCCACTCAGCAAGGTAAGCTTTCAGATCTGCGATACTATCACCTTTTTTTCATTGAAATTTTGCTTTTTAACTTTATATATTTTTCTAAAACACAGTTAAGTCAAGTTAAGCGCCAATGCTGCCAAGCGACGTGCCCTAAAAAAGAAGCGATTGCGACAGATCATAGGTTGCGAGAGCAAAAACATAAACGAACAGAGCGCAGCATTGGCACGAGACATACTATTTGACTTAACAGTAAAACACCAAACTTTAAATAGGCCTTATTTTTCCATCTGGCTATGATAACATGTGACCAGTGCAACGGAGCCTGCTGCAGGAGCCTTTGTGTTCCGATAGCAAAGCCAAAGACAAAGACAGAATATGAAGACATCTTATGGTATCTCTACCATAAGAATGTGTGGATTCAGATAGATCATGATGGAGATTGGTTTGTAGAATTCCTGACAGAATGCACACACCTTGATAAGGAAACAGGCTTTTGCAAGATATACGAAAACAGGCCTTCTATTTGCAGGGATTATAAAGTAAAAGATTGCGTAAGGAACAAGCCTGAGCACAAGTCAATATTCAAGTCGCCTAAAGAATATCTTGAGTTCCTTAAAGAGAAAAACATTAAAATTCCGGAATATAATTATAATGCTAATGCTTAAGAGTTCTGCACTGTTTTCATTGTTTTAGCTTATTTACGAAAAATTTTCTATTTTTCTGAAAGTCTTTCATATTTTCCAAAAAATATTCAACAATTCTTAAGCAAGCCTTAACAAACGTCTCTTTTTCAGCATCTTTGCAAAAGATTTATATATTATAATGTATTATAATAAAATGGAACTTGAAATCACCAATCACGCATATGAGCAGATGATAGAAAGGGGCATAGATAAAGAACAAGTTATGCGTACTATCAAAAGAGGTTCGAGATATAAGCAAACTAACGGTTATTTGAGTGTCTACGGCTATATTGCTGTTGCTTATATGGCTGCAGGCAAAGGAAAATATAAAATAAAAACAGTGATGATAAGATGATGCGCGAAAAATGCGATGAATGCGGCGGAAAGCTGATTGAAAAAAAGCTACCTTATAGGGTCCATGGAGAATTCATAAGTAATTTTCTAGCAGTTGTTTGTACAAAATGCGGTGAAATATGTTACAGCGGAGATACTATTTCAGAGATGACAAAGATATTAAAGAAAAAAGGTCTGTGGGGCTTAGAATCAACAACAAAAATACAGAAAGTAGGGGATTCTTTTGGGGTTATAATAAATAAAAAAATTGCTGAATACCTTAATTTAAAGAAAGGAGAAAGTGTAAGGATAAGGCCTTCGGGAAAAAATAAAATAATTATTGAAGTATAAAATGCCTAAAAAGCCAATTTTTGTCATACAAAAGCACGATGCAACGCATCTGCACTGGGATTTCCGCTTAGAGATGGATGGTGTTCTAAAAAGCTGGGCTGTTCCTAAAGAGCCTTCCAAAGATCCGAAAGTCAAGCGTCTTGCTATTGAAGTAGAAGACCATGACTTAAGCTATGCAAAGTTTGCAGGCATTATTGAAGAAGGCCATTATGGCGCAGGAAAGGTAAGCATCTGGGACAAAGGGACATATAATCTAGTTGAGAAGAAAAGAGACAAGATTGTCATTGACCTGCACGGAAAAAAGCTGAAAGGCCATTTTGCGTTGATAAAGTTCAAGAGAGCAGGAAAAGCACAGTGGCTGCTGTTTAAGACGAAAGCATAAGCTTTAAAAAATCCATCCATGTCAGTGTCATAATGGGTGTTAGAAAAGACACAGTCGTCAAAGTTCTAAAGATTCTGGCAAAAGCAGAAGGAAAGACAATGCTTGGGGAGTTTGCAAAGGATAAGCTTGGCCCTTTCCAGATGCTGATAGGCACTATCCTGTCAGCAAGATGCAGGGATGAGGTCACAAACCCTGTTTCCAGAAGGCTGTTTAAGAAATATCCAACAGCAGAAAAGCTGGCAAAGGCAATGCCAAAAGACGTTGAGAGAATGATTAAATCAATCGGCTTTTTCAGAAACAAAACAAAGAATATAATAAAAACTTCCAAGATGATTGTTGATGATTTCGACAATAAGGTTCCTGATAATTTTGAAGACCTTATGAAGTTTCCAGGCGTCGGAAGAAAGGTTGCAGGCTGTGTAATGGTCTATGCCCACCAAAAAGATGCAATACCTGTCGACACCCATGTTCACAGGATTTCCAACAGGCTCGGATGGGTAAAGACAAAGCAGCCGGAAAAGACAGAGCAGGAGCTTATGAAGATTGTGCCGAAAAAATACTGGCAGATTGTAAACGATTTTCTTGTTTATCATGGCAAAACAATATGCAAGCCGCAGATTCCTCTTTGCTCGCAATGTGCTGTAAATAAATACTGCAAAAGAGTTGGAGTGGAAAAGAGCAGGTGATGACGTGATAGAGCAAAGCTTTATTTTCCTGGACAGAGTAGGGGAAAAGTCTGAAAAAAATATATGGAATCAGAATATAAAAAATTGGAATGATTTTCTTAGTGCTGAAAGGATAAAAGGAATCAATGCATTAAGAAAAGGATATTATAACAGGCAGATAAAGCAGGCGAACAAAGAGCTATTGGAGTACAATGCGCCCTTTTTCAGCAAAATACTGCAGCAAGGCCACCATTGGAGATTGTATGATTTTTTCAAGGACGATGCTGTTTTTCTTGATATAGAGACATCAGGATACTACGGAGACATTACTGTAGTCGGAATGTATGACGGCTATGAAACAAAGACAATGGTGAGGGGATTTAATTTTTCAAAAGAAATCCTCAAGAGCGAGCTTAGTAAGTACAAGATAATCCTTACTTTCAATGGCTCTTCTTTTGACCTTCCTGTCATTGAGAGGTTCTTCAAAGGAGTAGTGCCAAATGTTCCGCATATTGACCTAAGGCACGTATGCAGCAAGGTTGGATTAACAGGAGGATTAAAGAAAATAGAAAAGGAGCTTGGCATAAAGAGGCCGAAGGAAGTCGCAGATGTTACAGGAGAAGATGCTGTTTACCTTTGGCAGATGTGGAAATCAACAGGAAACAAGAGGTACCTCAAGACTCTTGTCCAGTATAATGAAGAAGATACTGTAAACCTTGAGCCTCTGGCTGACTATGCAATAAGGCAGCTATGGGAAAAAACAACATCTAAGCAACGCTTGCAAAGCCTCTAAGGTTCAGCTCAACTATCAGAAAGAAAACATAAAGCAGTATTAAAGCCAAACCTTCTGTCCAGTCAAGCTTTTCACCGCTTTGTATAAAAGTGGCGAATAGGAAACATATTACTATCATAAACACACCGCTTGTCATAAAAAGGAATATGTTTGCTGTTATAGGAGTTATGATTGCAGTTACACCAAGCACAAGTGTTGAATTTATAACTACGCTTCCTATAAGGTTTCCGATGTTAATTTCACTATGCTTGCTTACAACAGCCCTTATGCCAACAACAAGCTCAGGCAGTGACGTGCCCACAGCAACAAAAAACAGCCCAATAAATATAGGAGGGAGCAGCATATCGATGGCAAGCCTTTCGCCGTATCGCACTGTCATTTCAGAGCTAAGATAAAGCACCACAAAGCTAATAATAAAGATGAAAACAGCAAGAATGATCTTCCATTTGCCAATTTGATTGTCAAGTGTTTCGCCGCTTTTCCATTTTCCCCTTATTATATAAGCGCAGTACAGGCAAAATGCTATCACAAGCAATATGCCGTCCATCCTGGACAAGCTGTTTCCTATGAACATCAGCAGCATTGCAAAGAAAGCTATTGCAAAAGCTGTGTAGCTGTCTTTTATGGTTCCCTTATGCTCTATTTTTATCCCCCTGGCCAAAAGGGAAGTTATGCCGCCTATAAGCGCAAGGTCTGCTATATTAGAGCCGATTACAGTTCCAAGCGACAATGCCGGCACATTAGCCAATGCAGAGTTTATTCCTACGAATAGCTCAGGTAGTGACGTTGATAAGCCAAGCACGATAAATCCAGCAATATACTCTTTCATCCTGATAAACTTTGCAATTGTAATCAAAGAGTCTACAAAAAACGAGCCGCTTACGACCAGGGCTAAGCACGAGAAAGCAAAAAAAGCCAGGTTTGTGTAGTCAAAAGCCATGCTTTGTTTTTCTGGTTTCAGGTTTTATATATTTTACTACATATAGCACAAAAAATATAAATAAACTTTTCAGGAGTAGTGATATGGCAAAGATAAAGCTGTACCAGTTTGAGAACTGCCCTTACTGCGAGAAAGTAAGGAGAAAGCTAAAAGAGAAATGGCTTAAGTATGAGAAAGTAGAGGTTGACAGAAGCAACAAGCCTGATGTCGTTTTAAACACAGGCGGAACAGTTCCTGTAATAGACATCAACGGCAAGATAATATCTGACTCAAGCAGGATTTGCGATTATCTTGATAAGAATTTTTAGATTTTGATTGTTTATTTTTACTCTTTATTTGTTTTTTCTAATTTCTCAAGCTCTTCATTGATAAATTGCTTTAATTTAGCAACATCAACAACCTTTCCCTGGCTGACTAATCTGTGGTTTACAAGGACGATAGGGGCATGCCATGCCCTGCAGTAGCTTCTGAAAAAAGCCTCAAAGCAGTTGTCAAGCCATGGCTTTATGACAATCCTTACAGGCTTGTTTTTGTAGTACTTCTCCTTCAGCCCTTTAAGAAGCGCAGTGGTTGTTTCACATTCTCCACATACTGTCTTTATCTTAAAGAACAACTTCTTCCCTTCCCATTTGTAGTTTGTAACGACTACTTCTTTTGGCATGGTTGTATGGTGGATTTGAGCTTATATAAATATTATCTTTAACCTAAAATTTAAAAACAACATAATAATCCATTCCTTATGGAAGGCAAAGCTGTTGTCAAGGTTGAAGGCGGGAAGCTTCTGAAGGTAAAGCTTAATTACAAGCAGGGCACTATAAAGAAAATAAGGATAACGGGTGATTTCTTTTTACATCCTGAGGAATGTATTGAGCATATTGAAATAGCATTGATTGATGTTCCGCTGAACAAAGACAGGATTCTGGAAGCTGTTAATTATGCTGTTGAGGAAAATGAAATCACAATGATAGGAATTACGCCAGAAGCAATTGTTGATGCAATTCTGGAGGCAGCAGGGATAAAATGAAAAAAATTAAGTGGAGGATTATAGAGTTGTCAACAAACAATGCAGCAATGAACATGGCAATAGATGAAGCCATAAGCGAGAGTGTTGCAGCAGCAAAATCTCCTCCAACAATACGCTTTTACAGATGGAATCCAAGTGCTGTTTCAATTGGATACTTTCAGAGCATGGAAGAGGAAATAGATGTAAAGAAGTGCAAAGCGCTTGGTGTTGATCATGTAAGAAGAAGAACAGGAGGAGGAGCTGTCTATCATGATTTTGATGGAGAAATAACTTATTCTGTAATTATTCCTGAAGAAAAGTTTGAGAAAGACATTACAAAATCTTATCATGTGATCTGCAGCTGGATTGTAGATTCTTTGAAGAAACTTGGCATTGAAAGCGAGTTTAAGCCAATAAATGACATTATTGTGAAAAACAAAAAGATAAGCGGAAATGCGCAGACAAGAAGGAATAAGGTTGTCCTGCAGCACGGGACAATTCTTTACGACGTTGATGTTGAGAAGATGTTTTCCCTGCTTAAAGTCCCTGATGAAAAGATAAGGGACAAGATGATTTCTGCTGTAAAAGAAAGAGTTACAAGGGTTTTAGATCATGCAGATATCGACAGAGAAGAGCTTTATCATGCAATGATAGCTGGCTTTACAAAAGGCAAGGATTTTGAGTTTGGCCTGCTTACAGATGAAGAAGAGGCAAGGGCTGTACAGCTTGCAGAAGAAAGATATTCTAGTGAACAGTGGAATTTGTCGAGGTAACCACTTTTTTACCTTTGTCTCTAAAAAATTTTTCAGATTATCCGAAAATTCTCCATTATTTCGTCAGCAAGCAATATAAACATATCAAACACATTTCATGAATGCTGCAAAAATACTACTTAGACACTTCAATCTGGCTTGATTTCTTTGAAAACAGGGATGAACCACATTTGCCCAAGGGAAAATGGGCACATGAGCTTTTAAAGAAAATTATAGAAAATAATGATAAAATTATTTATTCGGATAATAATATTTACGAATTGAATATAATAGGTTATTCTGCATATGAACTTGATATTATACTACAGCCACTTAAACCAATTCTCATCTTTGTAGAATCAACCGAAAAACAAATCAGCAAAGCTAAAGACCTCTCATTAAAAAGAAATATTCCAAAAAGAGATGCCCTTCATGCACTTATTGCAAGGGACAACAAATCAATATTAGTTACTTTGGACAGGCATTTCCAAAAAATTCATGATATTATAAAACCAAAAAAGCCTCAAGACCTCATTTAGCCTTGAATTTTCTTTCCAGCAATTCGAATGCCTTTTCTCCTGCTTTATGCAAATCTTCATCTGATGTTCTTCTTTTTGAAAAACCTTTCAGTTGAGCTAGATTTTTTAACACTTCATCCTTTTCCAAATCAGAAAGCTTTTCGCGTATGGCCTCCCTTATAAACTCTGTCCTTGTGCTGTACCTATACCTAGCCAGATTCTCGTCTATTTCTTTCAGAAGGCTGTCTTCTATCTTCAGGCTTATCGTTTCCATGGTACTACTAAGTATTATTAAGTAATATATAAATTTTGCTGTTTTTTGTTCTTTCAGAAATGGTCACCTTAGTGAAGAGTGGAATTTCTCTCGATAATAGCTTCCAGCTTTTCAAAGAGTTTTTCTGCGTCTATTTCAGGCATCTGAACACGGCTTATGTTAAATATGCCGGCTTCATGGCTTTGTATCTCTTGTCCTGTTGCTATCCTATGACCTTCTTCTAATATAACAGGGGAGCTAATATCTACATATTTTCCTGTAGAATCTTTTGAAACAGCAACATGCTCTCTCGGGATGTATATTATTCTAGTTGAAACAGGTTCTTCTCCGGTTTTAATAGTATATCTGGTAAAGTATATCAGCTCCATAGAAATTAGAAATAATTAAGCTTATATAAAACTTTGCTTTAGTAAATCCGGATCCCCTAGATGCTTTTTCAAAACGTTTGCAAACCTTGCACATTCTGCTCCATCAACAATCCTGTGGTCAAAAGAAATGGACAAAGGCAGAATCTTCCTAATCTTTATTTCACCGTCAATAACTACTGGCTTGTCAGCCATTGTTCCAAAGCCGACAATTGCACATTCTGGATAATTAATTATAGGCGTAAAATGCGTTCCTCCTAAGCTGCCTACATTTGTTATTGTTATTGTTCCTCCTTTCATATCCATCATGCTTATTTTTCTGCTTCTTGCTTTTTCAGATAAATCCTCAATTTCCTTTGCAATCTCAAGCATGCTTTTTTTGTCAGCGCCTTTTATGACGGGAACAACTAAGCCATCTCCAGTATCAACTGCAAAGCCTATGTTAAAATATTTTTTGTAGATTATTTCTTTTCCTTCCAAAGAAGAAGCCATTCTTGGATGCTCTTTTAATGCAGCAATTACTGTCTTCATCATAAAAGGAAGATAAGTTAGCTTTATTCCTTTTTCCTTTGCTACTAATTTTTCCCTTTCCCGTATTTCAAATAATCTTGTAGTATCTATTTCATCCATATGCGTAACATGCACAGCAGTAAAAGCAGACTCAACCATATGGTCTGCAATTGCCTTTCTCATTCCTACCAAAGGCTCCCTATCAACATAGCCCCACATATCGTACTTTTTTGTTACCTTTGGCACTGTTGTTTCTTTTGGTGCTTCAGCTGTCTTTATCCCTTCAATTACCTTCAAATCACCAGGCAGTATCCTTCCTCCAGGCCCAGTGCCTTGAACTGAAGCAAGGTCAATCCCTCTTTCCGTTGCCATTTTCCTTATAGCAGGCAGGGCAAGTATTTCGCCTGTTTTAGGGACCTCTCCCACAGCCCGCCTAATCTCTATTTTTTTAATTTCTTTCTTCTCTGTAGGGGCTTCTTCCAAAGTTCCTACAACTGATCCATATTTCTTTCTTTCTTCTTCCTCTATCTCAATCAAAACATCCCCAACCTTTACAACATCCCCTTCTTTAGGATAAATCTTCAATATTTTACCAGCTCTTGGAGAAGGAATTTCAACAACTGCTTTGTCTGTTTCAATCTCGCCAAGAGTTTGATCAGCTTTAACAGTATCTCCTAATTTAACTTTCCAGGAAACTATCTTTCCTTCCTGTATCCCTTCACCAACATCCGGAAACTTAAATTCAAAAGCCATTTTCAAAACATTATTCCATCATTCAAAATGTCATAACTTTTTCAATTCCTTTTACAATCCTTTCAACACTTGGCAGATAATCTTTTTCCAATTTTGCCAGAGGCATTATAGTATCAAATCCAGTCACTCTTTCAACAGGAGCTTGCAAATATAACATTGCTTTTTCATTTATTCTTGCAATCAATTCTGCTCCAACACCACATCTTCTTGGCGCTTCATGAACTATCAAACATCTTCCTGTTTTTTTGACAGAATTAATTATTGTTTCAGTGTCAATAGGAGAAACGCTTCTTAAATCTATCAGCTCGCAGTCAACATTGCTTATCTTTTCTATTGCCTCTCTTGTCTCTCTCATGCATGCTCCCCATGATATAATAGTAATATCCTTTCCTTGCTTGACAATGTTTGCCTTTCCAATCGGAATTGTATATTCTTCTTCAGGAACATCCTCTTTTATTGCCCTGTAGACCCTTTTTGGCTCTAAAAACAAGATAGGGTCTGGGTCTCGTATTGCGCTGATAAGAAGGCCTTTTGCTTCCTTTGGTGTTGATGGTATTACAACTTTCAGCCCTGGAATATGCGCATAGATTGCTTCCATGCTTTCAGAATGGTGCTCCAAAGCCTTTATTCCACCGCTATAAGGGGCTCTTATGACTATTGGGCATGTGTACCTTCCCCTGCTTCTATTTCTTATTCTTGAAGCATGGCTGACAATCTGCTGGAATGCAGGATAGATGAATCCTGAGAATTGTATTTCAGCCACAGGCCTTAACCCAGAGACAGCCATTCCGACTGATGTTCCCACTATTCCTGCCTCTGCCAATGGAGTATCCATAACCCTTTCTTCGCCAAATTTCTTCAGCAATCCTTCTGTTACCCTGAATACTCCTCCATCTACTCCGACGTCCTCTCCCAAGACAATAACTCTTTTGTCCTTGCTCATTTCCTGATGCAAAGCAAGATTAATTGCCTGCACCATATTCATTTCAGCCATTTTTCTTTTTATTTGTTTATTTTTTCAATTTTTTATTTCATTTTTCAAATTTCTTTAAATACTCAAGCTGCTCTTTCAATTCATCAGTCATTTCTGCATATTGGTATTTGAAAATATCCTCAATTGGAGCTTTTGGAACTGCCTCTGCTTTTTCAACAGCAGCATTAACTATTTTTTCGGCATACTGCATTAATTTTTCTTCAGCATTTTTGTCCCAAAATCCTTTTGTTTCCATATATTTTTTTAGCCTTGGTATGGGGTCTTTTTTCTTCCATCTCTCAACTTCTTCTTCGCTTCTGTATCTTTTTGCATCATCAGAAGTTGTGTGGTCGCCAAGCCTGTAAGTATAGCATTCAATCATTGTAGGGCCTTTTCCCTGCTTTGCCCTCTGCAAAGCTTCTTTTACTGCTGCATATACTGCAAAGACATCGTTTCCGTCAACCTGAATGCAAGGCAGGCCGTAGGCAATTCCTTTTTGAGCCAGTGTTTTTGATGCTGTCTGCTTTGAAACATGAAGGGAGATAGCATATTGGTTGTTTTGGCATATGTAAACAACAGGCGCTTTGAATACCCCTCCGAAATTCAGAGCTTCGTGAAACTCCCCCTCTGATGTTGCTCCGTCTCCAAAAAATGTGATAACTGCACCTTTCTTTCCCTGCTTTTTCATGCCCATTGCAAAGCCTGTTGCATGCAGGAGCTGGCTTCCTACAGGAACATTTGTTGTAAAGCAGTTTACACCAGGAGGAATATAGTTGCCCCACTCATCCCCTGCATTATATCTTATAATCCCTTCCATCCCTGCTCCCATTGTTATGAAAGCTGCAGTCTCCCTAAAAGCAGGGAACATCCAGTCCTCTTTTTCCAGCGCAGTGCATGCTCCGACCTGGCAGGCTTCCTGGCCTTTTACCTGCGCAAATGTTCCTATTCTTCCCTGCCTTTGCAATGCAAGAAGCTTTTCATCAAAAATCCTTGAAAGAACCATGTTTTTGTACATTTCTTTAATCTGATCTTTGGAAAGCTTTGGCATAAGCTTTTTGTCGCAGTTTCCTTTATCATCCAAAATCTGCATGTATTCTACTTTGAATTCAGCTATTGTTTTTTTTGGCATTTTTCACGAAAAATTCCCCAGCTCTGTAGCTGCTTCTTACAAACGGGCCAGAAGCTACATACATAAATCCTTTTTCCTCTCCAATTTTTTTTAATTCTTCAAACTTTTTTGGCGTAACATACTCTTTTAGCTTTGCATGCAGCTTGCTTGGCTGCAGGTATTGCCCAAGCGTTAATATATCTACATTTATTTCTCTTAGGTCATCCATTGCCTTCTTTATTTCTTCTTCTGTTTCTCCAAGACCAAGCATTATTGATGATTTTGTAAAGATATTTTTATTCAGCTTTTTGACATTTTCAAGAACACTTAAAGACTGGCTGTAGTTTGCCCTTGGGTCCCTAATCTGCCTTTGCAGGCTTTCCACTGTTTCTATATTATGTGCAATCACATCAGGCTCTGCATCAACGATGTTTTTCAGAAGGCTTATTTTTCCGTTAAAATCCGGGATAAGCACCTCCACAATAATTTTAGGGCCAGCTTTTTTTATCTCCTTGATGCATTCTGCAAAGTGCATGCTTCCTTCATCGTTCAAATCGTCCCTGTTTACAGAGGTAATTACAATATAGCCAAGCTTTAGCCTTGAGACAGCATCCGCAAGCTTTTTTGGCTCATTTTTATCTAATGGCAATGGCCTTGCAGAAGTCTTTACTGCACAGAACCTGCACCCTCTTGTGCATGTATCACCCATAACCATAAAGGTTGCTGTTCCTCCTGACCAGCATTCAGAAATATTAGGGCAGTGCGCTTCCTGGCAGACAGTATTAAGATTCAGCTCAGAAAGCATATCTTTTATGTCCTGAAAACTTTCAGTTGTTGGCGGCCTTATCTTCAGCCACACTGGCTTTTCTGCTAGCATTTCTCACCTCTTTTTGAAAAGTTTTTTAAGTTTATTTAAATTTATTTTAAATATTTAAGTTTATTCTAAATTAAATTTATTTTTTAGACTTAAGCTCCAGCCCATTGCTTCAGCTTTTCATAGCTCATTGAACCGCATACTTTTTTGCCTGTTTTTTCATTGACAAAAAAAGGCACTCCTCCGCAGATTTCATTTCCTTCTTCGTCTTTGTCAAGCTCATTTAGCAGTGCAGCATTCTTGTCATCATGCCAAACTTCTAATCTTTCAACCTTAATGCCTTTCTCTCTTTCCAGCTGCTCAACCAAAGGAAACATCTCATGGCAGTGAACACATTCTGTTCCAAAGAACATTATCAGCCTGCTTTCCACACATGACACCTCTTATTGTTATTATCATAGTAAAGGCCATTCTATTTATATAGTTAATTCTTTTGTTTTTGGGCTTTGAACAGTAAAATAAACAGTAAATTATGCTTTGCTGCTTTTACTATCATTCTCTTTTCTTTCTTTCATTGCCTTCTTTACCCTTGCCATTGCAATCTCAAGGCCGGCTTCCCTGGGGCTTATCTTCTCATTTTTAGAATGCTCAAGCACAATCCTTGTGTTTTTTGCTATCTTTTTTTCAACCATTGGAAAGACTTTCTCCTGCTTTGCGCCAATATACTCAACATAAGAGCTTATCACCCCTCCAGCATTCGCAACAAAATCAGGGACAACCAGAACGCCTTTTTTCCACAGCCATTTTTCAGTTTCAGGAGCAATAGGGATATTTGCGCCTTCTACGATTATCTTTGCCTTAACTTTATTTTTGTTTTTTTCATTTATGATATCAGGCTTTGCAGCAGGAATAAATATATCAGCATATACACCAACAATATCATCGCTTTCCATTTTCTCCCCTTCAGGATAATTTACAACACTGCCTGTTATTATTTTTATATTTACAAGTTTTTTATAATCAAGGCCGTTTTTATTGTAGATACATCCTTTTGAGTCAGAGACAGCAACAAGCTTTGCGCCTTTCTCTGCCAAATACTTTGCTGCAAACGTTCCCACATTTCCAAAGCCCTCAACGCTGAAAGTAAGTTTTTTTATGTCAAGCCCGAGATGCTTTGCAGCAACAAGCGCTGCATGGTATACTCCATATCCTGTGCTTCCAAGCTCATGGGGAATGCCGCATGAATGACCTCTGCACATATCTGCAGGCTTTCCTGTCGCCGACTTTATTGAGCCATTTGCCTTTGCAAAAACAGCCATGTCTTCTTCTGCCATATAAATATCAGGGGCAGCAACATAGAGAGAAGGGCACACAGGCTTTATGGCTTTTGCAAATGCTTTTATTATCTTATTTTTCCTGCTTTTTTCTATTCTTTTTCCATCAGCCACAATGCCTGACTTTCCGCCTCCAAACGGAAGCTCTGCAATAGCGCATTTCCATGTCATTGCCCTTGCAAGCCTTGCAACTTCTTCCACTGTAACAGAAGAAGTCATTCTTATCCCTCCTTTTGCAGGGCCTAATGCTGTGTTGTCTATGACTGTAAACCCGCGCATTCCTGTATCTTGGTCGTATACCTCAAGAACCTTCTCAGGGCCGAATTCGTCATGGTCTGCCATATGCGCTTTAATGGCTGTTTTGCTTATAAAGATTGTGTTGAATGTTGTATAATAATGATTAAATATTTAAATAAAAATAACTATGCAGGTATTGATGAAATCAATAGAGTCAGATTTGACGCCATTTGAAGAAGAAACCAGTCTGGATTCTTTATTGCCGGAAGAAAAAGAAACCATCAAGCCGGCTGCATCAGAGTTAACCACATCAGAAAAAAGGGATCTTATCAACAAAATTGCATTAGAATACTATAATCTTAGGCAAAAATCAAGGACAACAAAGAAAAATATCAGAGAAAAAGCCGATGAATTGATGGAAAAAATGATGGGCTATATCGATTGGGTCGCCACAAAATACATGAGCAGGGAAGGGATATCAATCCCAACCATACATGGAAACAGGATTTTTTCAGGACACAGGGCAAGAGTCGGTATTGAGGATGTTTCTCAGGAAGGCCTGATGGCTGTTTTTCAAAAACTCGATGAGTATGATCCAAACAAATCAAAAGGAAGCACTTTTTTTACATACGCAACAATAATTGCAGTAACTTCAATGCATTTGTACACAAGGGAAAATTATGGCATTGTAAGGCTTCCTATGCATATGCATCTTACCTCTTCAAGAAGCATGATACATACCAAAACAGCTGAGGAGACAATTGAATATATTTCTCAAGCTCATCCATCTCTTGACAGGGAAGCTGCAGCAGTAACCTACAACCTGGCTAAAGGAAACTACGTCTCTACTGATGCCGCTATAAAAAGAAACAGTGATGAACCCAGCAATGCTGCTTATGGAGATTTTCTTGCAGAGCAAACCAGCGGAGAAGGGCAGGAGGACCTGGTTGCCAGGATGCAATTGCAGCAAAAAATTGGCGACGCTTTGATACGGCTTAATCCAAGGGAAGAGGCTATCATCAGGCTTCGTTACGGTATGGAGGCAGGCGACAACTTGCCCCTTAACGACGTCGGGAACATTTTCAATATGACAGCAGAGAGAGTGAGGCAGATACAGTCAAGGGCAGAAAGAAAATTAAGGCAGCTTCGAATAGTGGATGAATTGCGCCAATACCTACAATCTTAAGCTTTTTTAATATAGCATAGAAGTAAGATGCCCTGCCAAGTATGCTGCTGTTGAGGCAACTGTTCCTACAACAAGCATTTCTATCCCGCTTTTCTGCCAGTTAACGCCGGTTATTTTTGTTTTTACAGCGCCTATCAGGAAAAGTGCAACAGCTGTAGCAGGCACGGCAAGCCTTATCGCTTTCAATGGCTCAAGAAATACATAAGGGGAAATCGGAATTGCAGATACTGCAAGGAATGACACACCCATAAACAAGGCTGCTCTCTGCGGCCTGTACATGATGTCTTTTGAAATTCCAAGCTCTTCCTTAATCATAAACTCCAGCAGTGCTTTTTTGTTTGATGCTATTTTTTCAACAACCTGATTCAGAAGCCTTCCCTTAAAGCCAAGCCCCTTGAAATGCTCCTCAACTTCCTTCCTTTCCTTCCCAGGCGTTTCTTTTATCTCTTTTCTTTCAACATTTATTTCCCTGTTGTAAAATTCAAGCTGCGATTTGTTTCCCAAATATGTGCCTAGGGCCATTGATATTGCTCCTCCAACAGCAGCTATAACCCCGGCAAGAATTATTATTTCGCTTGCTACATACGCTCCTGTCAGCCCTGCAACAATAGAAACAGCAGTCACCAATCCATCTTCTGCCCCAAATATAACTTCTCTTATCACTCCTTTTTCCCTTATTTTGTGCTCTTCTGCATGCTGGTTGTTCATTTTATCCCCTTTTTATTCTTTTCCTGAATCTTATGTAATTCTTATTCTCCTGCACTCTTTTTAAAATTTTCCTGTCAACTATGCATGGCTTTGTCATTTTTCTTGGGTCAAGTATTTTGCTCAGGTCTTTTTTGTCCATAATGCTGAGATCAAGAATTACCTCTTTTATTGCCTTTTTTGTTTTTAACGCCCTTCTTACAATCTCTGCTCCTGCTTCATAGCCTATGTATGGGTTTAATGCAGTCACAAGAATGGTTGATTTGTAAACATCCTCTTCGCTTTTTGCCTTGTCAACCATTAGCTTTGAAATGCTCTTCTCCCTGAAAGTTCTTACTGCATTTGTCAGCAAAACCATGTCAAACACCAGATTAAAGCATATCACAGGAGTGAATATGTTCAGCTCAAGCTGCCCAGCTTCTGCAGCCTGCAGGATGGCATGGTCATTGCCCATTACCTGTATGCATGCCATATTCAGGCATTCTTCAATGGAAGGGTTTACCTTGCCGGGCATTATTGAAGACCCAGGCTCTATGTTAGCTGTATGCACTTCGCTTATCCCTGTATTCGGGCCGGAGTTCAGCAGCCTAATGTCATTTGCTATCTTGTTCAGCTCAACAGCATATTCCCTCAAAGCATCTGAAAGCTGCAGAAAAGCCTGCATGCTCCATGTTACATTGATGCTGTCTTTTGCGTTGTAAAAATTAAAGCCAGTTTCCTTTTTTAGAGCTTTGCATGCTTCTTTTTTGAATTTAGGATGTGTGTTTAACCCTGTTCCTATTGCAGTGCCTCCAATGCCAACCTCAAGAAGGGACTTTTTTGTATTTTGAATTTCCTTTATGCTTTTGTCTATTGCTGTTGCATAAGAATTAAAAACCTGCCCAAATGTTATCGGAACAGCATCCTGCAGATGAGTTCTTCCAATCTTCAGGACTTTTCCAAATTGTTTTATTTTTTTCCTGAATGCAGAAGAAAGCTTTTTTCCCTCATTTTCCAAATCATTTAACATTAATAAGCAGCAAACTCTCATGGATGTTGGAATAACATCATTTGTTGACTGTGACATATTAACATGGTTGTTTGGGTGTATGTATTTGTAAGAGCCTTTTTTTGCCCCAAGAATCTCATTTGCCCTGTTTGCAATAACTTCGTTTGCATTCATATTAAACGGCGTTCCTGCTCCTGCCTGAAAACAATCAAGAATAAAATCATGGTCAAACTTCCCTTTTATCACATCATCGGCAGCCTTTATTATTGCATTTCCAAGCCTTTTTTCAAGGCTTCCAACTCTCATATTTGCTGCAGCGCATGATTTCTTGACAACACCTATCGATGAGATAAATGCAGGATGGGCTGTGCTTCCTGAAATCTGGAAATTGTTAAAAGCCCTCTGTGTAAAAGCCCCATAGTATGCTTCTTTGGGGACGCTTACTGCCCCAAAGCTGTCACGCTCTTTTCTTACTGCCATTTTGCCTTACTTTACTTTAATGTTCTTTTTCCTCCGCCTGTTTTGTACGGAGTAAACCTTGTCTTTTCCCTTTGAGTGCTTCTTTCTCCAGGATTAATATCATACATCTGCCTTTCATCATATCCGCAGTCATTGCAGACCATGCATTGTATTCCCATGTATTCAACAAGCCTTACATTGTCTGACTTGCACCTTGGGCAATATTTTTTTTGCTCCATTTTATGATGTGTTTACAATACGAATTCAAGGCCTGGCTTTGCCCTTACTCCTTTTTTGAAAGGATGCTTTACCATTCTCATCTCTGTTACTAAATCAGCCCTTTGTATTAATTTTTTATGCGCTCTCCTTCCTGTAAGCACTACTGTTGTTTCCTTTGGGACTTTTTTTATAACATCCAAAACATCATTCACGTTTAACAAGCCGACATTTACTGCTAAGTTAATCTCTTCCAGTATCAGCAGGAATGGCTTTTTCTTCAAGCACTGTTTTGCAAAATCCAGACCTTTTTTTGCCAAATCAATATCAACTTTTTCAGGGTTTGTCAGGTTAACCCATTCTTTTCTCCCGAACTGGTGTATTTCATACAAAGGCTTTAATTTGTTTCTTATTTTGTACTCTCCAATATTCTTCCAGCCTTTCATGAACTGGATTATTATAACTTTTTTATTGTGGCCAATGGCCCTTAGTGCCAGGCCCAAAGAAGTAGTTGTCTTACCCTCTCCTTCACCTGTATAGAGATGAACCCTTGCTTTGTCTTGAGCTTTGCCCATATGGTATTTTTAGGGATATGGATATAAAAATGTTGTTAAAAGAGTATCATTCCAATTTTTTTACAACAAGATGTTTTAATTTAGAAATTACTGCCAGAATCTTTTCCTTGTTTCTTGTAAGGTATTCTGGTGGAACCATAATGCCTCTATAGGCAATATCATTTCTTGTTTTTCTTAGCTGATCCATAAAGTAAATTTCAGAATCAGGAAACTCTTTGTACTTTGTAATATAACCTATCAAAAGCTCATGACTCACTGTCTTATAGCCGTCAATAGACATAATTGCAGTTATCAATTCCTTGACAATTTCATAATATCCTTCTACAATTAGCGTGGTAAACTCTTCCACCTTTGTTTTTAGATCTTTCTCACGCAGTTCAACTACCTGAAGCAACGACCTTGCCTTTTCCTTATCAGGCGTTATTTTCGAAACTTTTTCCGAAGATTCATCCCATTCATGCATACTAAAGCACCTTTAAATATCCATAAAGCACATGTCCATTTATAATGTTATTTAATAATTCTTTGCTTAATTTTTTTATTTCAGGCTCAAAAAAAAGAGTTATTTTTCTTTTTATTAATTTTTCATATTTCTCTAAATCCAAGTTTGTCTCTCCTGCCTGTATAAACAAGTCCACATCGCTTTCCTCTGTATCTTCCCCTCTTGCTGCAGACCCAAAAAGCACAATACAGTCAGGCCTTGTTTTTTCTTCTATAAATTCTAGTAATTTGCTCTTATGGATGCGCATAGCCATGTTTTGTTTTTTAAGAAGCTTAAGTTCCTGATTTTCCCTGTTAGCCCTATATGAAGGATACAGGCCTTCTTCTTCTTTTATTATTAGTCCTTCTTTTACCAAGGTTTTTAGGTGGGTTATTACAGATATCTGCGCCAGATTTACTCTCCTGGAGAGCTCTCTTATATGAAATTTCTTTCTAGGAAAATCAAAAAATTCCTGTAGTACCCTATATGTGCTATAATTTTGTAGCATATGATATAATTATAGAACAGGTGATATATAAATATATCGGTTAATGGCAATGCAATTGCGCGAGCTTGTAAACTTAACATCGTTATCGACGGTTCCCATTTCTTCGCTGATGAAAGGCTTGTTGACTTTCCTTACTACTGCCTACGTGGGGTACCAAGAGTTTCAGAAAGTAAACAAAAACCAACAGAATAATATCGTACAATTCTTTAGAAAATTTACAACACCTTCTTCACCAGATCAACAAGCTCATGATGGACTTCTGCCACTAAAACACCGGCTTCTTTTAGTGCCTTAACCTTATTATCCCTTGTTCCTTTGCTGCCTTCTACTATGGCGCCGGCATGTCCTAAGCTTACATGCTCCAATCCAGCTGCAAACTTTCCAGAAATAAAAGCAACAACAGGCTTTGTAAAGCCGCCTTCTTTTATCAATTCAGCAGCATCCTCTTCGTAAGTTCCGCCAATTTCCCCGAAAATTACAACTGCTTTTGTTTCTTCATCTTTTTCAAACAGCCTCAAAATGTCTGCAAATGTGCTTCCAGCTAAAACATCCCCTCCAATGCCAACAACTGTTGACTGCCCCAAGCCAGCTTTTTTCAGCAATAAAGAAGTTTCAGATGCCATGCCTCCTGATTTTGATATCACTCCGATGTTTCCTGCAGAATAAGCCCTGTTGCTGTCTCCACCAATTGAGCCAATCTTGGATTTTCCAGGAGAAATAATTCCTATGGAAGAAGGGCCAACAACTGTTACATTATTTTTCCTTGCAGCTGCAATTATCTTTGCAGAATCATGAATTGGTATTTGTTCTGTAATGATGTTAACAAGAGGGATCTTATTTTCAATTGCCTCCAATGCAGCCGCTTTTCCTGCAAAGGGAGGGACGTAAATTGTTGTTGCATTTACTTCAGGATGCTTCTGTAGAGCTTCCTTTACAGAATTGTAAACAGGGCGGTTTTCTACTGTCTGCCCGCCTTTTCCAGGCGTTACACCGCAAATGACTTTTGCCCCGTAGCTAAGCATTTCCTTTACTGCTTTTCTTCCCTCATTACCAGTAATGCCCTGAACCATTACCTTTGTATTTTTATCAACTAAAATGCTCATTTGCATGCCTCATACTAAAAGATCGAACACGGCTCTATCATTATTTATTGACTTGTATATTATCCCATGATGCTTCATCCTTTCTATCAATGACTCATAATCATGTCTATCTTTTAGTTCTATCCCTATTACAACAGACCCTCTTTCTTCATGCGTTTCACTATACATTATATCAGTTATGTTAATCTTTTCTCCTTTGAAAACATTAAACAAAAATTCCTTTAAAGACTCTGGTCTCTGTGCAAGCTCTATTCTGAAATAATGCTTTAACCCTTCATACATTAAGGATCTTTTTTCAATATTTGGCAGCTTTTTAAAATCAAAATTTCCTCCGCTCACGATGCATACAATATTTTTGCCTGCTAAATCATACTTGGTGTTCCTGGCAAAATCAAGAGCAGCAGTAGACAGTGCTCCTGCAGGCTCTGCAATTATTGCATCATCATATAACAATCTACGTATTTCTGATGAAACTTTTCCCTCAGGCACTAAAACAATATCATCAATAACTTTTCTTGCTATTTCAAATGTCAGATCCCCGACCCTTTTTACTGCAGCCCCATCTACAAAGCTGTCTATGCTTTCCAGAGTCACAACATGCCCTTGTTTCAGCGACTCATGCATGGAAGGAGCGCCGCACGGCTCAACTCCTAATATTTTTGTCCTAGGGCTTACGCTCTTTGTATATGTGCCAACCCCTGCTATCAGGCCACCGCCCCCAATAGGAACAAAAATATAATCAATATCTTTAAGGTCATATAATATCTCCATACCTACAGTCCCCTGGCCTGAGATAACATAAGGATCATCAAAAGGATGAACAAACAGCTTTCCTTCTGCCTTGCCAAACTCTTGTGCTTTTCTGCATGCATCATCAAAAGTATCTCCTTCTATGATTATCTCAACATTTTTGCCTCCAAATTTCCTTGTTTTTTCGATTTTATGGCTAGAAGTTGTCGTTGGCATGAAAATATACCCCATAATTCCAAGCCTGTTGCATGCATATGCAAATCCCTGTGAATGGTTGCCGGCACTTGCGCAGACAAAGCCCTTTTCGCCTTCTTTGCTTCTCTGATAAACAAAATTGTAAGCTCCTCTCAGCTTATAGGATCTTGTCCTTTGCAAGTCTTCTCTTTTCAGGTAAACATTGCACGAAAATTCGTTTGATAGATCCTCATTTATTGTAAGCGGAGTGTGGATTGCAACATCTTTAAGATGGTGCTCTGCCAGTGAAATAGATTTCAAGTCAACTTCAGCCATTTTTTATCCCCCACATCAGTTAATTTATTTTATCCTCTTATTTTTCTTGTATTCCTTCACCAAATCAACAAGTATTTTTGCAGTAGCTGTCATTGGAGTATCTTCTCCGTAAACATGAATGTCAAATCCATATTCCTTTGCAGCTTTTTTCAATAATTCATAAGCAGTCAAATCCCCAGGGCCTGCCCTTCTTACAACAATAGGGTAATCAGGCTTTACTGCTTTCAAGCCTTCAATAAACGCTTGCATTGTTAAGTCTATTCTTGTGAAGTTTGCTGTTCCTCCAACAGCCCAGCAGCCACAAAGCCCAGGCTTTGATAAAGTTATTTTTGTTATCTTCTCAACTTTTTCAGGAGGAGGATTTCCTGAATATTCAACATAGTTTGCAGGCTTTCCCCCATAGCTAAGCAAGGCATCCATGCATGTTATTGATGCACCCCCTCCAGATGTCAGCACAGCAATGTCTCCGTCCAGGTCAATATAGCTTTTTCCTGCAACCCCTCTGTAATCATTTTTGTCTATTTCATGCGCTTCCATCTCCCTTTCTGTCTGCATTCTCCATGCTCCAATCCTTGGAGGGAACTTATGCTCCTGCCTGTATAAAGCATCATCATCAAGCACAACAACAGCGTCTAATGCAACAAGCTCTCCATCCGCTAGCTCTGCCAATGGGTTGATCTCAATCATCTTCATGTCATTTTTTTCAAACGTTTCGTACAATGTCAGCAAAAGGCTTGTCAGCTTTGGAATTAGCTCTTCCTTAAATTTCAGCTTTAGCAGAACCTTCTCTGCCTGATGCTCGCTTAACCCATTAATTGCATCAATCTCTTCAACAAAAACTTTCTCAGGATGCTTTTTCTGTGTTTCCTCTATGTCAATTCCTCCTTCCTTGCTCACAATCAGACAAGGGGTTCTTGTATGCGTATCAAACATTATTCCTGCATAGAATTCATTTTCAATATCTAATTTTTCTTCAACAAGAACTTTTTTTATTGTTTCCCTATTGTGCTGCATGTCAAACATTTTTGCAGCTTCTTCAGCAATGTCTTTATGCCTGCATATCTTTACAAACCCTGATTTGGCCCTTTTTCCAGACAAGGTCTGCGCCTTTACAACAGCTTTTTCAAACCTGCTGATTTTTGCAGCCTCGCCTGCATTGCCTGCTAAAACTGATTCTGGCACTTTGATGCCTGCCTCTGTCAGCAATTCCTTCCCTTCAAACTCATAAAGCTTCATGCCAGAAATGATTTAAGGCAGGTTTTTAAAGGTTGCTGTCAAAAGATACTGCCAAATCAAGTGCCAATGCTGCCAAGCGATGTGCCCTAGCAAATGAAGCGAATGCGACAGATAATAGGTTGCGAGGTCAAAAAACAGAAGCGGACAGAGCGCAGCATTGGCACGAGGATCAAGGCTAAACCATGCTCTTATCTTAAATAAGCCTTTCCCCTGTTTCAATATCAACAATATGTATAATATTGACAGGGCAGCTTTCAGCAGCCATCATCTGCTTTTCAAGCTCTTCTTCATCGATTTCCTTTGTCCAGATGCTGTTTCTTTTGTCAGCATTGATTATATTCGCCTTTCCGTCATCTGCTAATTCCCATGTTGCAGGATCAACACCTACACATGCAGCAGCTCCTATGCATCCGGCCCTTTCATACTCAATCCTGTATTTTTTTCCCATTTTTTATTTTTCCCCTATTTTCATATAAAAATATCAATATGCTTTTTAATGATTTCGCTGCAGTCTTCCAATGTAATGCCCATATACCAGATATCATCAGGCTGCACTGTAATAATCGGCCCTTTGCCGCACTGCCCCAGGCACAGGCTTCTTGAAACCATAACTTCCCTTATAAGGCCTTTTTCACGCACATAATTTTTTAATTTAAAAAATATTTCTTCTGAATTTCTGTTTCCACATAATGTTTCAGAGTCATTTTTTCGATTAACACAAACAGAAATAAGCTTTTTGTAAGGGCTTTCCATCAATTGCATTTTTATAAAAGCAGAATCTATGATATGTTTCCGCTCTATTCACTTATGTCAACAAAATCACTTAAGTCAATGACAGGATTCCTGCTTTCAAAGCCATCTTCAAGCTCATGCCAATGCCTTATTTTTGTTTCTCCTATCTGCAAGCATAGGAAAACTTCCCTGTCTTCAAATACAGAAAGGAAATCAACCACACCATCATCAATATCCTTTACAAAGCACCCCTTTCTCTCAAGCTCTTCCAGCTCTTTATAGAATATTGAGGAAAGCCTATGGAACTCCTTGTTCACTTTAAGGCTGTTAAGGTAGTTTTCATAGTCTGCCTTCTCATACGTGATCTCTATTTCATTAAGTGTAGAAATGGCCTCTTTAAGCTTCATCAGCCTTCGCATTTTTTTACTTACATAAGGGAGAAGTTTTTCGGCGTCTTCTATTGTGAAATATTTCAGCATTATTTCCATCACCAGCATTTTTCATCCTGCAAATCCCCCGACTTTGCAAAACTTTTCAATCAGTAGTGTCTTTTTTATTATAAATGTTTTGCTTTTTTCTACTTTTTTTCCAAAGGAAACTTAGGTTGGAAATTTTTTACTTTCTGAAGTAACTGATAAGAAGCCTTACGCCGTATCCTGTGCCGCCTTTTTGATTATAGCCCCTTGCCTTGTCTATCCATGCAGTTCCTGCTATGTCAATATGCAGCCATGGGGTTTTTTCAACAAAATTCTTGAGGAAAGCAGCACCCATAATGCAGCCGGCATACCAGCCATAGCCAATATTGTTGATATCTGCTATCTCGCTCTTTGTTTCATCCTTATACTCTTCATACAATGGAAGCTCCCATACCCTTTCATATGTTTCTTCCCCTGCCTCAGATAGCTTTTTTGTCAGCTTGCTGTCAGTTGAAATGACCCCTGCAGCAAATTCGCCAAAAGTAACGCTGACCGCGCCTGTTAAAGTCGCAAGATCGATTATTTCATCAGGCTTCAGGTTTTTTTCAGCATATGAAAGCGCATCAGCAAGGATCAGCCTTCCTTCTGCGTCTGTATTGCCAATTTCAACTGTTTTTCCTGAATAAGCTTTGTAAACATCGCCAGGCTTGTATGATTTTGATCCAATTGCGTTCTCGCAAGTCGGGATAACACCGATTAAATTTTTCTTTAATTTTAATTCTGCTGCAGCCTTTATTGTTCCAATAACAACAGCAGCTCCTGACATATCAGCTTTCATCGTTTCAATATATTTTGTAGGCTTCAAGTTCAAGCCGCCTGTGTCAAAAGTTATTCCTTTGCCAACAATTGCTGTTTTTTTCTTTGATTTTTTGTCTCCATTGTATTCAATGATAATAAATCTTGCCGGAAATGAGCTGCCTTTGCTTACTGCCAACAGCAATCCCATTCCTAGCTTTTTAATTTTCTTTTCATCAAATACAGTGCACTTTAGCTTATATTTCTGCGCAATGTCTTTTGCAATTTTTGCAATCATAACAGAAGTCATAATATCGGCATTCTCATTCTGCATATCCCTTACAAAATTAGTATTATTGCAAATGGTTTGGGCATCGTCAATCGATTTCCTTATTCCTGCATTCTTATGGATTATTACAGCCTCTTTTATAGGCTTTGGCTTCTTTTCATTGTCTGTCTTATACTTGTCAAAGGCATAATCCCCTAAAACAAGGCCGTCTGTTATGGCAGCAGCAACCTTATCATCATCAAGCTTTGTGCATGGGAAGCTTACAGCCATATTGTCTATTTTAATGGCCTTAGCCTCCTTTACGCCTATATTTGCCGCCTTCCTTATGTTTTCTGCATTAAGGTCCTTAAGCTTTCCTAATCCAACAAGAAGTATGTGGCTTAAGCTTATCTTTCCAAGCGTATCAACAAGATAACTCTCTCCTTTTTCCCCTTTAAAGTGCTTCTTCTTTATGGGCTCTATTATTATCTCTTCAAATGCATTTCTTTTTGATTTTTTTATCTCATCCTGAAGCTGCTCTTCTGCAAGCATATAAACAATAATATCATTTTTTACCTTGTCTAGCTGTATGTTTGTAGTTGTTATTTTCATTTTTATGCCTCTCTTTATTTTACGCCTCTTTTATCATTTCTGCAACCTTTCTTCCGAACTCTTCTGCTGCAGCAGGGCCGTTTGCTGTTATCAGCTTGTTTTCAACAACAACAGGCTTGTCAACAAAAATTGCTTTGCCATTTTCCAATATCTTCACGCTTTCCCTGCTTGCATCTGTCCATACAGTTGCTTTTTTTCCTTTCAATACGCCTGCCTTTGCCAAAACAGTCGGCCCGATGCAGATTGCTGCAAGATTGATGTTTTTTTGCTTTGCATCATTTAAGATATCATTGACTTCCTTATGTTTGCTTAGTTCAGGAGCTCCAGGCCCTCCGACAACAATGATAACATCCCAGTCCGAAGCTTTTGTGTCAGAAACAGCAATGTCAGGCTCTACTTTTGCCCCTAATTTTCCTGTTGCAGTGTCTATTGTTATGCTTGCAACAACGCAGGCATGCCCTGCCTCCTCAAGAATTTCCTTTGGCTTGAACAATTCCTCATCCCTGAATCCGTTTTGGGCAATAATAAATAAAACTCTTGCCATCTTCTACCTCATTTTTCTTATTTTTTATTATTTCTTTCTTGTAAGCTCCATTCCGTGGCCTATATCAATCAAAATACTCTCTACTTTATTAAACTTTCGCACATAGCCAAGATAGTCTTTCACCAAATGCTGTAAATCTATAACATTGTCCGCTACAACAACTGCATTTTTTTCAAGATTGTTGAATATTTCCTTGAACTGGGGCAGGTACCCTTTCTTGTTTGCATCAATAAACACAAAATCAAAGGTTTTTCCATTTTTCACAAGGCTTTTTGCTGTTTCCAGGCAGTCCCCTTCTATAACTTCTGCCTTTAGTCCAGATTTCTTGAAGTTTTCTTTTGAAATTCTTATTTTTTCAGGGTCTTTGTCTATGGTTATCAGCTTTCCATCATTCTGCTTTGTGGCTTCTGCAAGAAAAATTCCAGAATAGCCAACAGAAGTTCCAAGCTCAAGAATTCTTTTTGCCTTAACATTCTTTACCAGCGCGTTTAGAAAAAAGCCCTGCTCTCTTGTAATTCTCCATACATTATCGTGTGTTTCAGAATAAGCTTCGATATCCAACAAGGTTTTACTTATATTTTTATCAAAATCAGATAATCCTTTCTCCGCCTTTAGTGACGTGAATGACGTTAACAGGGCAGGCTTCTGCCGCTTCTTTGTTGATTTCAAGGAATTTGTCGTCAATTTCCATCTCCTCCCAGCCGTCTTTCCTTAATTTGCTTCCTACTATATCAGACTTTCCGTCCTCGTGCATTTCCCAGAATTCAGGCGCTATTCCCACACATGCTGCGCAGCCTATGCAATTGGGCCTTTCATGCTCCAGCTTGAATGCCATCAGTCGTCTCCGTAATACTTTTTCTTGTACTCTTCTATAAGCCTGTTTACTTCAGGTATGCATGCCTTGTCATGAATACCTACCTTTGTTTTCTTCTGCACAGCTTCAAACGTCATGGCACCTTCAAGAACAGCATGCTCAATGTCATGGTCAGTTATTTTCAGAACTTTGTCAATTATTTTTGCCTTGTTGTTTGTTACCCTTTCTTTTTGCCCTGTCTTTTCAAAATAATCATTTACAGCTTCCTTCAAAGCCTTGTCAGCAAGAACAGAGCAGTGGAACTTCCTTGCAGGTATGCCTCCAAGTTCATTTGCAATGTCCATAGGCTTTATCCTTAAAGCATCATTAAGCGGCATTCCGCCATTTTTTGTAATCATTACTGAAAACGCAGATGTGCTTGCAATTGCTGTTCCGCAGCCATAAGTTTGCCATTTGCAGTCACTTATCTTATCGCCATCTACTTTAATAAACATCTTCATTCCGTCTCCGCATGCAGGGCTTCCTACTAATCCTATTCCATCTGCCTTGTATGATTCTGCTTCTTCAGTTGTTTTGAAGATATTTCTTGGATTAAAGAAATGGTCTTTTACTTTATCTGTGTAAAACCACTGCTTTTCGCCGTCCTTTGAAATAACATCTCCAAAATCGCTTGCTGATTTTTCCCTTTCATCTGATATTTGTATGCTCATTGTTTTACCTCTGCCAAAACTTCTTCCATATTTAGATTGAATGGCGATATCATCCTGAGTTTTTTAATGATTTCAGGAAGTACGCTAATTACAAAATCAATATCCTCTTCTGTTGTTCTTTTTCCAAGTGTAAACCTTATGCTCCCATGGGCTACTTCGTAAGGAACTCCTGTTGCAATTATGACATGGCTGGGGTCAAGTGTTTTTGAAGTGCACGCGCTGCCTGAGCTTGCATGAATTCCTTTTTCATCCATATAAAGCAATAATGCTTCTCCTTCAATATCCAAAAATGAAATATTTACATTGTTTGGCAGCCTTTTTTCAGGATGCCCATTCAGCATTGTCTTAGGGACAGTGTCCATTATTCCTTTTATCATCTTGTTCCTAAGATAAGTAAGCCTTGCGACTTCTTTTTCCCTTTCTTCCTGCGCAATCTCCAAAGCTTTTGCAAAACCTACAATGCCGGGAACATTCTCTGTTCCTGACCTTAATCCGCTTTCCTGGCCGCCGCCATGGATTATCGGCTTTATAACCAGTCCGCTTCTCATATACAAAGCCCCCACTCCTTTAGGGCCGTAAAGCTTGCTTGAGTTTATTGTCATCATGTCAACGCCAAGCTCCTTTGCATTTATATCCAAGTATCCTGCTGCCTGGCAGGCATCTGTATGAAATATTACTCTGTGCTTTTTTGCAATATCGGCAATTTCTTTTATCGGGTTTACGCTTCCTATTTCATTGTTTGCATACATTATTGTTATAAGGATAGTGTCATCCTTTATTGCCTTTTCAACCTGCTCTGCAGAAACCATTCCGTACCTGTCTACATCAAGAAAAGTAACATCAAAGCCTTCTTCATCCTTCAGGTATTCGCACGTTTCAAGGACAGCATGATGCTCTGCATTTGTTGTTATGATATGCTTTCCTTTGCTTTTTCTAGCTCTTGCCAATCCCTTTATTGCAAGGTTGATGCTTTCTGTTCCGCTTCCTGTGAATATTATCTCCCTTTCCTTTGCGCCAAGGATATCCGCAACTGTTTTTCTTGCATTATCCAAAGCTTCTTTTGCTATTAGGCCAACATAATTAAAGCTTCCTGGATTTCCAAACTCCCCACTAAAGTACTTGTCCATTACTTCTTTTACTCTTGGGTCAACATATGTTGTTGCCGCGTGGTCTAGGTAGATGTCTCTCATTTTAGCTAAAAGAATTCCCGCAGCCGCAGTTTGATTTTGCGTTTGGGTTTCTTATCTTAAAGCCTCCTCCGTTTAATGAATCAGCATAGTCTATCTCTGTTCCGCCGATATGCTTCATGCTTTCCCTGTCAACAAAGACTTTGACTCCGTAGCTCTCAAAAATCTCATCATTATCTTCTGCCTTCTCTGCAAAGTCCATCTCATAGTTTAATCCGGCGCATCCACCTGGAACAACTGAGACCCTGAAGCCATATCCTTTCTTTCCGTCGCTTTTCATAAGCTCCTTTAGCTTATTTGCCGCAACTTCTGTTATGCTTACTGTTCCGCTTCCCTCACTCTTTTCCTGCTCTGCAACAACAGCATTCATCTCATTGATCATTGTATCAATATCATCGTCAGACATTCCATGGCCCTTTGCTCCGCCTTCTATTGCTTCAAAAGGGTTTACATGGCATCCGATGCAGTGCAGGCCATAGCTCAGCATGACATCAGCTGTCTTTGGGTATTTTTGCACAACATCTCCTATTGTCATCTCTTTTGTGACAGGTCCTGTTTGTATTTTCTGTTCCATTTTATTTCCTCTCCAAGATTATTTTTCTGTTAAGCTCATCAACTCTTTTTTTTATATCATCAATATCGCTTATGTCCCTTATGACTTCAAGCACAGCAACTATCTTTCCTTTGTTATCTTTTATCGGCTGTGAAGATATTTCAAAAAACTTTTTTTTGCCTTCTTTGTCAATCACAACTTCTACAGACTTCTGCTTTGTTCCTGTTTTGAAAGTTTTTGTGCTTGGGCAGTTTGCGCATATCTCATCCCCAAGGTTAAAAGCCTTGTAGCACTGCGCGCCTTTTATCTTGTGCAGTTCACCTGAATTTTCCCTTATCTTTTTGTTCGCCCATAAAACCCCGAAGTCCTTGTCAAGTATGCTTATTCCTTCACCGAATGCGTCAAACACGTTCGCAACGCTCGGCACATCTTCTTTTTCCAGAAGTGCAAGCAAAGGAATCTTTGTCGCAAACCAAAGCTTTGCCATTCCAAGCTGCCTGTAGTCGACATACCCTTTTGCATTCAGAACATCCAAATGCTTTGCAAGCGTATGCCTGTCAACTGCCAGCTTTTCAGCAATTTCATTGGAAGAAGCGCCGCTATCTGAGCTGTTCAAAACTTCCATTATTTGATTCTGGATTGCTTCAGGCATTGTAACCCCTTTGGGTTGTTGGATAAGCTGATATATAAAGGTTGCCTTTATTGGTTACCAATAACTTATTGCCCCATAGAATAACAGAGCTTGAGAAGTGCTTTTATTTATTTTCTATATGGAAAATAATTTAGCTTAATTTACTTCTTTCAATGCCCTATGGGAATATTTTTATACAAAGCCGGATTGCTCTTGACAGCAATTACCCTTGCAGAGACAGAAAATGAACAATGAAGAAATGTTTACAAATGAAGATGTTCTTACTTTTTGCAGCTTAACAGGAGACGAACGCAGCAGGAAAAAAGCACGGTATCTTATGGAAGAGGGCAAACACCCAATAGTTCCTGGGTTTCTCAATTTCTCTGTCGCAGCAGCAAAGTTCGGCAGCGAATACTTAAGGGATCATACAAAATTAATTCAGATTTACTTCGGCTCTTTCTTGTCTGTCGGCGAGAGAGTAAGGTATAATGCATTAGTAGGAGATCTGGAACTTTTGCTCCATGCAGTAAAACATGAAAAAGATGGAGTTGTCAATACGCTGGCAAAACAGAAAAATCATACTCGCCTGACAAGCGCGAGCGATATATCACATGAGACATTTGAAGGAAAATTAATTGCATTCGAATGTATACCTGAATACATTAAAGGATTTGCAGAGCTGCTAAAAGCAAAAGTGCAGCAGGACATTACAGACTTTTTATACACCCTCTCCCACTCTTCGTTAGCAATAATACATCATATAGATGAGAAGAGTGTAAGGGATGAGCTGGGAATTACAGAAGCTGTCAATAAAATAAAAGAAAAGATGAAAAGAAAAGGTATTGAAAGCGAGATGGATTATGCTGCAATATACAAATCAATTGAAATTGTCCTGCCAAATGGGTTTTTTACAATAGATTATCAGTACCCTTTGTATTTTTTTGTAAAGGGCGGCAAGGCAAAAGGAAGCTATATTGATTTCAAAGTTAGGTGCGAACAAAATGGAAGAAATCTTTTTACAGGAGCTTACAATTTGTTAGGCATGGCTGAAAATAAGGTTGTTGAGCGCACCAATGATATATCTAAGAATTTACTTCTAAAATAAATCAGAGCAGTCCATCTTATAGCCGCATTTAGGGCAGATGACTTTGCAGTGCTTCTCAAACATCTCGGCTCCGCAGATGTCGCATTTGTATTTTTTTACCATTTTACATGCAGCGCTTGCAGCTCCGGAGTATCTGTTGCCTGTTTGATATAAATATTTATTGCCTTTGAACTTAAAATCAGTTTTAACTCATTCCCAAAAATTTATAAATCTGTATGTTTTTCTTTTTCGTGAGGTATTGATATGGCATACGAGGCAAAAGATTTCAGCAATCTTCTGGGAAAGTTGAAAGGCATAAGCGATGAGCAGCTTAAGCAGCACTTTACACTTTACCAAGGCTATGTAAAGAAGATGAACGAGATTGCAGAGAAGCTTGAGAAGCAGGACAAGGCTGCCTCAAACTACTCTTTCGGAGAATTTTCAGAGCTAAAAAGAAGAGAAGCAGTTGCATTTAATGGCACATTCCTGCATGAATTGTATTTTGAAAACTTAGGAAGCAGCGGAAAGCCTTCTGATCAGCTGAAATCAGCAGCAGAAGAGTCATTCGGCTCATGGGAAAAATTTGTTGCAGACATAAAGGCATCAGCAGGCTCAACGCCTGGATGGGTATTAGTAACATATAACAAGAAGACAAAAAAGCTTCACACTTACATTCTGTTCGAGCATCACATTGGATTGCCTGCGCACCAGGAAATTGTTCTTGCATTAGACTGCTGGGAGCATGCATTTATGATAGATTATGGCATCAGGAAAGCAGATTACCTTAATGCATTCATGGAAAATGTAAACTGGAGCGTTGTTAATAAGAGATATACTAGTTGTTTGACTTGCGGTTAATACTCAATTCCTCTTCTTGCTGCAATGCCTTTCTCAAACGGATGCTTCAGCATCTTGATTTCGCTGGCATAATCTGCAATATCAAGTATTTTCTGCGGAGCTCCTCTGCCTGTTAGAATCACTTCTGTTTGCGGAAACCTGTTCTTAATAATTTCAACAACCTTGTCTGTATCCAGAAAATTCAGGCTCATTGCAACATTTATCTCATCAAGAACAACCAAATCAAACTCTCCTGAAGAAACAACCTCTTTTGTTTTTTCAAATGCAGAATTCACATATTTTGCCTGCTCATCATCATTCAGGAAGCAGAACCTGCACTCTCCGCATTCAATATCTTCCCTTATATAATCAAAGAAAGTATATCCTGAGTCAAACCCCTGAAGCTTGAGCTGCTTATTTTCCTTTATGCACGGCCTTCCATATTGTACCATAGTTATCCTTTCAGCTGGAAGAAAATTCTTTCCTGTGATAAACTCGCCTGTGTAAGCCCCACCTTTCATGAACTGGATAACATGTACCTTCATGCCCTGGCCTATTGCACGCATAACCAAGCCCATAGAAGCGCTGGTTTTTCCTTTTCCATCACCAGTGTAAACATGCACTAAACCTAGGTTAGATTTTGCCATCTAAATACCCCACATCATATTCAAAAGAAGCTCCAAAATTTATAAAGTTATCTTATCTTAACTGCAGTATGAGTAGCTGCAGCTTGGGCATGTAGCACAGCCCTCTTTAAAAATCATCTCTGCTTTGCACTCAGGGCAGTTCTCTGACTTTTTTTTAGCAGCTTTTCTTGCCATCTCAACTGCCTTTCTTTCTGCTTCGTCAACATCTGCATTTGCTTTCTTGTTAACAGTTGCAATATTCATAACCTGCTGCTCCATGCTTCCTTCCCTGTATATTGTAATTCCCTTACATTCAAGATCCCATGCAAGCATGTAGGCTTTCTCTACATCTTTTATTGTTGCTGACTTAGGGAAGTTTATTGTTTTTGAAATAGAGCTGTCGCACCACTTCTGGAAAGCTCCCTGCATTCTTACATGCCACTCTGGGTCAATGTCCATTGCAGTTACAAAAACCCTTTTAACATCTTTAGGAACTTCTTCAACAGTCTGGACAGATCCTTTTTGTGCAATATCCCTCATAAGTTCTTCTGAATAAAATCCTCTTTCTTTTGCAGCCTTTTCAAAATATCTGTTGGTATAAATCAGCTCAGTGCCATCCATAACATTTTTGATGTAGCAAATTGCAAAGTTCGGCTCTAATCCGCCGGAAGCATCTGCTATCATCCCTATTGTTCCAGTAGGAGCGATTGTGTCTACAGTAGAATTTCTCATTTTTATTCCTTGTTTTTGGTAATCAGAGCCTTCCCAGAATGGGAAGCATCCTCTTCTTTCTGCTAATTTTATTGAAGCTTTCTTTGCTTCCTCATGCATGAACTTCATGATCTTTTCCCCAAACTTTACGCCTTCATCTGAATCATAAGGAATTCCCAACTGGAACATAACATCTGCAAATCCCATCAATCCCAAGCCGATCTTTCTTGTTCCTCTTGTCATATCTGCTATTTCCTGTACAGGGTAATTATTCATATCAATGACATTGTCAAGGAAATGCACACAGTCATGTGTTAATTGCCTGAACTTGTCCCAGTCAAACTTGCCCTTTATCATGCATGTATTGATATTGATGCTTCCTAAATTGCATGACTCATAAGGCATCAAAGGCTGCTCTCCACATGGGTTTGTTGCCTCAATCAAAGCAACGTGTTTTACTGGATTGGTTTCATTCATCCTGTCTATGAACACAAGGCCAGGGTCTCCCCTGCTCCATGCGCATGTAAGGACATTGTCAAAAACAGCCCTAGCAGAAACCTTTTCCACAACTTCTTTTGTCCTTGGATTTATCAGCTCATAATCCTCATTGTTTTTCAAAGCTTTCATGAACTTATTTGTAGCAGCAACTGAAATGTTAAAATTGTTCAATGTTTTTCCATCTGCTTTCATATTGATGAACTCAAGTATATCAGGGTGGTCAACCCTCATTATACCCATATTTGCTCCTCTTCTTTTACCCCCTTGTTTTATTACATTTGTTGCATAGTCAAAAACTTTCATAAACTCAATAGGGCCCGAGGAAACACCCTGCGTGCTGCTTACCCTGTCCTTCTTTGGCCTTAATCTTGAAAACGAAAATCCTGTTCCTCCTCCTGACTTATGTATTATTGCAGTATCATGCAATGCCTTAAAGATTCCATGCATAGAATCTTCAACAGGAATCACAAAGCATGCAGAAAGCTGCTGTAAATCAGCGCCGGCATTCATCAATGTTGGGGTATTAGGAAGGAACTCCAGCTTTTTCATCATTTTGTAGAACTTTTCTTCTGTTTCCTTTACATTTTCACCATAATTGGCATCAGCCTGCGCTATGTTGTGCGCAACTCTCCTGAACAGCTGCATAGGGGTTTCTTTTATCTTTCCTGTTTCAGGATTCCTTAGCAAATACCTTCTTTCCAGAACTTTCAATGCGTTAAGGGAAAGCTCGCAGTCCTCATCGCTTAAAATAATCCCTTCTATTGCTAATTTCTTTGCGTCCCTCTGCTCTGACCTTTTCTGCCTGTATAAAATAAATGCCTTTGCTGTCTTGGCATGGCCGTTCTCTATAAGAACCCTTTCAACAAGATCCTGTATTTTCTCTACTTCAGGAATATAATCTTCATCGTGTTTTGACTCAAGAATATTAATAACCTGATTGCAAAGATCTTCTGCCATCGCCCTGTCGTTTCCACCAACAGCCTGCGCAGCCTTGAATATTGCATCTGTAACTTTATCTTTATTAAAATCCACTACTCTTCCATCTCTTTTTTTTATCCTAGAAATTTTTCCCTTGCTTATTGACTCCATCCAAACACCTACCGTCGTATTACCGTCTTAAAAATTGGGGTGTAGAAGCAATTCCTACTTTCTATTTTCTGATGAAGCTCATATTTAAAGATTGTTGTTTCCAAAAATATGTTTATTGATTTTCGTTATATAAAATGCTTGCTTAATGCAAGCTTCTGCGAATGATAATTAGACGGAAGCTCTACTCCATAGCTTACTTTAGGCGTTTCCACCATCTTTTCAAAAACCATCTTTACAAAGACCTGGCCATCAACAACCTCCATAGGCACATCCCTCATCCTTACCTCGAGCACAGCATGCGTTCCCTTTACCTCTCCGTTCTTTCCATATCCAAACCCAGGGTCAAAGAAGCCTGCATAGTGCGACCTAAATTCCCCAATGCCTGAGTGGAAGTCAACCATCTCCACCGCAAAGCTTGTAGGAACCCTTATCCTTTCCCTTGACTTAAGTATGTAGAAATGGTCTGTGTCAAGTATAAGCTTTCCTGTCTTTGGCTTTGCTATAGGCTCCCAGTAATCCTCAATTTTGTGGTGCTTTATTTTTGTCAAATCAATAGGCCTTGCATTTCTTTTTGACCTGTATCCTACAATGTCATCGTTTAAATCTAAAGTCAGGAATAATCCTCCTTCCCCAACCATTGCCTTTTCCAATGGGATAGGATTTCCTTCCTTGTCGAATAATAATTGGTATTTCTTATATGCTTCTACTAATTCATCTGTGTTTAATCTATAATTTTTCCCCTGGAAAAATCTTATCTGGTTTAATGACAGCCCTTCCTTTATCTTTAAGTCAAAAGACATTGGAAAAACTTTTAAGTATAATTTTCCCCTGTATCCTGCAACAACATTGTCAAAGTTTGTGCAGTTGTCTGTAATCAATCTTGTAAAAGTGTCAACTCTTCCTGTTGATGATTTTGGATTGCATCTTGCTTTCATTCCTTCAGGCAGGTTTAATTCTTCTTGTAATTCAAAAACATATGTTTTCCTTGCTTCTAAGAAAGCGCCTTTTTCAATTGAGAACTTGTAATAGTCTTTTGCATACTCGTCTAATTTGTCCTGCACTTTTCCTCCTGTCGGCAGCAGGAAACTTGCCGGCACCCTGTAGCCGTATTTTCCTAATCTTAGGTCAACAGAAGAAGGCTGTATCTGCAGCTCTTCTATAGGGTTATTTGCTTTAATAACTCCTTTATTCACTAATTCCTTTATGCCTTGATAAGCTATGACTCCTTCCATCGTACCCCGATAGTATAGGGATTAGAAGGATTTTATAAAGGTTGTTGCTGTGGAGCAAGTCTTTATATATTTGCTTTATTTTTAGGATGGGTATAATATCTTATTTACAAACTATGCATTATGAAAATAAAGCGATGAAGCTAATTAAAGAAGGCAAACATGAAGATGGAATAATGGCCATCAAAAAATACCTTCTTTAGATAAGCAATTTCAATCGGTTAGCTCAATTTTAGCTGCCTATGCAGTTTATCTTTTGGTTACAGATAAAATTAATTTTGTTGTTGCGACTGAGGATAAGGAAGAGTATGAGCGTTTTAAAACAATTGTTGGACAAAATAGCACTGAAAAAAGAATGATTTACATAGATCCAGAAACAGATAAGGTAGAGGGGATTGAGGATCTTGTTAAAGAGATTGTTCCAAAAGAAAACCCAATTCTTCAGTACTATAATCAACTAGAAGGATTTTATGGAATGATAAATTTATTTGAAGATTTATCAATGCTTTAAATTTCCTAAACCTTTTTATACAAAATAAGCCAACAATGCATAATGCCTCTCTCAACAAAAGCAAAAAACATCTTAAGGCCGTTTGGGCATACTGAAACACTGCTGTACTACGGCATTGTTGCCCAGAAATTAAAGAAATACCTTAAAGGAAAAGAGATTGCTACAAAAGTATGGCTGCCATTCGGCAACATCCCTGTATTCCTAAGGAGAGGATCAAAGGAAGAGCCTTTGTATATTGAAGAATTCTGCAAGGCAGTTGATGATAAGCTGCTGAATGTAAGAAAAGAGATAGAGCATCTAAAAAATGCAGAGAATAAAATAACAAAGCAGCAAGCTAAAGTCTGGACTTACTTCCCACCGAGAAAATTAACAGATTTTTTCTACGCAACAAACAACGAAGGAGCAAAAAAGCCAATAGAAAGGATTTTCTTCGATATTGACAGGAAAGGCATTTCAGCAGAAGCAGCGCAGAAGGTTGCAAAACTATTAATTGAAAAAATAAAAAAAGACAAAGAAATAAAAAAAATAATCTCCTTTAAAACATTTCCAATGTGGACAGGAAAATCTTTTCATGTCTATCTAATGCTAAAAAAGAAAATACCAAACCAAGCATATGACAAGTATTTTGCATATACAAAAAATGATCCTTTAGCAAGCTTCACAGGAAGATGGGCAGAGGAAATAAAAAAGGAATTAAAAATAAAAGTTACAGGAGGGCATGAAAAGGCCGCAAATTCAATAACTATTGACCCAAGCCAGACTCCTTCAGGAAAGCTTTGCAGGGCTCCATTCAGCTTGCATATGAAGGATGCAAAAACAGTTGATGGCATTGCAATGCCCTTGACAGAGAAGATGCTCAGTGAGAAAAACTTGGTAAAAGACCTGCAGAAATACACCCCTGAAAAGATAGTCAATGAGCTGAATTCTCTGGCAAAAAGGCTGCCATAATCTACTTAAACATTCCCTGCTCTTCGAAAGTAAAAATATTATCTAAAGTGTCAACTGTTACATTTTCTAATCTCTTTCCAACATTCTCTCCAACGTTATTCATGCCTTTGTATGTTCTTGTGCTGCTGGTTACTGTCTGCCTTGGTGAAAAGTAGAACTTGTCTGGATTTCCAAATTCCATGGCAGGCTTTATTGAGCTGTCAAAATCAAGGTCAAGCATTATATTGAATGTAGTACCCCTGTCAAGATGGGTTCTAATATCAGTTTCAATAATATCCCTTACAACCTCTATTTCAACAGGCTTGTTGTCTATCCTATCTGCAACTACTTTTTCGCCGAACTTAATAACAAGCTTTTTGTAGTATCCTGAAGGAATTTTTCTGGAGATAAGCTTCTCGACAGCTTTGTCTTCCAGCTCAATTTCTGTATTTTGCTCAAGAAGCATATAGCTTTCATCAACCCCTACAATATCTACCCTTATAACAGTAATATTTGCAAACCTGTATTTCTCCAAGAAATCCCTTATATAAACATTAAGTCCCACTTCTTTTTCCCAGTTATCTTCCAATTTAGGCTTATGGTAGCCTGTGCTGTACTGGCTTTCATCTGTTTCATTGGCTTTTTCAGCAGCAGGCTCTTTTTCAATAGCTTCAATATCCACATAGGTAACATCCACAGGCTTCTCAACAGGCTGCTGACAGGCTATGAGAAATACAAGCAAAATCCCGACAATAATCAGCCTTTTCATGGAAAAAAGGAAAGAACAACAAATTTATAACTTTTTCTATAATGCTATGCTGGACAATCCGACTTCACTAAGTTTTCTTACTTCGTTTTGTATTGTTTGGCTTATTCTCTTGGCATTTTCATTAGAATATATAAGTGGATAGTGCCTTTTCGGAGTCCATTCTGAATCCTGAGTATCAATCTCTTTTTTCCATCCTGCATTTTTTGTTAATGTATACAATTTAATCCTTCCATTTATATCACACTTAAGGCCGTCAAATAACATACGCAATGAAGAATATAATGCATTTGCAGTAAAATTATCTTTCGTGAATAATGCCACTTCCCTTTGTTTAAAATATGAATAAACAAGGCTAATTGTTTCTGCACGATATTCATCTCTAATACCATATGAATTTTTATGTGGTTTTACCTTTAAAAGTTCAACTATGGCATTATTCAAAGCTTCCAAACTTCTTTCTTGTAATTTTTCATTAACTATGTTACGTAAAGTAGCTAAATTTTGACTTAATTCTTCAGTAACTTTATCCTCTAGTATATCAAGGACATTAGATTCACTAATATCAAGATAACGTTCTACCGCAGATGGAAGATAAACATTAGGTAAGCTAAAAAGTCTTGTTGCTGTAACTATTTGCCGTATAGCAACCCCTGGATTTGCATCTTTTGTTTTAAAAAGCCGTCTAATGAACTCTTCAAATATTATAAAAGAAGCATCTAGGATAACCCTTTCCTCAGCTATAATCAATGTTTCTAATTCCCCAGGCTTTCTCATCTTTCGGCAGTAGTAAAAGCATAAAGCTTATAAACCTTTCTTTCCAGCCATATAACTCTATAATAGTGTGTGGGGTTCTTAGAAGATCATTTCGAATAAAGATAAGCCGGACAGTGAAGAGGATGTTATTAAAATCCTCAATCCAAGTGTAAAGCAGTGGTTTTTCTCTAGGTTCAAGTCTTTTTCCCTGCCGCAGCTTTATGGGGTTACAGAAATACACAGCAGAAACAACATACTTGTATCAGCACCCACAGGAGCAACAAAAACCCTTACAGCATTTCTATCGATCTTAAACGAGCTTGTTGATTCAGCGCAAAAAGGGATACTGGAAGACAAAATCTACTGCGTTTATGTTTCTCCGCTGAAAGCATTGAATTATGATATCCAGGTCAACCTTGTCAATCCGCTGAAGGAGATAGAAGCAATTTACAGAAAGGATTTGGGAATAAGAGTAATGGTGAGGACAGGAGACACAACAATAAAGGAAAAAGAAGAGATGAGGAAAAGGCCGCCTCATATATTGATAACAACGCCTGAAAGCCTGGCAATCATTCTTGCTTCAACAAAATTCAGGGAAAACCTGAGGACAGTGCAGTGGTGCATTATTGATGAAATCCATGCTTTGGCAGAGAACAAAAGGGGTGTGCATCTGTCATTGAGCATGGAAAGGCTGCAAAGGCTTGCCCCTGCAATGGCAAGAGTAGGCTTGTCAGCAACAGTAGCGCCGCTGGAAGAAATAGCGATGTTTCTGGCAGGAAACGAAAGAGGATGCAAGATAGTTGACGTGCAGTTCATCAAGCAGATGGACCTTAAGGTTATGTCTCCAACTTCAAGCCTGATTGAGACAACATACGAAAAAATGCACAGCAGCATGTATTCTTTGTTAAACGACCTTATACAGGAGCACAGGACTACATTAGTATTCACAAACACAAGGTCTGCAACAGAGAGGGTAGTTCATTATCTGAAAGAAAAATACCCTAGCACGTATACAAAAGAAAACATCGGCGCGCATCACGGCTCTTTGAGCAAGGAGCACAGGTTTGAACTGGAAGATAATTTAAGAAAAGGAAAGCTGAAGTGCGTTGTGTGCTCAACTTCTTTGGAACTTGGAATTGACATAGGCTATATTGATTTGGTAATTTTGCTCGGAAGCCCAAAATCAGTATCAAGGGCTTTGCAGAGAATAGGAAGGTCAGGCCATCAGCTACATTCAACAACAAAAGGAAGGATTGTTGTTCTGGATAGGGATGATCTGGTTGAGTGCTCTGTATTATTGAAGAGCGCAATTGAAAAGAAGATTGACAAGATACATATCCCTGAAAATTGTTTGGATGTTTTAGTCCAGCATATTCACGGAGCTGCGCTGGAAGAGCCGATTAATATTGAAGATCTGTACGGCCTTATAAAAAAATCATATTGCTACAAGAATCTGCCAAAAAAGGAGTTTATTGAGATTGTTGAATACCTTGCAGGGAAGTTCATTTCCCTGGAAGACAGGAGTATTTATGCAAAAATATGGTATGATGAGGAAACAGGAATGATTGGAAAAAAAGGGAAGATGTCAAGGGTCATACACATGACTAATATAGGGACAATCCCAGACCAAACAGGCATCAAGGTTAAGATGGGAGAAAAGGTTGTAGGCGTAATTGATGAAGGCTTTTTGGAAAGGCTGAGGAAAAGAGACGTGTTTGTTTTGGGAGGGAATATATACGAGTTCAGGTTCAGTTCAGGAATGACAGCACAGGTAGACCCAAACATAGGCAAGCCTCCAACTGTTCCGTCATGGTTTTCTGAAATGCTTCCCTTAAGCTTTGACCTGGCTTTGGAGATAGGGGTATTCAGAAGGCTTATGGAAGAAAAGCTGAAGAAAGAAAGTAAGGAAAACATCGTCAAATTCATAAACACTTATCTTTATCTTGATGAAAAGGCAGCAAACGCAATCTACGAGTACTTTAAAGAGCAATATGATTATGTTAATGAGATCCCTTCTGACCAGAAAATAATACTTGAGCATTATGTTGATGAGCATGACAGAAAATACGTAATATTCCATGCCTTGTTCGGGAGGAGAATAAATGACTGCTTAAGCAGGGCAATGGCATATGCAATTTCCAAAACACAGCACAGGGATGTTGAGATGGGCATTACAGATAACGGATTTTACATCACTTCTGCGCAGAAAATCCAGGCTTTAAGGGCATTAAAGCTTTTGAAGTCAACAGAGCTGAACAAATTATTAAATATTGCTATTGACAAAACAGAAATCCTGAAAAGAAGGTTCAGGCATTGTGCCGGCAGGGCTTTAATGATATTAAGGCATTATGCCGGAAGAAAGAAAAGAGTCGGCAGGCAGCAAGTCAGCAGCATGATATTGATGAACGCTGTAAAAAGAATTTCTCCTGACTTCTGCATTCTGAAAGAGACAAGGAGAGAAGTTTTAGAAGACTTGATGGATGTTGACAATGCACAGAAGGTTCTGGCTTGGATTGAGAATGGAAAAATAAAGATTAAGGAAATCAATACAAATGTCCCTTCTCCCTTTGCCTTTAACTTGGTATTGCAGGGAAAAGTTGATGTAATGAAGATAGAAGACAGGATAGAGTTTTTGAAAAGAATGCACGAGCATGTAAAGGCAAAGATAAGCCTGAAGATTTAGCCAGCACAAACCTTATAAAACCACAAAAAACCTCAAAACCATGGACTCTGTAATAATCATAAAGAATTTAGTAAAGAATTATGGTAAATTACAGGCTCTTAAGGGCATTAATCTGGACATCAAAAAAGGCGAGTTCTTTGGACTATTGGGCCCAAATGGAGCAGGGAAAACAACAACAATAAACATACTCACTTCACTCGTAAACAAAACTTCCGGAGACATAGAGATATACGGCCATGATCACATAAAGGAGTATAGGGAGGCAAGGAAGTACATTGGCTTAGTTCCACAAGAATTTAACTTTGACCAGTTCAGCAAGGTTATCGACACTGTCATATACCAGGGCGGATTCTACGGAATTCCAAGAGATGAATGCAAAAGGAGAGCAGAAAAAATCCTTAAAATGCTTGATTTGTGGGAGAAAAGGGATGCAAAGCTTAGATACTTGTCAGGTGGAATGAAGAGAAGGGCAATGATTGCAAGAGCATTGATACATGAGCCGAAAATATTAATTCTGGATGAGCCTACAGCAGGCATTGATGTTGAATTAAGAAAATCAACATGGAATTTTATCAAAGAGCTTAACAAAAGCGGAGTAACAATACTGTTAACAACCCATTATATTGAAGAGGCAGAAGAATTATGCGACAGGGTTGCAATTATCAACAATGGAGAAATTATTGCTTTGGACAAAACACACAAGCTTCTTGACAAACTAGAATCTTCTGTAATGCAGCTGTATTTAGAAAAGCCAATTGAAAAAATTCCTGAAAAGCTTATGAAGTATTCCCCGGCTCTTTCAAAAGACAATACTGTGTTGAAATTATTTTTTAACAAGGCAGAGCATTCATACAATGAATTGCTAAAAGCAATAACAACTACAAAGCTGCAAATAACAAATATACAAACTACCGAAAACAAACTGGAGGATGTTTTCCTTAAACTTACAAGAAAATGAGCTTAGTACCTTTCAAAACATTATTGAGAAGAGAAGTTCACAGATTTTTAAAGCTGTTCTCCCAGACAATTATACCTCCTGCCATCACTGCTTTGCTGTTCATACTTATTTTCGGCTACTCAATAGGTTCAAGAATAACAAGCATTGACGGAGTAAGCTATATGGAATACATAATTCCAGGGCTTTTGATGATGGGTGTTATAACTTCTGCCTATGCACATACTTCAACTTCATTGTTTTTAATGAAGTTCCAGGGCAATATACAGGAGATCCTTATAACTCCAATGTCTTATATGGAAGTTGTCCTGGCAATGAATTTAGGAGGGATAGTAAGGGGATTGATAGTTGGATCAATGATACTTATCATTGCCTTGCTGTTCAGCCCTATTACAATACTCCATGCCTTCTACCTGCTGTTCTTTGTTTTATTAGTTTCCCTTATCTTTTCATGCGCAGGATTTTTGACAGCATTGTGGGCAGAGAACTTTGATCAGCTGAACATATTCATAACTTTTTTAATAACGCCTTTGATTTACTTGGGCGGTGTTTTCTACTCAATCAATATGCTTCCGCCATTCTGGAGCAATGTTTCTCATTTTAACCCGGTATTGTACATGGTTAATGGAGTAAGATACGGCTTTATCGGCCTGACGGATGTTCCTTTAGCATCAGCAGTTTCTTTGGTTGTTGCTCTTGCTGCAGTATCGTTCGGGCTTTCTGTTTACCTGTTCAAGAAAGGCTATAGTTTGAAATCATGAAATTAACTGAAAACATTAAAATTGTAGACCTGGCGTTAGTTGTAGACAAAACTTTGATTATTTCTGATGTGCATATAGGATATGAGCAGGCGCTAAACAAGCAGGGGGTCATGGTCCCAAGGTTCCAGTTCAAAGATACAGTTGAAAGGCTGGAAAAAATATTAAAAAAAGTAAAGCCAAAGCAGATTATAGTTACAGGGGACTTAAAGCATGAGTTTGGCACTATCTCAGAGCAGGAATGGAGGGAAGTCCTGAAGCTTCTGGATTTGATGCTGAAATATACAAAAGATATTGTGCTGATAGAGGGAAACCATGACAAAATTACAAAAGTAATTGCAGCAAAAAGAAGCCTTAAGGTTGTGAAGCAGGTTGTTTTAGGAGAAAATCTAATCATGCACGGAGATGTTGTTCCTGAAATTCCAAAGGGAATCAAAAGAATCATTATTGGCCACGAACATCCTGCTGTTTCTGTAAAAGATAAAATAAGAATAGAGAAGTACAAGTGCTTTCTGGCCGGAAAGTTCAGGAGAAAAGGGCTGATTGTCCTGCCTTCCTTTAATTTATTGCTGGAGGGAACAGATATTCTGCAGGGTAAAATCCTAAGCCCTTTCTTAAAGCAAAGGCTTGATAATTTTGAAGTTTATATTGTTGGAGACAAGATTTATCATTTTGGAAAATTAAAGAATTTGAAGTAAAATTTATATATGTTAAAATCATTAAAGTACCAGATGACCAACATAGTGATGGTGGTGGGTTCTTTAGAAGAGGGGTTTAATGAATTAATAAAGGAAGACGTTCCATTAACAAAAAAAGGAATTGATTATGTTTCTGCAGTTTTAAGCGAATATGCCTTAACGCCCCCCAAAACAAATCCACTTGACTTTATGAAACAGCTTTTTACATTCAGGAGACTGTACAAAGAACGCCCAGCTGATGAATTTAAAGCAGAAATCCTTAGGGGATACGGTGATTTTGTTTTAGTGCATACAGGGGCTTTTCCAGCTGCCATTAGAAATATGGGCTTTAGCGATGAAACCACAAAAACCTTAGTGGATTCTGCACAAGTAGCTTACTTTCTGCATTATAAAAAAACACAAGAAGGCGCTGCAATGGCAACAGAGGAATTAGCTGAAAGGCTGCCAGGTGTTGTTATTTCTCTAAATAAGGCACTGTGCTCTCCCCATAACCAGTACCTGCACTAGCTTTTAATCTTTGGCATCACATAATATGCAATAACAGCTGCAGCTATTATAACGCCCCAGAACAAAACCTGGTTTTTTAAACGAACAAAAAGAACAAGATTTGCAACCAGAACAGCAATTAAAAAAAGAGAAAAAGCCGTTTTCAGGCTTTTCCTAGGATTCTGAACACTGTTGTTCCGCATTTGCCGCATTCACCTTTAATGGCTTTCATACCGTTTTTCATTACAGTTTCCTTTCCATTCTTTATTTCAACTGTTTTGCGGCATTTCATACACCTTCCTTCTGTCATGTTTTCACCTCACTTATCCCAATATTGCTTAACTATCCTTGTAACTCTCTGCTGGTCCTGCTTCTGCCTTTCCAGCATTTTCATATCCTCAATCTGCCTTCTTGTAATATGCGTTGAAAGGTTTGAGCCGCAATCAAAGCAAAACAACCTTTTCTCGCCGACTTTCTTGCCCACGCAAAGATCACAAAGCACTGTCCCACACCACTGGCATTGGCCAATAATGCTTTTTTTATGCTTTTCGCACTTATCCATGCCGTGAAGTATATGTTACAGAATATATAAATCTATTGTTTTCCAGAGGGCAAAATATATAAATGAAAGTAAAGGATATTAATAAAATGGAAAAGAAAATCCTTCCGGCATTAATGCTTATAATGCTTATTTTAATAATCGGATGCGCAAAAGAAATTAAGGAAATTGCGCCTGAAGAGCCGGAGACGGCTGATACAGCAGAAGAGCCGCAGTATACAATAATTGAAGAAAGGGTTGTTGCTGAAGCTGAAGAAATAATGCCTGAAAAAGAGCAGGAAGAAGTCAGGGTGATATACACCAATGCTACTCCTGATGAGATACCTGTTCCTGTCGGAGAAGAAGAGGAAGGGGTTGCAACAGTCTATACAAAAAAATTCGGAAGCAAAGAGCAAAGCCTTTACGACAAGCATAATAAGGTAAAGGGGTATTCTTATTTTGACATGCAGCCTTTCAAGGATGCGTCAGGCAATAAGGTGTTTGGAATGTATTCTATAAAAGGAGATTTGATCAAAGTAGAGTTCTACGATACCACAATGCAGTTCCCTGGCACAGTAAACAAGTTTAATTTGGGGCTGTCAGAAGGGATTTTCTTCGGCCCTGGGTACTACAATATTGTTTTAATCAACAAAAGGACAAAGAATGCATCAGCATTCTGCTTAAGGCAGGAATGTATGGAGTATGGAAGGCACTTTGATGTGCCTTATCAATTGTACATGCAGAAAACGCCTTATGAATACATATTAGAAATAAATAATATGGAAATATTAGAGGAAAGGCAGGAAGACAGCAGGTTTATCATAATAGTAAGGTCTAAATTTGACAATGGGGAAAGGATACTATGGCTTGATAAATTCTATGCATTGCCTGTACAGGTTGAAGAATATATAGATAGTGGAGAAAAAATTTACGAATTCAAAGCAATGTCCTTTACTCCTGAAGATGATACTAGCTTTATGTATCCATTTGGAAAGCCAATAGTAAAACAATAAAAAAATTTACCTTTACTTTTCTCTGTGTAGCTTCTTTATTTTTGTTATTTTTCCACTCTGGTTTTCAGAGAACTCAACAATATCGCCCATTCTGAAGATATCTGTTGAAGTAAAACTTCTTTCTGTAGGGTTTCCCTGCAATGGTTTTATCCTGCCTGTTGTCCCTGAGGCAGTTCTTCTTACTCCTGTGCCCCTGGCCCTCTGAACCTGTGTAACTCTTCCTACTCTTACCATTTTATCACCTCAATGTTTATGACATTCTCCTGCCATTACATGTATATAAAACTTGCTAAAACTGCGACTTGTAAAGCCTGTAGAACTCTCCTTTCTTCTGAACAAGCTCATCAAACATTCCCTCTTCAACTATTGTCTTGTTTTTAAGGACAAAAATCCTGTCAGCATTCTTTATTGTAGACAGGCGGTGTGCGATTATTATTGTAGTCCTTCCTTTTGCAACGTATGAAAGCGATTTCTGGATATTGTTTTCAGATGCTGCATCAAGAGAAGAAGTTGCTTCGTCAAAGATAAATACTTTCGGATTCTTTAGAATAACCCTTGCAATGGCAATCATCTGTTTCTGCCCGCCTGAAAGCTTTACTCCCCTTTCTCCCACAACACTATCGTAGCCTTTTTCAAGGCTCATGATAAATTCATGTATTTTTGCAAGCTTTGCGGCTTTCTTTGCTTTCCTGTCGCTGGCATTTAGGTTTCCAAGCTTAATATTATTCATTATTGTAGTGTTGAAAAGCACAGGCTCCTGGCTCACAATACCTATGTTGCTTCTCAATGACTTAATGCTTACATCCTTAACATCGTTTCCATCAATCTTTACGCTTCCTCTGCCGGCATCATAAAATCTTGCAATCAGGTTTCCAATTGCGGTTTTTCCAGCGCCGCTGGGCCCTACAATTCCAACAGTTTCCCCATGCTTTATTCTGAAGCTGACATCTTTTAGCACAGGCTCTTTTGGATTGTAGGAAAAGGAAATATCTTCAAACACAATATCTCCTTTTACTTTTTTCAGATGCTTTGCATTTTCCTTGTCGGCTATTTCAGGGACAGTATCAAGGAATTCAAATACCCTATCAACTGACACCATTGTAGACTGAATATTGATATTTATGCTTCCAATGGTTGCCAGAGGGTCGAATAATTTTCCAATATATGTATATATTGCAATCAAAGTACCTAAAGTTATAACATCTTCTATGACCAAATGGCTCCCATACCATAATATTATAAGCAAAGGTATGAAGGTTATAATGCCTACAATAGCGCCAAAATACCCTCTCAGCAGAGCCATATCAAGGTCAAGCGTTATGAGCCTTTTTGTTTTTTCTACATACCTTTCAAGGGAGGCTTTTTCAAGAACAAATGCCTTTATTGCGGAAATTGCAGATATGTTTTCCTGAAGAAAGCCAAGTATGTCGCCGCCCTTTCTTATAATGGACATTTGCCTTCTCTTTATTGCTTTTCCAAAAAAATGCTGCGAGAAAAAGTAAAACGGAAAGAACAGCAGCGCAGAAAGCGTCACTTTCCAGCTTAGGAAGAGGCAGATGCCTACTACGAATATCAAAGTAAGCGCATTCATCAATATATCATCAACAACTATTGAAACAAAGTCATCAATTGCATAAACATCATCATCGATCCTCACTAGGATATCCCCTATGTTTTTTTCTGTGAAAAACCCAACGTGAAGATTTTCAATATGCTCAAACAGCTGCTTTTTTACGCCAAGCACAATATTTTCAGCAAGCGCAGTTGTTTTGTAGGAATGGTATATTCCAACAACTGTCTTGAAAATGAATATTGAAATAAATGCAAGCATAAGATAAAGAAGAAGCGTTAAGTTTTTCTGCGGCAGCACAACATCAATAAGAATCTTTATAAGGTACGGGCTTACAAGCCCAAGGGCTGTCAAAATAACAGATATTATGAAAAGCCAAAGCATCAGCTTCCAGAAATTTTGCGCATATCTTAAAATTCTAAATGACTTTGCAAGAAACTTCCTGGCATCCATCAATCTACCTCTTTTTAGGTAATTTACCAGAACTAGCTATATAAAGGTTTTTACCTTCTCAGCTTCTTTATTATGTTGGCTTTGCCATCTGCCTGAATATTGAACTGAACCTTGTCAAACAGCTTAAGGCTCATGCTTTCAGGAGCCTCAAAATCAATCATATCTCTTGCAGCAGCAGGTGTTGTTTCTCCTTCAGCCAATCCTGTAAGCCTTACCTCACCAGTTACTGTATGAACTCTTGGATCTGTTCTTGACCTATGTGGGCTGTTAAGATGCCTTATCCTTCTTATTTCTCCTATTGGCATATAACTTTCTTATGGAATGGAATATATAAACTTTTTGCCTGAATCAATGATTTGTGCCATCAGCACCAATTTGTGAGGCTCCTTTGAAAACCGCATCAAGTCAAGAAGGGGGAAGTCCCTTACGGGGAACCTTGACTATCAAATAAGCAAGCAAGAGCCGAACTGGTGCATGCGAAGCTTTTGAAAAAAGCTGAGCATAGGCACAAATCCGTTAAAATCACCAAAAGCTTTATAAACAAAACTTCCAATAAAAAAGGCAGAGGTGAGAGATTGTTTAAGAAAGGACAAGGAATCTCAATTAACATGGTTGTTGTGGCAGCTGTCGCACTTATCGTTCTCGTTGTAGTTGTGCTTATATTCACAGGAAGGCTAGGTATTTTTACAAAAGGAACAGCACAGGTTACTGACAAGACTTGCAACCAGTACACAGGAGCAGATGGTTCACCGGGAATATGGCTTCCAGGAACAACATGCCCTGAAGGCTATGCTCAAAAAATCTTTGCTGCTGATGCGCCACAGAATGAAGGAAAAATCTGCTGTGTACCTTCACAATAAAATGAAAAATTTTTTTTCTTCCTCTAAAGGGCAAGGGGATACTTTCTGGTACATCATAGGCGCAATACTTGCGATTGTTGTTCTTGTTGTTATGATAATAATTTATACAAATGTTGCAGGCACTGCCTCAAAAGACATTCAAACATGCAGAGGGCCTGGAACTTATTGCGCTGCGCAGTGCAAATCCGGAGATTCAGAAATAAAAGTTTTTTCTGCAGGCTGCCCTAAAGGGCAGAAATGCTGCCAGGGTCCGGTAATATGAAATTAAATATGAAAGGAAAAAAAGCCCAGGGCATGAGCATGGATACTATAATTGTTGCGGCAATTGCATTGATAGTTCTAATTGTCATAGTTATGATTTTTACAGGCAAAATAGGGAAAGCAAGGGAAGAAACAGAAAAAGCTTCTGCCGGCTTTGGAGCAGATGTCTGCAAGGTTCCCGGAACAACAAGGGAATGCGCTTCCAGCGATGCAGAATGCAGCCAGAGGGGAGGAAGTGTTTTCACGCCTCCAACAAGCGGATGGAAAGACTGCAGGGTCTGCTGCTCAAAATAACCCAAAACAATTCTAGTAATTCTCCATAAGCTTTATAAACAAAATTAACCAGTTTTAAAGCATGAAACTTGCCAAGAGCAGAGAAGGCTTCATGGGCATTGCTTTTGAAAAGCTGATGTATATCATGCTGTTCGTTATACTATTTTTGCTTGCTCTGGCAATAATAATTCCAAAGCTAAGAAGAGTTTTAGGATGAAAAATAAAAAAGCACAGGCAATCGATGTATCGAAAGGAACGCTTTTGGAGGTAATAGTTATAATTGCCAGCTTTGTCTTGATACTGGTTTTTATAAACACTGCTTTTAAAGGATGCACAAAAGACATTGAAGAGAATTTATGCCATGATACTCTTGTTGCCTCAGAAGGCATTGCAGAAATAATTCCAGGCGGCCAGTATGCAAGAGAATGGCCTGCGACATGCAAGACAATAGAAAAAGAAATAAAAACCAAATCATCCAAAGAAGGTGTTGCAGAGGAAATAGGGCAATTGATGGCAACATGCTGGTGGATGCTAGGAAAAAGCCAGGCACACCCGGCAGGATACACTTTTACTTCGCTTGACTCATGCTATATATGCTATACTGTGAAATTTAGCAATCTTGAAGAAAAAGTTGACAAGACATACATCAACAGTTACCTTAAATCAGCGCAGTGCAAAGGAAAGGTTGACAGGATAAACACAGATGCAAATGAGTGTAAAAAGGATATCAGCTATTGGAATTATATCAGAGGAACTGAAACAGAAGAGATTACTGTGGCTTGGTCAACATATCCACCTGTTGAGTCAGCCATAGAACAAGACAAGCATTACGCAGTTGTTTATGCAGACAAAGACAGCTCCTTCCTTGCAGCGAAGATAGAAGGGTCTGTAGAAGACAAAGTATTTTTAACAGAAGTTAACGATAAAGATATAGAAGATTGCGAAACAGGCGCTCCGGGGAAATGAAAGGAAAAAAAGGGCTTGAAATGGACATTGTAGGATGGGTGCTTTTGGTGCTGCTGCTGATCATAGTATTTATCATCATGATAAAGGTTATGCCGTCAGGTGAACAAGTAGTTGCAAAGATCAAGGAAATTTTCAGGTTTGGGTGATTGAAATAGGACATAAAATAAGCAAGAAAGGTGACATATTATCATCAACAACAGGAAAAATAATTTTTTTAGTTATATTTCTTTTGATAATGATAAGCATTTTTGGCCAGTACTGGCCTCTTCTTATCCAAAAAATGAAAGATGTGGGCATAATCGGATTTTTTGGAGGGGAGGAAGAAAAAACAGAAGAAAAGCCAGGCATAGAATTGACAGAAGAGGGAAAAGATGCAAAAACAGCATTCAGGCTGATGGCTGACAGCATAAAGAGGTGCAGGGATAACTATAAAGATACCTTATGCAGGTGTCCGCTGGATGTGCCTATGTTTAATTCTAAATATATCATAAGGTTTGAAGACTTTAAGGAAGGCTTTGCAGCTTCTATTTATGAGGCTGATAAAAGCAGAAGGCTTGCTCCCAAAAAAGCCGTCATTGATTCTGAGCTGTTTGACGGAATGCAGCTGTGCCTTTCAAAGGATTTAACAAAAGCATCAAAAGAAGGGGAAACAGACCCTAGCAAACTTCGCCCTAGAAACATTGGCTATGTGCGTACTCTTTACTTTAACATGTTCAGGGAAAATGGAGCCTTGTATGTATACAAGAGTATAAGCTATGAGCCGGACAAGGAATATTTGGCTCTTGGAACGCCTGAGCAGGCAGGCAGCACGACCTCGTTCCAGCTTTACAGGTTTAACAAAGATGCCATTTGCTTTTTTATTAACAGAGACGGGGATAAAGATGGCTTGTTTTCCGGTCATAATGAAGAAGATACTAAATTTTACAGGGAGCAAATTGAAAGAATACCTGTATGCGGTGAGGGAGAATGAGAAAAAAAGGAGCATCAATGTTTGATTATCTTATTGGAATACTAATGGCTATTGGGGTGGTAGTTGTGGCGCTGATTATATTTAATACAATAGTATTAAAAGGCGCTGCTCCGCAAGTCAAGGAATCAATAGTTGCTATAGGGACAGACAAGGATAACGACGGATTGATGGGAATAAAAGAGAGCTGCCCCAATGCACCCGGAACAAAAGAAAGCAAGGGCTGTCCATTAAAAACAGAGATGAAAGATATTGGAAACGGATTTTACATTTACAAAGACTCTGTTGTTGTAAACTACAAAGATTTAGAAAACCCATGGGAATACTGCAAAATAGAAGAAGGATACAAGCTTTCGGATGATGCAGATATTGACAAAATAGAAGAGCACTGCATAAAGGAGACAGGATTAG
>CAYWPA010000001.1:213229-219737 GCA_964459835.1 uncultured Methanosarcinales archaeon
TTATTAATTTGGTAAAATATATACATCATAAAGAAATGAGCATATTGATTCAAAAAAAAGGAACTCTTGGATTTGTTATAGAAATAATTATAATTATTGTGATCCTTGGCCTTGCATTCTATAAGCTAGCACAATTCTTTGGGTTATACAAGACAGAAAGAGGGTTTGAGACTTATAATGAGCTGACAGCAGCAATAACTGATATGAAATTTGAATCTCCAGGAAGCAGAAAATCTGTTTTGGCAGCTATTGACAAGCAGAGTGCGATAATGGGCTTTGCAAAAGACAGCAATGGTGTTGCTTTGGTTGATGCAGTTTCACTTGCAAGCTTAGTTGCCGCAAGGCCTGCGAAATGTGAACAAGGAAAGGCTTGCGTATGCATTTGCAGGGATTATGAAATGGCATGGACAGCTATAGCAGCAGGCTTTAAATGCAATGAAGACCTAATATGTACACGTTTTGATAATATTACTTTTCCATATAAAATGAAAGAAGAAGATTATGGAACAGACTATGGTGTTGAGGGGGGATTTTTCATAGGAAGAGACCCATTATTGCTCGGAGCAGATGCTGACAGGTACAGCTCTATATTTGTGGAGAAAGGCATCGGAAATTTAATAGGCATTTGCTTTGACACGCCTTGCATTACAGCTGAAGTGCAGCAAAGAGAAGGGCAAAGAAAGGCCGCTGATAAATTCTTTAATGATGCAATGGAGTTTTACACCAAGAAAAACTATAAAGAAGCTTTAAGGTCGTTCAATGAAATATTCAACAAAGATGTGCTGGAATATTTTGATGAAGACAAGACAATGGAAATATATTACTTGCGGGCATTGTCTGCCTATAATATTTATGCTGAAGAGTTTGCAAAGGGAAATAAGATGGAGAAAATAGAAGGAAAAGAGACATTGGAATACTTCAAGGAAGCATTCCTTATGATATCAAAATTAAAATCAGCCAAATTTACACAATACAGAAACATCCTTGTAAGCAAGCAAAACGAAATAGAATGCCTTGGCCAATGCAAAGGGGAAAAGTGCAGGTACTATGAAAAAGAAGAAGGCATGTTTTATAAAACATTCTGCGTTGACTGCGGTAAAATAAAAACATGCGAAGAATATTATGAGGAAGAGAGGCCATTTGAAATAAATGAAAGGATATGCACTGAAAATGTCTGTGGGCTAAGCTGCAATTGGGTACAGATATGGGACGAACAAGGGCAGAGGTATGTCTGCGAAACAGCTAAACAGCCTGCTATGCAGCCAGAAACAGCAGAATAACTTTTTAAATAGCCTTTCTCATAATCTTCATATGTTCTTAGGAAAAAGAGGCCAGGAGATATCTTTACATATGGTTATTTCTGTAATCTTAGCTATTGCTGTTGGAGGCATTTTTATGTTTGCAGTGCCTAAATATGCTACAAGCGCTGATTTTGACAGGGTTTTTGTGACGGAATACACGGCCTTAACCATTAACACCCTATATTCTGTTCCAGGGGATATAACTTATGATTATCGTTACCCTCTGAAAAACTATAAGCTGGCTTTTAGGGAAGGAAGGATTGCTGTAAATGAGATCCCATTTGAGCAGAAAATATCTTTGCAGACTTATGTAGAAAAGCCTTCTTACAAGCTTGACAAAGAGTTTACATCTCCTTCTTTCTTGGCTTTCAGGAAAAAATCAGGCATAGTTGATATTTCTGACTCCGGCTTTTTTGAAGAGCAGAGAATTTGCCCTGCAGTTGATACATCCGGCAGCATAGAAGAAAAAGTAATATATATTGATGCAAGCACAACACCGGAAAAGGCAGTTCTTGTCAATGAAGTTGCATTAGCTTTGGAAAAAGCATGCAGGCTAAGAAACATAAGATGCCAGACAACAAAACCAGAGCAATATGATATGCTTGTAAAATTAGACATTGGAGAAAAACAAGGAGAAGTTGTAATAATATATCCAAAAGTCTCAGAGCTGAGCACAAAGCTTTCCTGCTTTGTGACAGATGAGCTTACTAATGCAGATCTGCCGAATTCAGAAGAAAGCTATCAGGCAGAGCTGACACAAACAGAGCAGGCAATCCCGTTTGTTGTTATAAATATTGGAAGTATTGAAGATGAGGAGTTCTTTAGCGCAAGGAACATGAACCTGGTCATTACATCAGTTGTAAATTCTATAATTTATTATTACAAGCCATTAGGGGAGATAAGGGAAGAAAAGTTAACTGCTGTAGAGTATAAGTTGATAGGAGTCTGCGAGCCTATCGATAATTTAGGATTCCAGAAAACAAGCTATTATCTTGGCGAGTACGGCAGCTCACAAAATGAAGTAAGATCCAACCTGGTGAAAACAAAGCTGTTTGACAGGGATATATATGTAAACAAGAGAGTAGCAAAGGCATTTGCCTGTGTACAAAAGGAAATAGAGCAATGCCAGGAAGCAGGCGGATATGATATCGACAGCATAGGAACATATAACTGGAGAACCGTTAGGGGAAGCAGAACAAGGCTAAGCGCACACAGCTTTGGGATTGCAGTTGACATTAATCCCGACAGAAACCCAATGTGCCCAGGATGGCCTAACTGCGCCCATGAACAGGTTTTGATTACTGACATACCAGAATGCGTTGTGCAGGCTTTTAAAAGATATGGCTTTGAGTGGGGCGGGGATTGGCAGACAAGAAAGGATCCCATGCATTTTGAATATCATGGAGAGCCTGAGCAGGTGATAGTATGAAAAAAGCAAATATAATTGCACTGGCGATTTTGCTGCTTACACCTTTTGCATACTCACAGCTTTATGAAGAGCTGGCTGAAAAAGATTTTGATTTTGGAACAGATGCAGGATTAGAGCCATTGGAAGAAATTGGGATTGAAGAGGAGCCATTGCTATGCAGCCAGGTAGACGGAACAATCTGTGACCCTGACAAATGCAGCGGCGATCTTGTAGGTGCAGCTGATTCAGAAAACTGCTGCATTGGAATCTGCCTTTCAGAGATCCCAAAAAAACAGCAATACTGCTCAACAATAAAAGATGGCTATTGTGATACAGAATGCATCGGCATGGATTTAGATTGCCAGTGCGGAGACAGAACCTGTCAATATCATGAAAACCATTTAACATGCCCAGTTGATTGCGCAGAAACTCCTGGATATACATGCACAGTTATAAAAGATGGGATATGCGATCCAAGATGCCCAATCATAGATGCAGACTGCGCTGTAGAATCTTATGTTAACAAAACCCTGGCTTCCAGAGCAGAAAATCCAAGAAGCTTTAAGATAATCAAATGGGGCTTAGCAGCAGTGCTTGTAATCCTTGTGCTGTACATGGTTTACATACTTAAAAAATCATATGTGAAAAGATGAAGATGTTCAAATCAAAAAAAGGAGAGATAGAGCCGATAACAGGAGTGCCTTCGCTGATGTTTCATATACTTATAGGCACAGTTATAATCATTCTGCTAGCAGCGTTTTTAAGGATGGCAGGGGTTGACAATAGGGCAACAAACATAGAGCCTCAGGGAAACATAGACAATACAGCTTTAAAATTAAGGTTCTTGAATGACTGCTTTGCCTACAAAGATGCAATATCACAACGATCTTACCCAGGCATTGTTGATATAAAAAAGTTTACACAGGAAAACACAGACAACTGCTATGATGTTGATGAAAACTTGCTGAAAGGCTGCTTTAAGATTGAGCTAAATAATATAGATAATAAAAAAATCAATGAAGTAAGCACAAGAAACTGGCAAAGCTGTGCAGGAAGCTTAAGAGGGGACTCAAAATACGAGGAAAAGTCAACTCCTTACTATGTGCTTTACAAAGAAAAAGATAAAACAGAAGGAGGAAAATTAATCATTACAACGTTCCTGAAAGGCTAAAATGAAAAACAAAAAAGCGCAAACAGCAGTATTTGTCAACATGCTTATAGGAATTGCAGCATTGATCATAGCTTATGTTATTTTTTCAGGGATAAAATCAATAGAGTTGAATTCAATCACAAACCAAATCAAAGAAACAGACAAGGAAGTTACAGAAGAATATATTTTGAACAATTACTTAAGGACAGAAATAAGTGAAGGCATGACTTTTGCAGACCTTATAAATTTAATTTATGTTGACACTGAAAACAAAGATGGGCACAAGGAGATATTTGAAAAGGAGACAACAGATCTTTTCAATAAGGCCTTTGGCGAGGAAAACTGGCAGCTTAAGCTGATAAAAGAAAATGAAGTAACGATGGATTTTGGAGAGGTAAAAGGGGAAGCCAAGAGCTATCAAACAATAATACCAACTATGGATAAAAAAACAGTGCAAATAGTGCTGATCACAACATGAAATCAAACATGAAAATGAAGCTGATGAAAAGTAAAAAAGGCTATGTGTTCATCATGCTAGTTGTACTGTTCTTTTTCTTTGCCCTGGGTATGATATTGCTGTCAAAATACCGCGATGCAGCAATTAGGCAGCAGCCAAAATTCATAGGAGAAGACCAATTGGCAATAATGAAGACATCCCAAGATGCCGAGAAAATGCTTCTCTATATAGACCAGTCTGCCAAATATGCTGTTTCACAGTCTTTAATAGAGCTGGCAGAGAATGGAGGGTATTTTAATAATCCCAAATGCGGAAGCTATGAAGGGTATAATATATGGTACAATGGAGAAGAATGCTATCCGCATGACACAATTTCAGGAGAACTTGCGCTCTATGTAAATAAAAACCTAGAGCCATATTTAGCTGTTTATCCTGCAATTCCACCAAATAATTATGATATAAGCTTTTTCAAAGGAAAAAAACTGCAGGTCTACGGCCTTGCTTACAACAACATGGAAATAGGCATTGAGAAAGATGCTGCAAAAGAGCCTATTGAGGAGACAATAATATGAAAGCGGCTGAATTTGTAAAGCAGAACAAGAATATTCTTATTTTGATAATCATGTTTTTGTTTGCCATTTTTTTCATAACAAAAGGGATCAACAATATAACTGGTTTTGTTATTAAAGAAGGCGATTACGTCGGAATTTATTCTGTAAACCCATCTTTTGTTGTTGAGGTAGATTATGATTTGATTGATTATAATATAATTGAAAGAGAGTTTAGGGGCACGGAAGGTTTATTAAAAAAAGTTGAGAAATGCGAGAAAATAGGCGATAAGCTAGATTTCTGTATTAAGCATGCTATTGAGGATATAAATGAAAAAGAGCATATAAAAACTTTAGGAATGGAATTTATCGCAGGCTGCGATGAAGGCCTAACAGAGGGCAGGATACAGAAGTTCTGCGTCAGAAAAGACAATGAATTGCTTTACTTTAACGGAGAAAGCGTTGAAAAAAAGAATATTGAGTACAAGTTTGCCATTGAATTCCCGCCGTTAGGAGAAAAGAAAACACCAGAAACCCAGTAGGAGAATACTTGGCAGTAGAACATAAAACTATATAAATGATTTCAGCAAACTTGCTTTCAGGTGGTTAAATGTATAAGATGCCTTTACACGAGCTGATAGAGAAGATCAAGGAAAAGACAGGGATGTCTCACGAGGAGATAGAGAGCAGGGTAAGGCAGAAGAAAGAGAATCTTTCTGGGTTAATTTCTGAAGAAGGGGCAGTTCATATTATTGCAAATGAGCATGGAATAAAGACAAACGAAGAGCCAAAAGGAGTTCTTAAGGTAAAGCAGCTTATGGTTGGCATGAGGAATGCAAGCACAGCAGGAAAGGTTATAGATATTTTTGATGTAAAGGAGTTTACAGTAAGGGCAAGGCAGGGGAAAGTCGGCAGCTTCATAATAGCAGATGAAGCAGGAAGGATAAGGGTTGTTGCATGGAATGAGCAGACAGGAAAAATGCCAGGCTTGAGGACAGGAGATACAGTAAAGATAACAAATGGAGCAGTTAGGGACAACAATGGAAGAAAAGAGCTGCATATGGGAGAAAAGTCAGAATGGATTATTAATCCAGATGGCATTGAAGTTGGGGAAGTGAAATTTGATGCAGGCGGAGTTATCAGAAAAGACGTTAAGGATTTAACAGAAGGGGATGAAAACATTGAGCTATTGGGAACAGTAGTGCAGGCTTATGATATAAAATTTTATGAAACGTGCCCGGAGTGCAATAAAAGAATAAGGCAGGGAGGCGCAGGAAGCTTTGTCTGCGAGATGCACGGAAGCGTAAAGCCAAGATATGGTTATGTGTTTAATTTATTCATTGATGACGGGACAGGCAACATAAGGTGTGTTTTCTTTAACAAGCAGGCAGAGACTTTGCTTGAGAGGACCCCCGGAGAGATGCTTGAGTACAAGGAAAATCCGAAGAAGTTTGAAGATGTTAAGCATGATTTGCTTGGCAAGATGGTTGAAGTAAGGGGAAGGGCAAGCAAGAACCAGATGTTTGACAGGCTGGAGTTTGTTGCAAATTTTGTTAACCCTGCTCCAAGCGCTGAAAAGGAATATGAAAGGCTGAAGCAGCAAAAGGAAGCAGAGAGTGCCGGAGAGCCTACCCCTGAGCCCGA
>CAYWPA010000001.1:219837-221996 GCA_964459835.1 uncultured Methanosarcinales archaeon
GAGCCCGAACCAACACCCGAGCCCGAAGAAAAGAATATTTTTGAAGGCGTTGAAGAAGAGGGATTTGAGACAGCAGCAGAATACAAGCCAGAAGAAACAGAAGAGAAGAAAAAGCATTTGTTTGACGATGTAGAAGAAAGCAGCGAGGATGTTCCTGAGTTAAAGGAAGAGGAAAAGAAAGAAGATAAGCCTTTTCCTGATGAGCTAGAAGAATGATAGAGCCGTTTATAATGTCATTTGTTTTGGCATTTCTTTCAGAAATAGTTGACAAGACACAGTTTGTAATTCTTGCTTTGGCATTAAGCTACAAAGCGCCATTTAAGGTTTTTACAGGCGCATTGCTTGCGCATGTTCTGCTTGATGGCATTGGAGTTGCCTTTGGATTTTTGCTGGCTTCTTATCTTATGTCAAGCATAGTTAAGGCTGTGACAGGAACAGTATTTATTGCCATTGGCCTGTGGATGTTTGCCAGGCTTTATTTCAAAAAAGAAGAAAAGGAAAAGAAAACAAAAGCAAAAAACCCATTAAGCGCAGCTTTTTTCACTGTAATGCTTGCTGAATTTGGAGATAAAACACAGATAACATCTGCTTTATTGTCTGCAAAATACATGAAGCCAATTCCTGTGTTTATTGGTATTACTCTTGCTCTTGCCTTGGCTATTGCTATAAATGTTTTTGTCGGAAGCAAAGTTGCTGAGAAAATACCTAAAAAAGCAGTGAAGATTATAACGGCTTTATTGTTTATCTTGTTTGGTATTTCTACTTTCTTATTCTGATGAAGCCCTTAACAAACATTATCAAACAGCCAGACAAAGCCCCTAACGTATTGCTCATCAAGTCCCAGCTTAGGTTATTATATTCTCCGAAATCTCCTGTGCCGTAAAATAGCAAGCCTTCTCCTGCGCCGAGGAAAGAGTATCCTGCAAACTCAAGAATCTCAATCATTGATGCCAAGCCTGCTGCAGTTAGCAATGAAATAAAAAACACTTTTGCCATCGACGGCCTGCTTTCTGAATTCTTTAGGTAATTATAGATAATCAGTGCAATTGTCATTCCTGCTGCAAAATGCATTATCCTGTCAAAAGGGATCCCAAAATAAACATTCCCATAAAGCTTTAAGTGATGGATTAATATGGTAAGGAATAACACTGCAAACAGGCTGAGATTCATGTGAAGCCTTCTGTACATAAAATATACAAACACAAATATTGCAACAGTGGCAAACCTGTCAAATATGAACTCCAAGTCTCCTGTTGCAACGGTTATTGTTCCCCCTACTACATACATGAATATTGTTGCAAGCACCAAGGCTTTGCCTATATGCTGCCTTCTTTCTTCTTTTGTCTGTATCATACTGGCTAAGAATTACTTGCGGTTTTTAAACCTTGCTCCTTTTTGTTAAGCAAACCCTGCGTCAATGCCGCGCTCTGTTCGTTTATATTCTTCACTATCGCAAACGATTATCTGCTGCAATCGCTTAGAATTTCGGGCACGGCGCTTGGCAGCATTGGCACTTAAGCCGACTTAATGCTCCTTTCCCTCTGAACAAAGAAAATCATCAGGGCAAACAGGGTAACCATAAGCATAAATCCAATTTTGCTTCTTGAGTCCATATACCTTATTGTGGCTGAAAATGCTGTTATTACAACTCCTAAGAACAATCCATATATTATGCTCTTGTCAAGGTTTAGCAGCATAACAAAGCTTGCTATTATGCATATAATCATCACTGTAATGTATTTTAAGCCTTCATTCTCCCTTCTTGCAGCGTTAAAGTTTTCCTCGCATTCCCTTGTTTCTTTCTGCACCTTATCCTCATTCGCAATGCACTGGTTATACTGCTCTGTCTGGTTTTTCAGGCTATATTGATAGCAATCAACACCTGGAGCTCTTGCTGTCTTTGCCCAGCAGTCACTATAATCATCAAAAGGATAGAACGTATTAACTCCAAGGAAAACCATCGGGATAAAAAGCATGCATATCGAGATTGCAAATATTATCTTTTTCCAGTTGAAGTTAAATTTCATAATGATATAATTCTTGGCTCTGTTTAAAAAGTTTTCCAAATTAACGTAGTGAAGTGAGAGCGCAGCGTGGTCGGAGCGAAGCGGAGCAAGTTGAGAATGAGCCCGTACATTAGAATCCAGTTTAATCGATTT
>CAYWPA010000002.1:0-45051 GCA_964459835.1 uncultured Methanosarcinales archaeon
TTGTCCATCACCCGCATTCGACTTAGAATCTGTGACCCGTAGATGCGACAGAGAGCTTAATCCCAAGCTTTAAATATTACACTTTCTTTTTGCATTTTATGAAGGGGCTTGCATTATTGGTTGTTTTTCTGATTTTTGTAGCTGGCTGTGCGCAAGAAAAGCAGCCAGAGCCTGTCTTCTGCACAGAAGATGCAAAGCTCTGCCCTGATGGCAAGACATATGTTTCAAGAATTCCTCCAGCGTGTGAGTTTGAACAATGCCCCGAAAGTGAAGAAACAGAAACAAAAGGAGAACTAATCCATGTTGAGCCTTACTGGGTTGACAACAATTTCTTAAATTTCAGAAATAAGAAAAATATGTATTATAATATTGATTTAGATGAGCTTATCTACAAAGAAGGGATGGATGTTGTTGACTTTAACATAAAAAAAGGAAATTCATTTGTCATTGCTGCAGGAAAAACAAATTATGTATTAAAGTACAAGGATTTTAATGCAGTAAAGAAAACAATAGTTTTTGAAGAGCTTTCTACAGGAGAAAACATTTCTGTGTTTTTTACAGCAATATATGATGCAGGCGCAATGTTTTTAGGAGGAAGCTTTAAGGAAATAAAAGTTGATGTTGGCGGCAGGATTGGCGATGAATTCAGGGTTTTTACTTCAAAAACAGGAGATAGGCTTTATTTTGAGGATTTGGGAAAAAAGCCGAGCCAGAAAGTCACGTATGCTGACCTTATACGGTATTATGCTCTTGGAAACACCGTCTTGGAGATAGGTGGAAGAAACTTCACAATTTATGTTGCAAATCTGGCAGGAAATCCATTGGCTATTGACATGGACGGCGATGGAAATATCAATGGAAAAGACATACAGATAACAACATTGGACGGAACAGTATTTAGCATTTCATCGATCTCTTAGCCATCATAACAACTAATCAAAACATTTAAATAACACTAAACTAATTTTCAAGCTATGCAAAAAAAAGCACAAGCACAGGATATACTAATATATGCTTTGACTTCTATTATAGTAATATTGGTTTTGTTCTTTGGATATAAAGCAATTAAAGGATTGGGGACAGCGCAGGAAGAGGCTGTTAAGGTAAAGCTGAAGACAGACTTAAAAAACGCGATTGATGAAGGCTCCTCTTATGGAAAAAAGTCAACACCTGAGCTTGAAGTGCCTACAGAATACAGGGAATTGTGCTTCATGAATATTAACAGCAAGAATATGCTAAATTTTATACCGCCAGAAGCTTTAACCGAATTAAACAAGCGCCCATTGATTAAAGAATCAATTGGAGGGAAGGACAATGCTTTCTTAGTAAAAGAAGACGGCAACATAGACCCATTTGAAGTAGGAAAAATAGAGATATGGCTGAACAATGACAACCTAAACGACGGCTTTGTATGCTTTGATGTTGAGGAAAACACTGTAAAGATAAGGATTGAAGGAAAAGGCGACAGGACAATAGTAAGAAAGGCAGCTGAAACAACACTGCAGCAGACAGCAGGCGAAAATGATGAGCTTTCTTCATTGGAAAATGATATTTCCGAAATTGAAGGCGATTTAGCTGATTTGGAAAACACCGGCATAACAGACAGCGATTTTGATATCTAAATACAACCAAAAAATATATAAAACACGTGATTTTTCTCTCGCAAAGGTGTTTAGATGGAAATATTGCTATTAATAGGGATCAGCATTTTTACATTGATATTTGTAGGAATTCTTTCATTAATGATTATAAGAAAGAGCCCAGGCAATGAAAAGATGAGGGAATTGGCAGATGCTATCCATCAGGGAGCAATGGCTTTCTTGCTTAGGGAATATAAATTCCTTGCAATTTTTGTTATAATCGTATTTTTGCTTCTTTCATTTTTCATCAATTGGCAGACAGCAGCTTCATTTGTGCTTGGCTCAGTTTTCTCTGCTTTATCTGGTTTCATAGGGATGCAGATTGCAACAAGGGCAAACGTAAGGACCACAGAGGCTGCAAGAACACAAGGAGTAGCTAAAGCATTGAGAATTGCTTTTAACTCAGGAAGTGTCATGGGTTTGACAGTAGTAAGCCTCGGGCTGCTTGGAATAATGATTTTATATCTAATTTTCAAAAACCCAGTGATAATATTCGGATTTGGCTTCGGAGCTTCAAGCATTGCATTGTTTGCAAGAGTTGGAGGAGGAATTTACACAAAAGCTGCTGATATTGGAGCTGACCTAGTTGGAAAAGTGGAAGCAGGAATTCCGGAAGACGACCCAAGAAACCCTGCAGTTATTGCAGACAATGTCGGAGACAATGTGGGAGATGTTGCAGGAATGGGAGCTGATCTGTTTGAAAGCTATGTGGGAAGCATAATAGCAGCAATGGCCATAGGCCTTATTGTTTTTGGAAATAAAGGATTGATGCTTCCTTTGGTTGTTTCAGGAGCCGGAATAATTGCATCAATCATAGGGAGCTTTTTTGTTTCAGCAGAGCAGGAGCATAAAATACACCCTGCACTGCGAAGAGGATTAGTGATAAGCTCTGTGCTTGTGCTTGCCGCAAGCTTTGTGCTTACATTGATGTACATGAACAATGTGCCATTAGGAAATGTTTTTGATTTTAACATAATAGAAACAGCAAATCTTGGTGTGTTTTACGCAATCGTATCTGGACTGATTGCAGGAATAATAATAGGCCTGCTTACTGAATATTACACTTCTTATAGCTACAAACCTGTCATGAAAATTGCTGAAAGCTCAAAGACAGGCGCAGCAACAAATATAATTCAAGGCCTAGCTGTTGGGATGATGTCATGCACACTGCCTATAATTACAATTGCAGCTTCAATATGGGTATCTTATCATTTTGCAGGCCTTTATGGAATAGCAATGGCTGCTGTAGGGATGCTTTCAACGCTTGGAATTTCCCTGGCTATTGATGCTTACGGGCCTGTTGCAGACAATGCAGGTGGGATAGCAGAAATGGCAGGATTGCCTCATTCAGTAAGAAAAAAGACAGATGCTCTTGATGCAATTGGAAATACAACAGCTGCAATGGGAAAAGGATTTGCCATTGGCTCAGCTGCCTTAACTGCTTTGGCTTTGTTTTCAACATTCCAGCAGGCAGGAGGGGCAAAATTAACAGGAGAGGCATTATCTTTGACAAACCCAATGGTTGTAATTGGCTTCTTCTTAGGAGGAGCTTTGCCGTTTTTGTTTTCAGCACTAACAATGACAGCAGTAGGAAGGGCAGCATTTTCAATGATTGAGGAAGTAAGAAGGCAGTTCAAAACAATTAAAGGATTGATGCAGGGAAAAGCAAAGCCTGATTATAAAAAGTGTGTTGACATATCAACAAAAGCCGCTTTAAGGGAAATGATGCTGCCAGGCTTAATTGCAATAGCAGCGCCTATTGCTGTTGGACTTTTCCTTGGGCTGAGTGCTTTGGGAGGATTGCTTGCAGGAGCACTGCTTTCAGGAGTTTTGCTTGCAATAATGATGGCAAATGCAGGCGGTGCATGGGACAATGCAAAGAAGTACATTGAAGGAGGGAAATTCGGCGGAAAAGGATCTGATGCTCACAAAGCTGCTGTTGTCGGAGACACAGTTGGAGATCCGTTTAAAGATACTTCTGGTCCTTCAATTAATATTTTAATCAAGCTGATGACAATCGTTTCATTGGTGTTTATACCTTTGTTCTTGTAAAATTAAATTTTATTATATTTTTTTAAAGAATTCATTTCTTTCTACTCTAATTTCATCAAGTATTCCTTTAAGCAAACTTCGTTTAATATCTTTATTTGTATGTATAGGAACAACTGTTCATCATACTGTTATTTCTTGAACACCAACAAATTTGATCCTTTCTTCTTCCACAGAAACTTTTTCCTTTTTTTGTACTTCAAGGCAAAGCTCTATTGCTTCCTTGATGTTTTCCATAAGCTCATCTAAGGTGTCACCCTGGCTAAGGCAGCCTTGGAGTTCAGGAACCTTTCCTACATACCCTCCATCTTCATCCTGCTCTATGATTACATGAAATGTTCTTGCCATATTTTAGATAATGTTTGCTACGTTTATTAAGATTGTGGTTCAAGTGTTCATATGGTATTGCAAGTATTTTTCTCCTCTTATTTATTTTCTATATAGAAAAAAATTGAAATAAATGCAACTAATATACAAAAAGCGCTACTAATATATTCTGTAATATATATATTTAAAGCCAGAAATATATATAAAGGTTGTATAAATATAATATAGAAAATAAAAAGTGTTTGGCGACACTAAAAATCGATAATACTTGTTGGCGCAAGTAAAATCTGACTTCTAAGGAGAATATAGTATAAACTACTATTTAAAGTTTTCGGTAGTTACAGCTATATTACCCCGATTATAATAAAAAACAAAAAAAACAAAAACAACCAAAAAGGGGGTTTAAAAAAATGGACTTCATCGTGCAAGATGCGCTAAACGCGCAAAAAACATCTACTAGCCAGCAGTTTGATACTGCAGCGGCTAACATAAAGGTTATAGGTGCTGGAGGAGCAGGAAACAATATGGTTAACTGGCTCTACAAAAAAGGCATTCAGGGAGCAGAAATCATAGCTGTTAACACTGATGCTCAGCACTTGAATATAACTGAAGCTGACAGGAAATTCCTGATTGGAAAAGAGCTAACACGTGGCCTTGGATGCGGAGGATTCCCGCAAAAAGGAGCTGAGGCTGCAAAAGAAAGCATGCATGATCTTAAAGAAGCATTGAAAGATGCTGACATGGTATTCGTTTGCGCAGGATTAGGAGGAGGAACAGGAACAGGTGCTGCTCCGGTCGTTGCAAAGATAGCAAAAGATGTAGGCGCAATTGTAATAGGAACAGTAACAATGCCTTTCAAGATTGAAAGGGCAAGAATCGACAAGGCTGAGTTTGGGCTGCAGCAGTTAAGGCAGGTATCAGACACGGTTATTGTCATTGACAACAACAGATTAGTCGCTATTGCAGGAAATTTGCCTGTACAGCAGGCATTTGCAGTCGCAAACGAGCTAATATCAACAATGATCAAAGGAATTGTAGAGACAATCGCAATACCTTCACTTGTAAACCTTGACTACGCAGACGTTAAGGCAATCATGACAAACGGAGGAGTAGCTGCCATAGGCGTCGGAGCTTCCGACACTTCCAATAAAGTAGACGAGGCAGTAAGGGGAGCTTTGACAAACCCACTGCTTGACATAAGCTACACAGGAGCTACAGGAGCAATCATCCACGTTGTCGGAGGGCCTGACCTGACTCTAGATGAAATTTCCAGGGTAGGAGAAATGATAACAGAGCAGATGGACGCTGACGCAAACGTCATCTGGGGAGCAAGGGTTGACGAAAGGATGAAGGGAAAGCTTACAGTAATGACAATCATCACAGGAGTAAAATCCCCTTGGATACTTGGAAAAACAGACTTTGACGAAAGAAGGTCTGCAAAGGAAATTTCAGACGAGCTTGGAATAGAAGTCCTGAAATAAACTTTTTTCATATTTTTTTCTTGCCTTCATTTTACGACCACCCCCAAAAAATCGGATGAAGGCATATAAAATAAATCCCCTTCGGGGGATTTTTTTATTTTTAGAAATCTATATCAACTTTCTCTCCAACTTAATATATTTAAATCTAAATATTTATTGAAAAAAGCCAAATAAAAAATCTTCCAACTCTAGGTATATTGATTTTATGCCTTTCTTTAAAGCAGCCCAGCAGACAACAAACATAGCAACCACCAAAACTGCCGAGACAACACACCACTGGCATATTGCTTTTATTACAAACAATTCAATATAAGTCAAATATGCTGAGAACAAAACAGAAATTGCGAGTATTGGCCATATTAAAAGCAGAGTTTTTTCTTTATCTATTTTTTTATGCCAATTCTTTATTCCAAATAAAGAAACAACAAAAACAGCAGCATACATTATCATTCCTAAAATACCATTCGGAATTCCCATTGTCCTTGAGTAAATACTTTGGTTTACAACATCACATTCGCTTTTTCCGTCTTTTTTTTCTCCTGCAAAACAGACAACACTTTTTCCAGTAATATTAACATAAGCCAAGTAAGAGCTCACTAAAAATCCTAAAACTGCAAGAATTGATATTATCCACAAAGCTGTTTTTTTATCCATAATTTTGTATAGTTATTATTTATTTATAAACATTGCCTATTTACGACGAAAACTTTATATACCAACTAGCCTAAAAAATAAGAAATGGAAGACAGAGCTAAAACAGGGATAAAAGGCTTTGACGAGCTGGTTGAAGGCGGCTTTCCTCGTGGATCAACAATTCTTCTTTGCGGAACACCAGGAACAGGAAAAAGCATTTTTGGGCTGGAATTTCTTTATAACGGAGCTGCCAAATTTAAGGAAAGAGGATTGTATGTTACTTTCGAGCAAAGCCCTGATGCTTTGAAAATGCAGGCAAAAAGAATGGGGTGGGATTTTGACAAATTAGAAAAAAACGGCTCTGTTAAGATTATGCATGTTTTGGTGAAGGATATTGACCAGTACACAATTGAAAACATAAAAAAAGAAATACAAAAAAATAAGATATCAAGGCTTGTTATTGATTCGCTTTCTACGCTTTCCATTAATGCTCCTATATATGCTCCTACAAAAGATATTGCTCTGGTTGATATTATGAAGCATAAATCATTCTTCTCCCCGCCAATAATGGGAGATTTTGTTGTAAAAAGATTTATCTATACTTTTATTGATGATTTAGCTGGCATTGATTCTGTTACTTCTCTGCTTGTTTCAGAAGCATCTGAAAAAGGGGAGTATTTATCCCGTGATACTATTTCTGAGTTTGTCTGCGACGGAGTTGTTGTAATTAATTTCGAAGCAATGGGCGGGGAATTCTCCAGGAGCTTATTGGTCAGGAAGATGAGAAACACAAAGAATGACGAAGATATCCATCCTTTGGAGATATCTGAAAAAGGCTTGATTGTTCATACGATAAAGTGAGGAAAAATGGCATTTAAACCACCACCGGTGATTGTACAGAAAGTTGTAGCATTTAAAGCAATTAAACATGAAGAAGATGGTGGATTATCACTTTGGGGTATTCCTATAGTTTTAAATGATCTTAAACTTGAGGTTATAACGCAGAATTTGATGGGTAAGGAGTTTGGAGAAAAGAAAGTTATGGAAGTGCTGTATAACTTAGGCAAATTACAAGCTGTTAATGCTGTAAAAACTGTGATGGAGAAATACGGCTATGCTAAATCTATACCTGAGAAAAAGAAATCTATAGAGTTTAATGTTGGGCAATTAGCAATGATAGGACGTGGACAATATGAAACTATAAAGTGTGATCTTATTAAAAATATTGTAATTTTTAAAGGTAAATCACCATTTGCAACAAGGTACAAACAAATATTTAGTTTACAAAAGAAGGCAGTTGATTTTCTTGCTAGAGGATTATTAGCAGGAGGCACAGAATATCTGATTGGGAAAAAAGTACTTTGCATAGAAACCAAATGCATTGCAAATGGAAAACCGTCTTGTGAGTTTACAGTAAAACCAGTTGAAGACTGGGATAAAAATGACCCATTGGTTAAAGAACAAATCGTTGAAGAAATTAAAGAAATATTTTCAGAAAAAACTTCTTAATCAATAACAGGCCTTCTTAATTCTTCCTTAGCTATATTATCAGCATATTCTTTTAGTAAATAGCTCTGGAATTCAAATTGAGTTTGTGTCTTAAATCTTTCTAAATCAAGTCCTATGACACAGGCATCTATTCTGTTTAAACTTTCATAAGTCCTAATCTCACTTATTTGTTCAAATCCCATAAACCTATTAAATACTTCTACATCTCCTGGAATGGCACCTATCACCATATAATCAGAGCCCTGTAAATATGCTTGTCTGAAAGCAGCTCTTTCTAATGCTTGTGCCAATCTACCATGCTTGCCTTGATGATTTGGATGCACCATAACTGAATGACCTTCTGAAACTTTTTTGTATTTTTTTCGTAAGTCTTCAATTACTTCTGGAAAATCCTGCGAAGTTGGAAGTCCTACTACAGAATCCAATGTTACTGAAATAGTACCTATTGGCTCATCTTTATGTAATGCAAGAAAAACTGTATTTTCATCCAAAAAATCATAAGGCAACACCCTCATACCATTTGGCTGTGGGCTAATATACTTCATTTGTACATAAGCATCATGTCTTATTCTAAAAGCTGCTTGAAACTCTTTTTTTGTTTCCACTATTTTTATTGATATATCTGACATAGAATCACCTTAATTATTAAAAAGCTAAGCTGCATCCCTCATAACATATTCTCCTATTAGAAGATAATTTTTCTTTGTGTCTATTCCTGCCTTAAGCACTGCTTCATGGTCTTTCTCATTTATAGTCAAAAGCATTTCTTTATTTTGATCATCATGCTTTATGTCTGCTTTACCATGACCATCCAAAAACCTTAATGCGTTTTCAATGTTTGGAATGCCTGACTTTTCCCTCAGATTATTTGCTGCTACTGAACCAAGGCTCATTGACATTTTTTCAAGAGTATATGCTAGACCAACTATAGCTATTGGATTTTGCTCTGCCCATTTTCTTGAAGAAGCATTGTATGCTTGCACTCCTGGGGAAAAAGCCGTATCAGGAAGATGTATTAAGTACCTGCTATTGGTAATGCCTAAAGCACGTAAATCGTCCATTACCCAAATTTCATGTCCTCCTTCTTCGCCTGAATGTTGTTGAAAACCTGCAGCAAGTTGTTTATATTCTGTTTTTTCTAAATTTTTTCCTGTTGTACCCAATAACCAAACACCGTTTCTTACATAACCTAAAGTTTCTGTTAGAAATATTACATATTCTTCTCTTGAAGCAGTACCGTCAACAATTTTGCCATGCAATGGGTTTATTTTCATACCTTCAATAAAATCCTTAGCAACTTCATCCAATCTTTTTGCCAAATCCATTTCAATCACCTCTTTTTAATCAACTTTTGAAAATATTTCTTTTGCAATTAATAATTCTAAAACATCGTTTGTTCCTTCGTAGATTTCAGTAACCGGTTGTTCCCTGTAGAGCCTTGCAAGAGGAAGCTCTTCCATATAACCCATACCCCCATGCAGAAGAATTGCTTCCTTAATTACATAACCTGCATTTCTTGTGCAGAAAACTTTTGATTCTGATGATCTTCTTCCTACATCATATCCTTTATCCATAAGCTTTGATGTTGTATAAACAAATGAATGCATTGCATCGATTATTTCCTTCATCTCTGCAAGTCTTGTTTGGATAACTTGATATGATGAAAGTGGCACTCCTATTTCTCCTCCAATTTTTCTTGTTTTTGCATGTTTTGAAGCATGAAGAAAGGCCTCCTTTGCCATTCCTAGAGTGCATGCTGCAAGAAACACTCTTCCTCCTTCCATTGTGTCGTGCATCATTGCATAACCATTGCCCTCTCCATCCTCACCACCAAGAAGATTTTCAGCAGGAACTTTCATATCGTCATATATTAGCTCTGAATTAGGAGCTGCATTTAGCCCAAGTTTAGCATTAAAATGAGTTCCTGTGCTAAAACCAGGAAAAGTTTTTTCAACTATGAACATACTCATACCTTTCCATGGATTTTTTGCTTCCCTTTCTTTTTCATTAGTATAAGCAAGAGTTACAAATACATCTGCTATAGGCCCATTGGTTATGAATGTCTTTCTTCCATTTACAATATAACTTTCACCAACTCTTATTGCAGTTGTTGATGTTGCTGCAATATTGCTGCCTGCATTTGGCTCAGTTGCTCCAAGCCCTGCAATCCAATCTCCTTTTGCAAGCTTTGGAAGATATTTTTGTTTTTGTTCCTCTGTTCCGAATCTTACTATCGGTCTTGAAGCTAGGCCATTATGTACAGCTAAAATATTAGAAAGTGCAAAACAAGCCCTGCTTATTTCTTCAGCTAGAATTACATATTGGGTTATTGTTCCTCCAGCTCCACCATACTCTTCAGGGATTATAATACCAAAGAAGCCTGCTTTTCTTGCCTCTTCTATAACTATATCGCTTACATATCTTCCTTCCTTGTCTGACTTAACGCCTTCTTCACGCAGGTTTGTTTTCTCAACAAAATCTCTTACTGCTGCCCTAAACTGCCTGTCTTCGTCAGAAAAAAGAACCAAATCAACCAGGTCCAAATCATTTTGAAGCCTGCTCACCCCTTTAATTTGCACAAATTCACCTCTTTTTAATTTTATCCAATACTTAACTATTATTAAGTTTTATTCCTAGTAATTTATCCAATTATTTTAAAATAGGATAAATAATAAAGGTTATTTGTGATTTTACCATTGTTTTGAACAGAAACAAATATAAAAAATAGCCAAATACCATATAAACTATTTATTCCAGTAATAGGGACGAAATTATTTATCCAGAAAACAGCTTTTTTATCCAAAAATTTATATATAAATTGGTTTTTCCAGATTCTATGGGGGACATAATAAGCTCCAGAATAAGGGATGATGGAAGGGTAATATTTGAGGTTGCCATTGACTATGAAGAGGCAAAGCAGCTTCATGGCCATATGGACAAAGTGCATTTATTTTCTGAGCACTCTGCAAGGTACGAAGCCAATATGACCCAGAGAGGGAAGAATGAGGCAACAAAGTACTTCCTTGTTCCAAGGCAGCTAAGGGAAGACTTAAAGTTCAGGACAAATGCTTTGTGCCAGAAGATAGATACTGCTTCAAAAATAATTTTTATCTATTGCATAGATAAGGAAACTATTTAAAATTTTTAGATGTGGTGGGGAATGATGGAAAGGATAAAAACAGGGATAAAGGGATTTGATGATCTAATAGAAGGAGGCCTGCCAAAAGGATCTTCCGTACTTCTTTCAGGAACACCCGGAACAGGAAAAACTATTTTTGGATTAGAGTTTTTGTTTAACGGCGTAAAGAATAATGAAAAAGGAATGTATGTTACGTTTGAAGAAGAAATTACCAATCTTATAGAGCAGGCAAAGCAGTTTGGCTGGGATTTGCAAAAGCTTGCAAAAAACAAAGACATAACCATCCTGAGCATACCAACTTCTGAAATAAACAACAATACAGTCAATGAGGTAATAACTTTGGCAAAGAAAAACAAGGTTGACAGGTTAGTTATTGATTCTTTGTCAACATTGGCAATAAATGTGCCGACTGTAAAAAAAGAAAATGCAGACATAAGCAGGTCAGGAGTTAAGAGGTTCATTTATTCTTTTGTAAACAACCTCAAAAAAGCAAACAACACAACCTCATTGATAATTGCACATACAAATGATGAAAAATCCCTTTCAAAAGACAGCGTTTCAGAATTCATTGCAGATGGAATAATCCATGTGACATTCGAGAGCATGGGCGGGGAGTTTTCAAGAAGCCTTATTGTAAGAAAAATGAGAAGAACAAAGAACGATGAGGATGTTCATCCTCTTGAAATCTCAAATAAAGGCCTGGTTGTCCATACTTTGAAGTAGATAAATTTTTAATTCTTTTTGTGGATAATAAATAAATTTATATACTTTTAAACTAAATTTTTCTCCTGCATGGATAAAAAATACAGAGTGTGTTTAATTTTTTTTATTTTATGCATATTTTCTATAAGTGTTTATGCAGATATAGGCAATTATGAAGAGCTGCAAAATCCATTAATAGTTGTCGGGAAAACAGCAATGGCAGATGATGTAATAGGCGGAAGCGGAATAGCAGCAAGCCAGGCAGCAATACAGGCAATGGAAACGGTGCAGATTAAGCTGCCTAAAAACTTTAAAATTCCAGATGGGATAGATAGGACTGTTTTAGTCTTGGGAGATGCTGTTGAAATTGGAAGAGAAGGAGACATTCTTGAGTTTGCGGAAACATTGGGGAATGTAAGAGAAGTTGTAACTGAAAATGATGTTGAGGGGCTGCAAGGCGGGACAATCATAACTGATGAGGGGGCAACTGATTATACGCAGTACATAAGGTTTGAAAACTCCACAAATACAAACAACTCAATTGATTCAGGTGTTGTAACTTTTGACATGAATGACGATGACGAACTTAAGTATTTCTTAAGGTTTTTAGAGGATGATGTCATGTTCCAGTACGAACTGGATTTTGAAGAAGGCCTGAAAAGCGGGATAGAATGCGCTTCAGGAAGAGCATGCAATGGCTCTAATATAAGGGTTCTAAATGATTTAGAGGATGAGGAAATCAATATTTTAGGGGATGTTTTTTCAATCATAAGGGCTCAAGTTTTAACAGATAATGATTTCATAAAGCTTGATCTGCTTGGAGGAGGAGTTCTTGATACGCTTGAGGAAGGAGAGGCAAAAACATACACCATCAAAGGAAAAGAGTATGATGTAAGCTTGCCTATTGTTTCTGATAGCAAGGAAAGCGATGAAGGGGTTGCCAAGTTTGTTGTTAATGGAGAAACAACAAAAGACATGAAAGACGGTGAAATAACTGTGCTTAAAGACAAAACTGTTATTGGGATAAGGGAAATACTTCCAAACGAGGCAGAAGAGGCTGGAGGGGATTTGGTTGAGTTTTACATCGGTGCTACAAAGATTGAGTTTACAGACTCAAACTACAGCGATGATGTATTTGAGCAAACTGTCAAGGTTAACCATGAGGATATTGAAGACGGAAGCGTAAGCATTTCTGCTTCTTCTCTGGATAATGAAACTTTCAGGATAGAAAAAATCAGGTATAGCCTAAAGGCAGAGTCAAATAAAGGGGGTGATGTTTTTATACCAGTATATGATGGGCTTAGGAACCATCTTAAAGAGCCCGAAGGCATGCTGTCTGAGAACTGGGACATTACCTTCAAAGGCTTTACATTTGATCCTTTGTGGTACAGCTCTATTGTGCAGCTAATTCCTAAGGCAGACGAGGCGTATGATTTATATTTTACAAACATAGAGGGCCTGAGCTTTGTTATCCCATTTGTTGACAATTCAAATGATGAAGGAAATGGGTTTAAGTATGGAGACGAAGATAACGAATTAGTATTTATAGAATGCGCAAATTCAAGCGATTTCTGCATTAACAAAAGCGATTTGTTTATCCTGACAGACAATGGCGGTGCAAGCTTTCCTGCAGGAGATGAAAAATCAACAACTTATATTTTAAGCTATGATGATATTGACACATCAGATAAAGAAATTACATTCAAAGTCTGGGCTCAGGAATTGGAAGGCTCAACAAAAGCAGTTTCATACAGCGGAACAGAAGGAGATAATGCTAAAGGAGAATTAATTGTAGGAGGAAATACTTTCACAGTTTTTGTAGGCAATGCAACAGGAAACCCGATTGCATTTGATTTGAACAATGATGGAGATGTTGGGGGAGATGAGGTTAACATAGTAATAAACGGCGGAGGTATAATAGACATAGGACCCAATCAGTCTATTGACAATGCAAGCAGGCTGGACAGCATTGCTGTTACCTTTACAACCCTTGCAAGCGAGTTTGATGAAGATGGATTGCTAAATTTTGGAATTCCGGAGGTTGCAACCCTTAATGTTTCAGAAGAAAGCGACAACAAGGTTGATGTTGAGTTTGTTCCTGTTGCTACAGGCTTTATTGTATCTAGTTTTGATGATATAGATGCACAAGCAGCTGTAACTGCTTATGGTACTTTGGCTGTTAAAAGTGACGAAAAAGAAGAAGATGCAGACAAGCTTACACTGGCTTATCCTGCATACAGGGCTGGAACCCATGTTTTCATTGAATTTGGAGAGACAAAACTTGTTCCTCTGAGTGTTATGCCTATTCTAGGAGGGTATGATGTAAAAGCCCTTCTGGATTTTGACCCTGTCGGATTTAAGCAATTCATAGCAAGCGTTGACCTAAGCAGGTTGGGTGAAGGATTAGTTCCAAGCACAAAACAAGTATCCAGCAAGCTTGATACAGAAGTTTCTTTGGAAGAAAAACAGAACAATGACATAATCTTGTTCGGCGGGCCGTGCATAAACAAACTAGCAGAAGAGCTGGCTGAAAAAGGAAAGACAATGACTTGCGAAGAATGGCGGGAGCATCAAAATGAGGGCTTGATACAGGAAGTAAAGGATGCGTTTGCCAATGGGCAGAATGCAATAATTGTTGCAGGGTACAGCAATATAGACACAAAAAAAGCAGCTTATGTGCTGAGCAATTACCAGAAATTTGAAAACAAGCTGAAGAAAGAAAAGAAGGTCATAATAACAGGAAACTTTTTGGATCCAGAAATTAAGTAGTTATTAAATAAATTAGTAATTAAGTAAGGTCAATAACTTTGTCGCAGAACTCGCTTAAGTCTTCTATCTCCTGCATATTCTTAGGGTCATCAACAGCAATGATTATATTGCCTATTCCTTTAACCCTTGTATTCATTGAAAAGCTCTGCATAAACGCAACCATAGCTATATAATCATTTTCAGCAATTAGCCTGTTTAATGAATCAAGGACAAGAAACTTGTGGCTTTTGTTTTCAAGAACTTTCTCAAGGGCAATGCTAAGTGAGGTCAGGTCATGAGACGCCTGTATCAGCCTGCAGTCAAGCCTTTCTTCCCTTCCTGTGCAGTTTACAAAAGTTATTTTGCTTATGTCAGCATTGCTTTTTTTAAGCTGGCTTAAAGCTTCTGAAATAGAGCCTTCTATGCTTATATACCCTCCCCTAAGCTGCATTTCATTAGTAAAAATAGACAAAATATCTGAATTAACACTATCAAACTTCTCCTTATTTGCAAGTATCAGGACAACAAAATTGCTCGGTATGCCGGCAAGCTCCTGTTTTAGCCTTTCCCTTAGTGACATATAGCTTTCTATTGCATATTCATATTTATAGTTTTCTAAAAGCATAAAGTTTATAAAGTTAAAAAAGAAGTAAAGACTGAGGTGAGAAGATGGCATTTAAGAGCTTTTTTGAGGATTTCTATTCAAACCTTTCTAGTGTGGGGGATGAGAGGATTTTCCTTTTTATGACAGGAAAGGGCATGGGGAAGAAACTCCCTGATGTTTACTTCAACTGTGGGGCAGAAGGGTGTATAACCAACGATATGGATATTGCCCATTTGATAAATATTTTCAAAATCAAAGAGATTGGAAATATAAAGCTTAAAAAAGCTGATGCAAGAAAAAAAGAGTTTATCTTTACGCTTGCAGATTCAGCATTCAGGACAAACCTTAACAAGCCATCGTGCCATGTTGTTTCCGGAATGCTTGCAGGATTGGTTGAAAAAACATATAATAAGTATGCCGGCGCCAGAGAAGTCAAGTGTGTTTCAAAAGGCGATAAAAACTGCGAATTTCAGGTTAAAGTAGTAGGGCAGGAAAGATTAAGCTAATATGGCGCTGAAAACAGGAATTGAGAAATTGGACAAGCTATTAAAAGGAGGATTCCCTGAAAAGTCTGTAATTTTAATAAAAGGGTCTCCAGGTGTTGGAAAAGATGTCCTTTGCCTGCACTTCTTATTCAATTGCGTAAATGAAAAAGACAATACCTGCTATTATGCCTTTACAGAAAAAAACAACGAGGAAGTCGAAGCAGAGTTCAAGAGCTATGGTATGGACATAAGCAAAGCTGTGGAAAAGAAAAATATCTTCTGGATAGATGCAAGCAATATGTGCAAAGGAAAGAATGTTATTAACTGCAAATTAGACGAGCTTTTTACTGTTTCCCTGGCAGTGAAGCAGGTTTTGGAAGGGAACAAAAAGCAGATAGTAAGGGGTGTTTTTAATATTTTGTCTCCTGCCTTAATGACAAATGAGCCTATTATAATATACAAATTCATGGCCGATTTGATAGATACTTTGAAGCAGCATAATACATGCACTGTTTTTTTAATAGAGGATGGGATGCATTCTCCTGATACTGTAACAGCAATGGAGCAGCTTTGTGACTGTGTAATTGAGATGAAGATGAAGGAAGAAGGAATTGTTATAAAAAGGCTGCTCGGAATTAAGAAGATGAAAGGTGTCCCCCCTGACTCAAAATACCATGAATTTGAGATAAAAGAAAAAGGGATAGTGATTTTGGACTGAAAAATATTTAAATAGGATAAACAAAACTGTATAGGTGATATAAAGTGCTGAAAGATATCCAGGAAAACGATGTTGTCTTGTTTTTATTACCCAAAGATAAATACACCTCTTCTGTAGAAGAAATAATAAGGACACTTGAAAAAAGCTTTGCAAAAACATGCTTTGTTTCCATAAACAAGCCTTATTCTACATTGTACAAAGAGCTAAAAGAAAAAAATATAGACAGAAGCAGGTTTGTTTTTATAGATGTCCTTACAAAAACAGTTACGAAGGTTTTAAAGGAAAAAAATGTCACATATATCGATTCACCTGCAGACCTTACTGCGTTGAGCATGGCTGTTTCAGATGCTTTAAGGGAAGGGTGCAAGTCTGTATTTATCAATTCAGCATCAACTTTGCTTGTCTATAATAAAGAAACAATAGTCATAAAGCTTATCAACAGCATAATCACAAAGGCAAGGGTTGCCAATACAAAAGTCATTATTACATCTGTTGAAGATAATAATACAAGCTTCACTAAAGAAATAGGGATATTTGCTGACAAGGTTGTCAGGCTTTAAGCATTTTTTTTACTCTTCTTACCAGCTCAGCATTGTCAAAAGGCTTTTGTATGTAGTCAATAACGTTTTTTTCCTTGAACAATGCTTTCTTCTCATCTTCTGGAAATTCAACAACGCTTAGGTATGAAATTTTAGTATCTTTGCACTTTGCAGTATTCTTTATTCCGCTTATAATCTCCTTTGGAGTCAAGCCTGGCATCATAATATCAAGAAGAATCAGGTCAAATTTGCCCTCTTTTTGAAGCTTTTTAAGGCAGTCCTTTCCATCCATTGCACATATAGTTTCAAAACCCGCATCTTTAAGCAAAGAACTTACCAAAGAGCAAAGGTCAGGCTCATCATCCACAACCAATATCCTCTTTTTCATTTTTTAACCTTAGCTTTGCAGCTTTATAAATTTTATGCACAAAGCCTTTTTACAACAGTAACCAAATGCTCGTTTTTGAACGGCTTTTGTATAAAGCCGTTGACATGCTTTAAGTCAACCTCGTCTTTTGGCTTTACAGTGACAAAAATAACAGGAAGCTTTTCTCCTGTTTTTCTTATCAGCCTTAAGACTTCCTCTCCGCTTAAATCAGGCATCATTATGTCAAGAAGCACAAGGTTGTATCCATCCTCTTTTATCTTTTTCAAGGCTTCTTTCCCACCATAAGCAGTATTTGTTTTGAAGCCTTCTGTTTTCAAAACAGCCTCTATCAAACCGCATACTTCAGGCTCATCATCAACTATCAGTATTTTTTTCATTTTGCTCCCTCGCTGCTTTTCTTCCTGCTAAAAATATAAAATGCTAAAAAAGCCAGCATATATTCAACTGCATATAGGCTATCATATATTACTCCTAATACACCATAGCTGTTTCTCCATGATTCATATGAATAAAGCATATCTCCAACAAAGGCGCAAAAGATGCCAAGCGAAATCAGCAAGATGGGCAAAGCTACTTTCAAGCTTTTCAGGTAAACATAAACAAACGATGATGATATAAGGCGTACAGCACTTCCTATTGGGTAGAAGAAATTAAGAAAAGTGAAAAAAGACCATTCGATATCAGCAGGCATTATAAAGGAAGCAATAATATAATAAAGCAAAACAGAAACAAAAACAGCAGATGTTCCTACAGCAGCAATGCCTTTTCCAAGCTTTTTATTGGCTTTTGCCATTGAGCAGCCGAAATATAAAAATCCAGAGATTGCTAATAGATATGCGATTACCCAGAAAATTTCTATTATTGAGCCGGTCGGATCTTTTTTCATTACTTTATCCATAAAGTCCCAGCTTGCTTCTGCTAAAAAAGCAGATATAAATGATAATGCCAGCAAAGTAAAAACAACAGATAATATCTTCTTGATATCCTCATCTTTCTTCTGCTTTCTTATGGATATAAGGGTTTTTATAGCAAATACTGCAGCCAGAAATGCAAAAATCTCTATAACTGGGTAAATAAAACTCTGATATCCTTCTAATGCCATGTCAAGCCTCTTTTATTTCTTTTATTAAATGTGGTTTATTGAATATTTTTTTAATACCTATGAAGTTTTAATATATATAAATTTATTCATTCAAAAAACTCTTCAACTTTCTTTCCTATAGGCACAGGCTTTTTCTGGGTTTTCTTCTTCCCCCTTGCTGCTTTTTTAGCCTTTTTTAGCAGCAGCTTTTTTCTTTCTCCCTTCTTTCTTTTTTCTTCCTGAACAATCTCTTTTTTTAATTCAGGGATGGTTTTCTCTGTATGTCCGAAGACAAGACCATACATGCCAGCTGCCATTTTAACCCTGCTCTTTTTTACAGGAAGCTCTACAGTAAACGTGCTTCCTTTTCCCAAAGCTGATACAACTGTTATTTTTCCTCCATGGGCTTCAGTTATTCCTTTGCATATCGATAGTCCTAATCCAGTTCCTCCATATTTTCTTGTTATTGAGCTGTCAACCTGGAAGAATTTGCTAAACAGCTTTCCATGGTATTTTGGATCTATTCCAATGCCTGTATCTTTTACATGCATAAGCAGATTATCTCCTTTTTTCTCTACTATTACTGTTACAGAGCCTTTTTCAGGCGTAAACTTTATTGCATTGTTTATGAGATTTGTGATAACTTGTGTTATCCTGTTTTTGTCCATTAAAACTGTAGGAAGCTTTCCTTTTATTTCACATGAAAGCCTGATTTTTTCCCTTTCTGCGAACGATTTCATTCCTGCAACAGCATCCTTTACAACTTTTGCAGGGTCTTCAGCAGCAAGGAAAAACTTCATCTTTCTTGCCTGAAGCCTTGCGATATCAAGAACATCTCCTATAAGGTTTTCAAGCCTTTTTGCGTTTCTTGCAATTATTTCTAAAGTTTCTTTCTGTTTTTTGTTCATATTTCCTTGTTTTTCTTTCAGCAAAAGGTCTGTATACCCTTCAATAGGGACCAAAGGTGTTTTTAATTCATGCGATGTGATATTTAACAGCTCGTTCTTCCTTATATCTTCTTCCTCAAGCGCTTTTCTTGCCTCTTCTACATCCTCAAGTATATTCATTGCTGCTTCCCTTGATTCGTCTGCTTCCTCCAGCCTTTTCTTTAGCTCTGCTGTTTTATTTTTAACTTCTTTTTCCAGATTAGATGAATATTTTTTCTGCTCTTCCTGTGCTTTTTTAAGGTCTTCAGTCATCCTGCCAAAAGCTAATGCCAGAGATCCTATTTCATCCTTTGATTCTTTTAATTTAGGATCTATCTTAGTATCAAATTTGCCTTTAGAAATATCATCGGTTAGCTTAGTTAAGCTTACAATAGGAGAAGAAATTGTTTTTGATAAGGATAAAGCCATGAGTGCCATAAATATAAAGGTAATGAATCCAATAATCAATAGCGAAATTCTAAGGTTATTTACAACAGCAAAAATCTCTTTTGTATCAATTTTTGCTACAAGCCCCCATCCCAAAGAAGGTATGTAGCGCCATACGGCAAAGACTTTCTCACCTCGATAATCTATTGATATTCCAGCTCCACTTCTTCCTTGTGTTGCTTCTTGCATTGGGAAATCCTCATTTGCCCCATATCTGATTTTTCTTTTTAAAGCAGCATCTTTATCATACTTAAGCTGATTTAAGAACAAAGCATAGTCTCCTTTATTTTTAGCTATAAGGGTTTCTCCTGTCTCACCCAAGCCTGTTGTATCCTGGATAAACTCATAAATAGGAGTCATATTAACCTCAAGGGCAATTACGCCAGCGAAATTTCCATCAAAATCATATGCCGGTGCTGTGATAAGCATAGCAAAATCATCTTCTTCCCTAAAAATTTCAGAAAAATAAATTCCATTCTTACCCTCTCTAAATGCCATGCCTGTTGGGTCGAATAAGGGATGGCCTAGCTTCGCCTCGCTACGCTCTTCATCTGATTCATTCTCTAATGCATATACAACTTTTCCTCCAGGATTCACCAGAATAAAATTGTTATAGCCATAAACTTTCTGGAATGTTTTTAGCTGGTCATCCAGCATTTTTTTAGCTGCTACATATTTAGGATGCGTCCTGTTACTGGCAAATTTTGTTACAATAGGGAGATTAGTTTTAATATTATAAAACTTCTGAGCTGTGCTTATATCGCCTTTTCGCTCTTTAAAGAATAATTCAATCTTTTCTACTTTAAGGTCAGCCACTACATTGATCTTTTCTTGGGCAGCACTCTCCAGGCTGTTCCTGGCCTGAGAATAGCTCAGCACTCCAATAAATATGGTTGGAATTATGACAAATGCCAAAAAAACAATGGTAAGTTTAAGGCCAATCTTCATCTTAGCCAATACCCCTTGCTGCAGGTCTTTTCTGCTCTTTTCTCAATTCCTAAGAAAGCCAGGCCTATCCCAAGCATTACAAACAAGATTGCTGTGTATACTGCTATAGGTACGCTAAAGCCTTCAATCAAATAATAAAGCGATGGCTCATCAATGAGATACCCAACAATGGCCACGCTGCTTATTATGCTAATAATTGTGCCAATCGCAAGCAGCAGCTTTTTTAAATTTGTAACATGGAACATGGTTAAAATACCTGCTGCAGCTATCAATATAAAATTTACAATAGTGGCAATTGAAGGCCTTCCCGGATAGTCACCTTTTACTGTGCCTTTTAATATGTCTTTTATAAATAACTCCTCAATGCCTGTGCTAATGCCAAAAAAAATAGAAACTAAGATTGTTGCCATTAAAAGCAGAATAACAAAAGTGGTTATTGGCAGTACAATATCAGCTACCTCATGATATCCTTTCTGGGATACAGCTATAAAGTAAAGGGTAATGCCACCTAAGATGAATGAAATAGCAGTATTAAATTTCATTGTTACAAATGCAGGTAAAATGCTCTTCAAGGCATCGATATCAAAAATCCATCCCATAACTACAGCAATGCCTCCAATAATAACGATGCCAGCAATTATCTTTGCTATTTTTTGATGGTCCATTTCCATTTTATTTTTTAATGCCTCTGCTGATAAAATTCATTGTTAATTTTGTACCTATCTTCATTCTTTTTTGCCCTCTAACTCTTTGATCTTCTTTTTCAATCCTATCATCCTAAGCTCCCTGCCGATAGTAAGCTTGGTGAATTTTTGCAATTCAGATACTTTATCTTGCAATCCCATTGTTTTTTTATTTACTTCTTTTTCCAGATTAACAGAATATTTCTTTAGCTCTGTACTAGTTTTTTTCAAATCTACAGCCATTTTATTAAAGGACTCAGAAAGGTCTTGAATCTCGTCTCTGGTTTTTATATCAAGCCGGTAATCAAGATTGCCTTTGCCTATTATATCTGCCCCTTCCTTAAGCTTTTTTATTGGGTTAGAAATAGACATGGATAAAAAAAGAACAATAGGCAAAAATATAGCCAACAATATAAATCCAAAAAATATGGTTTTTATTGCAATGGCATGCTCTGCTTCAGAGACAATGTCTGGCTTGTCTGGTATCTCTTTTTCTATAATTTTACTAAAAGACTGAACAAACGAAATAGAGAGAACAATTGTTATGAAAGCGGCAATTGCAAACATAAGCAGTATAAGCTTTGTGCCAATGCTAATCTTCATCTTAAATGTTGCCTTTTTTTTGTTTTTTGTATAGGATTAAAAATGCTGCCAGAATAAACAGCCATACGAAAATGAACATAATCTTCTCAACAGTCTCTACAGTTGCTTCAGGGAATATGAAGATATGCCAGCTTTCAGTCAATAATTCCCATGTATGAATCACGTACATTGTAAAGGTTCCTGCAAAAAATAAATTAAAAACATTTGTATACTGATAGCCGGCAGATGCCTTTGCTTCTATTAAAATTATTGTAGCAAATACACCTATGGTAACAGCAAGAATATGAACAAAGCCTCCGCCATCCTCTAATATAGTTCCTTTTAAAATATCTGTGAAGAAGCTGTTCATAAAGAAAAATGAAGCAAATATTGCAATAAAAACCACAGCTAAGATTGAGAAAAAAGCTGCATCATTCTTTCCAAAAAGCTTGTATTTTTCATTTTTTTCACTGTCTCTTATAATCACTAAACCTGCCATAAGCACAGCAATTCCAGTATAGAAAAGCAGATGCCACCACACCATCAGGACTGTGCCTGATGCTTCTGCACCAACCCCATGTAAAAAATAGAAAATGCGTATAATTGCAAAAAAGAATACGCTTGCTGTGATATAAATTAAAGGCTTTTTCAAAATGCCTTTTTCCCTTTTTGTTGAATAAGCAAATAGCCCTGTAACTAAAAGCCCGAAAACAACCAAAAGCCCGTCAAATAAAGGAAACTCTTCTTCCTCAGCCTCTTCCCCAAGCTCTTTTTCAGGCATAGGGATGATATAAAAAGCAACAACAATTAAGATAAAAATGAGTATAAAAGAAATAATTTTTAAGGAGCCTTTTTTCCCCATAATAAGCTTTTCTGAAGGCAATAATCCCATTATCCACCTCTTTTTAAAAATGTTATATTTTGGCTTTTAAAAAGCTTTCTGCCCATAAGTTACCCATAAATTTTATAAATAGGCATAGCAGAGTATAGGCTAGGTGATAGAACTGGAAGAGGAAAATATAAGCCCGGATATTGACAAAAGCATGAATGAGCTAGAGGAGGCAGTAAGGCAGAGGCAGGCAGAAGAGGGCAAAGCAGGAAAGCCTGGGAAAAAGCCTAAAGAAACAAAGCCTGAGCCAAAAAAAGCCGCTGAAAAGCCTCAGAAAATAAAAGAAAATCCAGCTTCAAAAAAAGAGATAAAACCTGAAAGCCCTGAAACAGAAATAATAAAACAAGAAAAAAAACAGGAAAATCCAAAACTAAAAAAACAAAAAAAAGCAAAGCAAACAAAGCCAGCTTCTTTTGAGCAAAAGCAGAAGATGCTTATTGATGAGATCAAGAGCCAATTTTCTTCTTTAAAGGAAATCAAAAAGCTGAATCCTTTCAAAAATGTAAAGTTTAAAGAGCTAAATCCAGTAAAGAAAATAAAAGAAATGCATCCTGTAAAGAAAGTGACGGAGTCTGCTCCTGTGCAGAAAATAAAGAATATTAATTACATGATGCCGATAAAAAAGCTCGAAGGCATAACAATACAATACGGCAGCAAGATAATTCCAAAAAGAAAAGAAGAAAAGCCGCAGATAAAAAAACAAGAGAAGAAGCAAGAGCAGCAAATTCCTCAAAAGCCGCATATTGAAAGAATCGGCGGACCAGAGGAAAGGTATAAAACAATTGCAGCAAAGCAGCCGAAAGCTGAAAAACAAAAAGAAGGGAAAAAAGAAAAAGCAGCAGCAGAAGTAGCTAAAGTATGGAATGATGAGGAAAGAAAGATCATTGTTGATGAAATCAAAAAGCAGCTAAGCCCCTTGAAGCAGATAAGGGAGATAAAGCTGAAGCAAAAGAAAGTTTCAGAATATGTAAGGACAGAAATTCCAGGCTTTGATGATTTGATGCCAGAGGGAATCCCAAAAGGAAGCAGAGTTCTGATAAGCGGAGGGCCTGGTTCCGGAAAGACAATTTTTGTCCTGCAGGCAATATACAATGCTGTCAAAAGAGGGGAAAGCGCTATATTTATTTCCCTGGAAGAAGAGCCTGAAAACCTGATAAGGCATATGGAGGATTTTGGCTGGAATCCAATGAAGTATATACACGAAGGTAAGCTGATAGTGCAAAGGCTTGATCCTATATCGTTGCAAAGAAGTGTGGAAGAGCTTTTAACGCTTGCAAAAGGAGAGCTGTTGATTGAGCCTAACCCTATATTGATTCCAGAAGGCTTTACTCCTCAATGGATTGGCTTTGATTCGATAGCCGCATTAGCTGCAACGTTTGTAAAAGGAGAGGAAAACTACAGGGTTTACATTGAGCAGCTTTTCAAATATCTTGATGAGATAGATGCAACTTCTTTGCTGGTTTCAGAAACAGAAGAGATTCCAAAAATAGGGATTGTAAAGGGAAAGATAGAGGACTTCCTTGCAGACGGCATAGTCATCCTTTACTTCATCAGAAGAGGGAATATCAGGCAGAGGGCTTTGGAGATATTAAAGATGAGGGGAGCAGAGCATGCTGAAAAAGTAGTGGCAATCGATATTAGGGATACTGAGGGAATTGTAGTGTATCCTGATCAGGAAATCTTTGGCGGCTTTGAATAGTTAAATAATTGTTCATTTCAATCGCTACAATGCAAATTAATGCATAGGGAAAAGCGAAAACTTTAAATAGAAGTTCTTATATATACTTATATAATATGGCAGAGGCAACAATTTTACATAGCCCAACATTGGAATCTGTATTTATGGTAGAGGAAACTATCCAAAAACATAGCCAGGAATGCGGCAAATACCAGCTCTGGAAAAAACTCCCTAAAAAAATGATGTACCAAACATTTCAAGTAATCTTAGGATATCTCGAACAATCTGGAAAAATAATTATAGATAAAGATGGGTGCATTGTTTGGACTTTTAACCCAGAAAGAATAAAAAAACTAATCAAAGAAGACTTAATTGTGCGATGAACAAACAAATTCATGTAGCTTTCATTACTCCCAAAATCAAGCAAGAATGGGAAGCACTTAAAGAAGGTAAATTTGAAGACAAGCAACTCTACAAATTCATCGATAGAGCTCTTAACGACCTCAAAGCAAATCCTACTTGTGGAATCAAAATTGCAAAACATCTCTGGCCCAAAGAGTATATTCAAAAATTTGGCATAACAAACCTTTGGAAATATGATCTTCCTAATGCTTGGAGACTGATTTACACTATAGAAACTGACGAAGTCAAGATAGTTAATATTATTCTCGAATGGTTCGACCATAAAGAATATGAAAAGAGATTTAAATACTAAGATTGCCACTTGATTCTTATTCTCTATGGCACTTCGTTCTTGATAGAACGCTTCCAACTCTAACAACTTTAACTATAAGTTCGGCTACGCCTTGAATTGATACAAGTGAAAATTCATCTTTGATTTTATAAATAATAATTATAAATATAATAAAGAAAAAAATAAACAATCAGAATATCTTTTCAGCTGCAAAAACCTTTATTCCATTTTCAGTTATTTTCATAGGGACAACATTCTTTTTGTGGTCAACAGCCCTCATCTTCAAAACCTCAAGTGCATTTGTTCTTGTGTTTTTCATTTCCATATTATACAGGTTAACAATCCCATCAACCAAAAATTCCTCAACACCAAAAGTCAATCCTGCTCTTTCAATTGTTTTAAGCTCTCCTATTATAAGAGTTGTGCAGTTTACTTTGCTTAAGTTCATCAGTAAGCTAAAAAGGCCTTTTCTAAATTCAACAGGTGTTTTGTAAAACAGTTTTAACATGGTTGTTGAATCTATAATCAAGCGTGCTGCTTTCTTCCCGACAACCTCGCTTCTTACAATACTGGCAACAGAAGGGATGTCAATTCTTGTTGTTTTTACAATATTTATTGTTTTGCTCTTTACTAATTCATCAAATTTTTTCCATCCTTTAAACACTGAATTAATATTTCTTATGATGTTTTCAGGCTCTTCCTCTGTCGTGATGTAGATTCCTCTTTCGCCGTTTAAAGCTCCCCTGTAAAGAAATTCCATTGCAAAGCTTGTTTTCCCTGTTCCAGGGCCGCCTGCAACCAGAACACTATGGCCTTGCGGTATGCCGCCTTGAATCATGCTGTCAAATCCCTCTATTCCTGTCTTGACCAAGTCCATGGGATAACTTTTGGCTTTTGCTTATATAAATATTTCCATGGTTTATCCAAAGAATGAGATATGTTCAATTTATTTACCACATAGTAAGTAAATATCTAATAATTTTAAGAAAACATTTTTATAAACTCAGAAGGTGTTAATATCTTAACTTTGCCAAACTGCTTTATCTTCAGCAGGTGCTCATCGCCAGAAACAATAAAGCTGGCATTGTTTTCAACAGCCGACTCTAAGATGATATTATCAGTTGGGTCATCTTTTATTATATCTATTTTATGCGATGTCTTTACAACTTCAGCAATCTCAAAAATTATTGTTAGAAATCTGGATTTCTGCTCTTCAGTAAATTTAAACTTTGGATATGCCAAAACTCTTTCTAATTCTTCTATCTGGCTTTGCGATATGATCAATCCAAATTCTCCATCTAAAACTCTTCTGAAAATTTCCCTTGGCTTGCCTTCCCAACCAAGGGCAGAAATAAAGATATTCGTATCCAGAACTATCCTTTTCTTGCCCATTTAACAGCCTCTGAAACATCTTCTGAAGAAACTTTTTGCTTCTTAAGCTGGGCCTGTATTTCCTCTGCCAATTTCTCGAATTCTACTTTTAGCTCAGGAATCTTTACCTTCTTAAACAAAATGCCTTCTTTTACAGGAAAAGGAATGAACCTATCGCCTGTCTTAAAGTCCTCTTTCTTCCTTATTTCCTGAGGAACAACCAGCTGCCCCTTTGGGCTCATTTTAACAAGCTCTGTTTCAGCCATATTATCAACCTCCAGTTATACTGTTTAACAGTTAAACAATTAAACTATATAAAGTTTTTGTTCTTTATTCATTTTTTACATAGAAAATAATTAAAAAAATCGCGTTTCACCGTCTAATAACTGCGAATGTTCATACTTATATTAGTATTAATATTAATACTATTATTAATATGATTATTCATCCTATTATTAGTTAAAACATTAGTACTAACTAGGAGTTATAAATGTTTAAATAACGAAAAACCGCAAAATAGCCATTCATGGGTATTGGTAAGGAGATACAGAAGAAGATACTCCACTTGATAGAGAGTTCAGAAAAGCCTGTTTCTACTAGAGAAATTTGTCTAAAAATCAACTATGCGTGGCATTCTGTCAATACCCATTGCTTAAGGCTCCAGCTTGCCGGCAAAATAGGCGGCTATAAGGTTGGAAACATGAATCTTTGGTTTAAAAAAGAGGAGAGTAAAGAGGATGGCAGATAGTTTTGTAACTTACACAAGAAAGGACATTGAACAGGCTGTTCAGCTAGCTTCTGCCATGATCAAATCTCCGCAAAAAGAAAGGCTAAAGCTTATTTATGCTTACCCTGACAAAATCACTGCTCCTGTTATTTCTGCAATTGAGTATGTAAAAGCCGGCTCTCGCCTTGCCAATACCCTTATGCCAAACGAGAGCCTTCAGCTTTTAAGCAGGCAGCAGTTTGAGACTGCGTTGAGATTAGAAGTTCAGAAGTTATTTGAGTTGTATACAAGCACTCAGCAGAAAATAAGCGAGCAGAGGATTGAAAGCCAGAGAGTTGAGCTAAAAGAAGGAAAGATACAGCATGAGCAAAGGAAGTATGAGTTTGTTCCAGGCAAAGGAACAAGGCTTGTTGAAAGTAATTATTTTGCTGTTGATAGAAAAGAAACAAAACCAGAGCAAACAAAAATAAAAGAAAGAACAATAATGTTTGAAAAGCCAAAGCCAACGACAATTGAAGCAATAACATCAAAATTAAAGGAATACAGCGAAAAGGCAGGCATAACCAAACAAGAAACAGAAGAAAAAACAATAACAGAAAAAGAGACTAAGCCAGCAGAACCAATAGAACAAACAGAAACAAAAATAAAAGAAGCAAAGCAGGACTTATTCACAGGGCTTCTTGAAAGAAAAGAAAGAAAGGATTTGCCAAAGTCAAGAAAAGCCCATGAAAAGCTTGAGTTGAGGATAAGAAGCAAGGTTCTTCTTCCTGTCTTTGTATTGTTGCTGCTGATAGCAGTTCCGTTCTTCTTAGGAAACTTTGATTCAGGATTCACGATTAAAGAGATTACCGATAGCCAAGTTGAAGCAGATAGTTCAATAGCAGGCAGTGTGGATGAAGCAGCTGACATAACGAATGATGCTGCTTCGGGCTTGCTAACAGCGGGGTCAACAGATAAAACAAAAACTGTTGATGTAGCTAAACAACCACAAAAAGTTCCTGTTGAAAAGTTTGATAATATTGAAAAAACAAAAACAGCAGAAGAGTTTGATAAAGTCATTCCTGAAAATGTAACAAACGCAACAGAAGAGCAGTTTGATCAGATAATTGTTGCAGATACAGCAGACTATGCATTGCCTGGCATAACCGGAAATGTTGTATTTGCGGAAAATGTAACAAATACAACTGCTAATGAAACAGAAAATGCAACTGTTGATGCTGCTATTAATGAAACAGAAAATATTGTTGATAGTGCAGCAGAAACAAATGCAACAGAACAAAATCAGACAGAAGTAAATGAGACAATAAACCAAACACAGCAAAATGAAACAAATGAAACGCAGCCGGACATAGACTTTGACCTTATTTTAGCTAAAGATGTATACAATATAAGCGAGGCAGTAGAGTTCCATATACAGCCTCCTTATGCAAACGCAAGCATTGTTGTCATAGAGCCTGACGGCAGCATGGACTTCATATCAGGCTTAAAATTCATTCCTGCAATACTTGGCAGGCACACTGTCAATGCACTGCTGTACTACGGAGAGCTGAATGAAAGGATAATCAAAGAGTTTATTGTTGTTGGAGATGCTGATGAAGATAAGGCTGTTGAAAATGAAACAAATATAACAACGATAACAATAGCCAATTTAGTCAATGAAACAAACATAACCAAGGCAGTTATTAACGCGACAGAAGAAATAGCCTCTAATATATCCGAAAAGCTGAACATAAAGAAGAGCAAGGGAGAAAAGATAAAGTATAATATTATCAAGGACGATGAGAATGATACTGAGATTGACCTTACAGGCACCCACATCAAGAAGATAAAATTCCACAACCTTAACAAGAACAAAATACTTGACCTTGGCGTTGAAGATTTGCCTACTGATGGCAGTATCGGCATTGTTGCCAAGCAAGCCTATGTAATAGACCCGACTGCATTGGAGTTTGACAATGCAACTGTCACAGTAACTGCTAAGGGTCGCGTTCTGCTCAAGTGCAAAGACTGGAACTTCATCGTACAGCAGTGCTTTGGAGAATGGGTAGTATTAAGAACAGACCTTATGCCGGGCCAAGACTATGATGTAACCATAGACGTTGCAGACCCTGCATTCATAGAAACTAGCGAGGCAGTCTCTGTTTCTGTTGCACCGATAGATTTCACTTCATTTGTTGTTGCATGGGTTGACGCCGTCCAGACGGACGTTTCATTCAGAGTAATGGCCACAAACGGCTCTGTAATACTTAACACTGTTGATGCTGATACAACAGTAGATACTGGTTCAAAAGTATCAGTTTCAATGATCAATAGTACCCATTTTGTCCTTGGTTGGATTGATGGACCCTCAAATGATGCAACATTTGCAGTATACAACACCACCGGCAGCCTAAAAACCGGACCTACAGATTCGGATGCTAATGTAGGCATCAACGCAGATGTCAGCGTGACTGATATGGGTGATCGTTTTGCAATATGTTTTGCAGATGCCACAGATAGCGATGCAACATTCGAGATACGATTAAATGACGGTGTTCAAGTTGGGGTCGATACAGATATAGATATTAGTATTTCTCCAGGAGGAACCCTGCAAAACTTAGTTTCCTGCTCTGCCATAAACAGGACCAGATGGGCATTTGCTTTTTACGATGACACAGACAACGATATAACCTTCGCAATAATAAACGATACAGGAGCAACAATAAGTGGCCCAACAGATCTAGATATTGATGTAGGAGAAACAGGGCAGGTAGCTACAACCTCGATGGACAATGACAAGTTTGCCGTAGCATGGTATGATTCCACAGATGCTGATATAACTATTGCTATCAGGTATGTTAACAACACCGTCATACTCGCACCTACGGACATTGATACTAATGCAGGCACAGATTCAAGAGTTGCCATGGGCACTGTAAGAGAGAATAGTACATCAACAAGCGATATGTTTGTTGTAGCATGGTACGATCAGGCAGTAGATGATATACTTGCAGGAGTCTTTTACAGCAATGGGACGCAGTTTACTGCACCATTTACTGTCGAAGGAACACCAGATTCAACATATTTCCTTTTGGCTGTCACTGGCAGGGATCCAATAACTAACAATTCCCTGTGCCCCAGCACATTCATAGTCGCATACACTAATATTTCAAACAACGGCACGTTCAGGGGCTTCTATGTTAATGGTACTAGTTGGGATGGCACGTGCGATATCACACCACCTGTTGTAAGGAATGTAAGGCCTACTGCAGGAACAAATTACACGCAGAATACTACCTTTAACATAACCACAAACGTAACAGATGATGCTACAATAGACACTGTTCTGGCTAATGTAACCTTCCCTAACCAGACTTCATTGTTCTTGCGCATGGTTGACCCTGATGCAAACAGCATTTATGAAGTCAACTTTACCAATGCAAGTCAGCCTGGAATTTATAATGTAACAATATTGGCCAATGACACAAGCGGAAAGCTGAACAATTCAGAAAAAACATACTTCAACATTACAGATATACTTGCACCATTTGTAAGGATACTTTCGCCTGCAAACGGGACAAACTTCAACCAGTCGCAGAAAGTCAACATTACTGTTAATGTAACAGATTTCTTCAATGACAGCGTATACACAGTGCTTGCAAACATTACTTTTCCCAATGGAACAATAATAGCTTTCCCTCTTATAGAGCAGTCAACCAACAATCAACTGTTCAACAACACATTTAACGACACCTCCCAGTTAGGTACTTATACATTAAGAATTCTTGCAAACGACACATCTGGAAATTTAAACAACAGCGTATTTGTGTTCTTTGTGACAAACGATGTTGTTCCTCCAACACCTGCAAATGCTACTGAATTCCCGATAGATCCTGCTACATTTGCAGAGGGTCAGTTCTACCAATTCAATGTAAGCTGGACTGATGACAATACGCTGCATACTGTAAGGATAGAGCATAACTTCTCCGGGGGTGCTTTAACAAATCAGTCAGTTACAGGAAATGTAAGCAATGTGACATTCTTCTTCAACAGGACAAACCTTGCAGCAGGAATATATGCGTGGAGGCAGATAGCGAATGATACGAGCGGAAACGTGAATACAACCAGCCAGTTCAGCTATACTGTAAATAAAGGAATTCCTTTCGTGAACTTAACATTAAGCGGAAATACAACTAATATTTCAGTAGAAGGGTTTACACTGGTAAATATAACCGCAAGGCTTGAAAATTCATCTGTCGGAAATGTGGAGCTGTATGTAAATGGAATTTTAATAAACAATGGCTCTTTGGCTGTTTCAAACATAACAGAATTCAACATAGTTCAGCAGAATAATGTCACAGCAGTATTCAGCGGAAATGCAAACTTAAGCTTTGCAAACACAACAAGATATGTGAATGTAACTGACAATACCAATCCAAATGTGACAATATATGCTCCTGTAAACGGAACAACCTTTACAGCATTACCTATTGACTTAAACTTCACAGTCAAAGAAGCTTCACCAATAAAAAATGTTGCTTACTCTTTGAATGGAAATGCAAACACAACAATAAATAACAGAAGCAATCTGAATAGAACGTTTGAAACAACAGATGCTCCTCAGATTACAATATCAAATGCAAATGCTATTCTTGCACAGTCATTTGTTCCTGCTGCAAATATGGAAATTGACAGGGTAGCCATTAAAATACAGAGGCTTGGCGCAGGAGTTACAAATCCAAAAGTGCAGATAAGGCCAAATAATGCTTCAGGAAACGTCGGAGGGCCTTCAAGCTGGGTAATATCTCAGGGAGATATAAACAATGCAGCTGTCCCAGGCTCATTTGAGTTTGTTAATGTTTCATTAAACCTGACTGCAAGGCTGCAGCAGGGAACATTATATTGGATTGTTCTAACTCCTCAAGGAGCAGATGGAAGCAACAATTATGAATGGGAAGCAAACAATGACAACTTATTTGCAGGAGGAAATGCCTTCAACAATGGAACAAATGTTTCAGGAACAGACTTCCTGTTCAGGGTGTTTGACATGTTCAAGTTTATTAGCAAATTCAACACAAGCGACGGACTGAACAATATAAGCGTAAATGCAAATGACACAGACGGAAGGGTCGGCAGCAGCATAGTGACTTACTTCACTGTTGATGCTAATGGCCCAACGCCTTCAAACTTTACAGAATTCCCTACGGACCCGGCAAACTTTTCACAGGGGCAGTTCTATCAGTTCAATGTAAGCTGGGTTGATGCAGGAACATTCGTGCATACCGTACGGATAGAGCACAACTTCAGCGGCGGAAGTTTGACAAATAGCAGTGTTACAGGAAACACAAGCAATATTATGTTCTTCTTCAACAGGACAAATCTGGCAGCTGGCATTTATGCTTGGAGGCAAATTGCCAATGATAGCAATGGAAACTACAACCAGACAGCACAGTTTAGTTACACAGTAAACAGGGCAAATGCAACGGTTAACTTAACATTAAATGGAACTGATGGAAATATTACAGTAGCGCAGGGAGCTATAGTGAACATAAGTGGAAGAAGGGTTGCAGGAGAGGGCAATATAGAGCTGTTCAGGAACGGTGTTTTAATAAATACAGGCTCTGGCCCATTGGAGAATATATCCCAATTCAATACTGCAGGAGCATTCAACATAACTCTTGTCTACAACCAAACCCAGAACTTCAGCTATGCAAATGAAACTCACTTCGTAATAGTTAATGATACTACTCCTCCAAATGTCAACACACTTAGGCCAACAGCAGGCACAAACTACACGCAGAATACAATATTTAACATTACAGCAAATGTAACTGACAACGTTGCTGTGCAGACAGTAATAGCTAATGTAACCTTCCCTAACCAGACATCATTGTTCTTGTTCATGGTTGATCCTGATGCAAACAGCATTTATGAAGTCAACTTTACAAATGCAAGCCAGCCTGGAATTTACAATGTAACAATACTTGCAAATGACACAACTGGAAATTTAAACAACACAGAAAGAACTTACTTTAACATAACAGACATAAGGGCACCTGCTGTATTCATATTATCTCCATCAAACGGTACAAACTTCAACCAGACTGATAAGGTTAATGTAACAGTAAATGTAACTGACTTCTTTAATGACAGCATACATACTGTAAAGGCAAATGTAACTCATCCTAACGGAAGCATCACAATATTCCAATTGATTGAGCAATCAGCAAACAACCAACTGTTCAACAACACTTTCAACGACACTACGCAGCCGGGAACTTACACCTTAAGAATACAAGCAAACGACACTAGCGGAAACCTAAACAATACAGAAATTGTGTTCTTTGTAACGCTTGACAACAGGACGCCGTTTGTAAGGATACTGTCGCCTGCAAATAATACAACATTCAACCAAAACAATGCGGTTAATGTAACAGTAAATGTAACAGACTTCTTTAATGATAGTGTTCATACTGTAATAGCCAATGTAACCTTCCCTAATGGCAGCTACCAGACTTTTGCATTGATTGAGCAGGGCAATACGCAGATATTCAACAACACCTTCAACACAACATTCCAGCCAGGATACTATGAAATAAGAATACAGGCTAACGATACTTCCGGAAACTTGAACAACACAGAGTTTGTGAACATACTTGTTGTAGACAACAGAAGCCCTGCTGTGTTCATACTGTCTCCATCAAACGGAACACAGTTCAACCAGTCTGCTAAAGTCAATGTAACTGCTAATGTGACTGATTACTTTAACGATAGTGTGCATACTGTTATAGCAAATATAACCTTCCCGAATGGCTCAGTAGATACTTTCCAGCTGCTGGAACAATCAACAAACAACCAGCTGTTTAATAACACCTTCAACAGAACAACTGCGTTTGGAACTTATACTTTAAGGATACTAGCTAATGACACTGCTGGAAACTTAAACAATACAGAGTTTGTATTCTTTGTTGTTGCTGATGTAACACCGCCAACAATAACGATACACTCTCCTGCAAACTTATTCAACACAACAAATTCAACAGTTAATGTAAACTTCACAGCAACAAACTTGCAATCCCCTATTAACTGTACGCTGTTCTTCAACAGCACAGCAAGGGACAGCAATGCCTCAATACCAAACAACACTGCTGTAATACTAAATGCAACCGGCTTGGCAGATGGAATCTATCTATGGAATGTCTCATGCATTGACCTTTCAGGCAATACAAATTCAACTCCAGCAAGAACATTGACAGTTGACAGCACAGGCCCTAACACAACGATAGATGAGCCTGATGACTTTGAAAATATTACGCAAGACACATTTACAATGAGGGCCAATGTAACAGATGCAACAATTGGTGTAATAGATACTGTAATCTTTGAGTACAGGATTAATGAGTCATTCAGCTTTGCACAAGCCTGTGTAGATGCAGACAGGACAGCTCCGTTCTCATGTATATGGGACCTTTCTGCTTTGCCAGATGGAGATAAATATGTAGTAAGGGCAAGGGCAAACGATAGCCTAGGCAATCTTGGAGGATTTGACAACAGTACAAACATAACTGTGCTAAGGCAGGGCCCTCAGATAACGTTAAACTTCCCTCCTGATGAATACAACACAAGCGGTGTAAACATCTCATTTAACTTTACCGCTGTAGACATTATTAGCACCACTTTCAACTGCTCAATATTCACAAACGGAAGCAGTATTGCAAATGGAACGCAGAACACAAGCAACAATACTGCCACTTTGTTCAATCTTACAAACTTTAATGAGAGAGAGCATTCATGGTCTGTACAATGTATTGATGGAGATAATAATACAGGCACAAGCGCTACAAGGACGTTTACAGTAGACTTGTCCGGTCCTACACCAAATAATGCAACTGAATTCCCTGCAGACCCTGCTACATTTGCAAGAAATCAATCTTACCAGTTCAATGTAACGTGGAATGACAGCAGAAATGTCCATACCGTACGGATAGAGCATAACTTCTCTGGAGGAGCCTTGGTAAATCAGACAGTAACAGGCAGCGTAGCCCTAAGTCTTGGAAGAATGTACTTCTTCAACTTTACAAATATAGCAGCCGGCGTATTTGCATGGAGGCAGATTGCAAACGACACGCTTGGAAATACAAATGCAACTGCACAGTTCAGCTATACTGTAAACAGACGCAATTCAACAGTCAACCTGACATTAAACGGACAGGACAGCAACATAACAATTGGCATTAATACAACAATAAACATCTCTGGAGTAATTGAGGTCGGAGAAGGCAATGTTGAGCTTTATAGAAATGGAACATTAGTTGCCAATGGAAGCTCTCCTCAGGTAAACATAACACAGTTTAATGTGAATGGAACCTTTAACATTACAGCAGTGCATCCACAAAGCCAGAACTTCAGCTTCAGCAATGACACTTTATTTGTCATGGTAATTCCTGACAATATAAATCCAACTGTTGCAAACGTTACAGCATCTCCTGCTGCAATCAACCAGACCAAGTCAACAAACATAACAGCTGATGTTACAGATAATTTAGCCTTGCTGTCTGTTGAGGCCATGATAAGGTTCCCTAATGGAACTGTGCAGAATATATCTATGGCCAATATCTCTGCCATAAATTACTTTGTACAGTTCAATGCAACAATCTCATACCCAGTAGGAACTTACAATGCGACAATTATTGCAAAAGATACTGAAGGTAATACAAATGATACAGAAAGCACAACTTTCACTGTAAATGATATTACTCCACCAGGTGTTGTGATAACCTCTCCTACAAACGGCACAAGCTTCAACCAGAGTGATAAAGTAAACATTACAGCAAATGTTACCGACGCTGAAACAAATGTAAGCACTGTTATTGCAAACATAACCTTCCCTAACAGCAGCATAACGACCTTTGCGCTTGTAAGGCAGGGTAGCACAATCATATTCAACAATACCTTCAATAGCACTACACAAGTTGGTACATACACTTTAAGAATACAGGCAAACGACACAGCTGGAAACTTAAACAATTCAGTGTTTGTGTTCTTTGTGATAAATGACAGCACAAATCCAGTTGTAAGCCTTGTAACGCCTGACTTAATAGGGGATAATGACGGAAACATAACTTTGGTATACAATGTATCAGACGACACAGCTATAGCCGGATGCAGCTTATTCATTAACGGAGCTTTCAACAAGAGCAACAACAGCATAACAAAAGACATCAACCAGACCTTTGCATTGATTGGCTTTACCCCAGATGACTATCTGTGGAATGTAACATGCAGTGACAGCAATACAAATAACGGAACTTCTGTGACCAGAAGGTTTGTTGTTTCAAACACAAGAACATTCAATGGCAGGACAACAGACTTTGGAAGAGTCAATATGAGCAATGTTACAAATCTGATACTGGAAAACACTTCATTCGGATTAATAAACCTATCGCAAGGAGTCAACCTAAGCAAAGGAATAGATTTAGACGGAAATGTAAGCATTAGGTACAACAATATAACTGTAAATTCATTGTCAGTTCCAGAAATCAATGTAAGTGGTGTGCTGACACTCTACAATCTTGTATTTGACAATCCTGTAATATTTATATCGCCTGAAAACACAAACCAATTAAGAAGATGCACAGAATGCACGCAGCTAAGCTATGTTGGAGCAGCATTGAAGAACCTTACATTTAATACAACACACTTCACTACTTTTACAGTTACAGAATCATCCAACCTGACAATATTTGACACAAGCGACTCACAGACTGTGCTTGTAAACAAAGAATTAGTGTTCTTTGCAAACTACACAAACAGGACACTAGGGAAGTCAATCAACGGAAGCAATGTGTTCTGCGCAATAAGCTTCAGCATAGCACCTATTGGGCCGCAGAACATGACATTCAATGCAAGCAACAAGCTATATGAATTCAGAAGAAGCACTTCAACAAACGGAACATCAAGCTTTAATGTAACATGCGACGGTTTAGCAGCAAGCTTCAGCATAGCAAATGCAACAGACACCTTTGTGGTAACAGGAGACTCATTCCCGCCTAACTTAACAATAAATGCTCCGACAAACGCATCAATTAAGACGCAATCAGTGCTGGACATTAACTTAACAGCAATTGATGAGGGCAACCTGAGCCAGATTGCCTATTCAATCAACGGAGGAGCTAATGTTTCAATAATTGCGTTCCCTCTAAATATATCATATGAAAATAATGGAAGCAGTGTGGATAGCAACACATATAGCAACCAGTTCAGAAACATATCACAATCATTTACACCTGCAATAAGCATGAACATAAGCTTAGTGCAGCTAAGGTTAAGAAGAATAGGAACAGGAGATCCAATTAATGCTAATGTAACCATACGGACTGACTCAGGAAACAAGCCTTCAGGAACAATACTTGCGCAGGGAACATTCAACAATGATTCTGTAAGCAGCGCATTCAGCTTCATAAATGTGACATTAAACACAACAGCAAATCTTGCTGCCAATACAAGGTACTGGATTTTCTTAGAGTCAAGCAGCAGCTCATTCAACTTCTACAGGTGGGAGGCCAATACAAGCAATGGCTTTGCAGATGGAAATGCAAGCATAAACGGAACATTGGACAGTACAGCAGACTTATTGTTCAGGGTCTTTGACAGATTTAAGTTTAAAACAAGAGCAACATTCCCTGATGGATTCGATACTTTCAGCGCATATGCAAATGACAGCTTTGGAAATATTGATTCAGAGACAATAATAAATATTATTGTAGATACAACTCCTCCAATAATCTTTGATGTAACAGAATCTGCAGATCCACTGGAATTCAACAACACAGAGATAATAACAGTGAATGTGACAGATGCAACAACAAGCGTAACAAGCGTTGTGCTGGAGATAAACAGCACTGCTAACAGCTCTAATATATCAATGACAAAGCTTACTGGAACAGATAAGTACAACGGCACATTTACCCCAACAGTCCTGGAAACAGTATATTATAGATTCAGGGTTACAGATACAGTAGGCAATTCAAACACATCAGGATTCTTCAACTTCACTGTTAATGATACAGTTAAGCCTGTAATTGAAAACATAAGCAACTCTCCAAGCACGCTGGCAAAGCTTGATCCTGGCGTAACAGTAAATGTAACAGCAGATGTGTTTGACCTGCTGCTGGATACAGTAATATTCCAGATAAAGCTGTTCAACGCAACCTACTTCAACAACACAACAATGGTTAATACAGCAGGAAACAGGTTCTTTGTCAACTTTACAGCCCCTGAAGGAAACTTCACATACAGGATTTTTGCAAATGACACAAATACAAATGTGAATATCTCAGCAGGAACAAACATATCAGTATTCTTTGAAGGAACTGCCTGGAACAGGACACCCTCTGACTTGGGGATAACGCTTGCAAACACAAGCCAGGAAGTAAACCTTGGCTCAATTAATATAACAAATGAGGGAGAAACAAATTTAACATATTCAGTGACAACAGTCAACTCATCAGGATTGTTTGCAGAGATAAATGGAACATCTATATTTACATTTAACATTTCAGCTGGAGAATTTACAACATTGAATGTCAACATCACATCTCCAACAGTAGAAGGAGACTTCAACATAACAATAGTGATTGATGAAACAACCGGAAATTCAACTGTTGATAAGCTGAACACAACTGCATTGCTGAGGGTAAGCATCATCCCGATACCGGTGCTAGAAGTTACAATAATAAACTTTGACCCTTCAGTTGTACGGACACAGACAGGAGTGCAGCTGAATGCAACAGTAAAGAACAAAGGAAGTGTTGCTTCCAATGGAACAACATTAAACTGGTCAATACCATCTGACTGGACCCTTGTAAACGGCTCATTGAATAAGCTGATAGGAACCTTAAACCCAGGAGCTACAGAAAGCAATGGAATAACAGTTGACATTCCTGCAGACGCCGCAGTCGGAAACGTGCAGATAAACGCAACATCAAACTCCACAGAAGGATTTTCAGGCTCTGCTTCCAAAATAGTATCTGTAAGCCCTGCACCTTCAGGCGGCGGAGCAGTTGCTGTAGGAGGAGGCAGAGGTGGTGGCGGAGGAGGTGGAGGAGGCCCTGGCGCAGCGCCTAAATCGCCGTTCCCTGTAAACGATGTGCTGACAAGCGTTGAGACTGTTGAAATATTGAGAGGAACAACAACAACCTTCCCTGTAAAGGTTACAAACACATATGCAAACTCAACAATGGTTGATGTAAGGATTGATGTAAGAGGATTCATATCGCAATACGTGAAAGTAGTTCCTGAAGTCATAGATTACATACCTTACGGAACAACAAAGAGCTTTATTGTTGAAGTTACTGCACCTTCATACCTAAATTACAGCGAATATATACTTGATACAGTAATCACAGGAAAAGTCATAACAGATTTCCAGACATTCAGCGGAAACAGCTTTGCAAAGGTTTCAAGATTTATAACAGACAAGAGGCTGATAAAACTTGTTGTGCAGGAAGTTGGATTGGACAAGGCAAAAGAGCTTCTTGAAAAGGCAATTGAGGCAATCGCAAGGATGGAAAGCCTTGGCATTCCGAATGCAAAAACATCAAAGATGCTTGAAGATGCGCAGTTTGCATTTGATGAAAGAAGATATGATGTTGCCCAAGATTTAAGCAAAGAAGTGCTGCAGATATCTGAAAATGCGTTTGCAACCTACGAGCTAATTACAGGCATACAAGATAAGATAAAGAAAGCAGAGAAGGATGGATTAAGGGTAGATGAAACAAAGAAGCTGCTTAATTTAGCTTTGGCTGCATATGAAAGGGAAGACTTTGCAGTTGCATTGCAGAGGGCTCAGGAAGTTGAATTTGTGCATGTTCTGGAAGTAAGGGGCAAGGTAAATCTGCTGAGGTTTGCAGCCAATTACTGGTGGGCCGTGCTTATTGCTTTGGCAGGAATCTCAATGGCCGGATTCTACAGCTATAGAAGGTTTGTTCTTGTGTACATTGCACAGAGACTGGGAAGGCTTGACAAGGAAGAGACTTCAATCTATGAGCTTATGAAAGACGCACAGAGAAGATGCTTCCAGGAAAAGACAATGGGTCCTGAAACATACCATAAGACAGTTAACAGCTACAATGAGCGCCTTGGAAAGATCAAGAACATCAGGGCAGCCTTAAGGGCAAAGAGAGTAGGAATAATGACTGCAGAGAAGGAGGTTAAGCATCTTGAAGCAGAAGGCAAAAACATAATTGCCTTAATCAAGGATCTGCAGCTGCAGTACTTCACAAAGAGAACAATAGGAAAAGGCAGGTATGAGACAGAAATAAGGCTGCACAGGGAAAGGATTGCAGAGTTGGAGGAAGAAAGACTAGTTGCAGAAAGCAGATTATGGAAAAAGAAAAAAGGATACAAGATATGGAATGAGGCTATGAAAGAGCTGACAAGGGCATCAATCTTCGTAAGAGAATACGCAAGGATGAAGAAGCTTGAGATGATGCTGAAGAGAAAAGAGCACACGATAAAAGATGTTGAAAAGAGGACAGACAGGGAGATTGAGGAAATTATTAAGAAAAAGAAATACAGGCAGCCTGCATTTATTGCTGCAATTAAAAAATTCATAAAAGACAAGAAGCAGCAATTGCTTGCAAGAAAAGAAGTAAGAAAGGAGATAGAAGAGGCAAAGAACGCAATAGAGAAAGAAGAAAGGATTCTAAAAGAAAGAAGAAAAGAGGCATTTGGCTTGTTGAGCTTTATCAAGCACTATATCAAGCTAGCCAAGCACAAGCTATTGCTGAGAGAGGAAAGAGAGGTCAAGAGGATCAAAAAGCTGAGAGACGAGGAAGTTAGGGCAATAGAAGAGAAGAAAAAACAGGCTTACAGTTTGCTTGCCTCAATAAAAGAGTTTGTAGCTGTTACAAAGAAGAAGCTTGTAAGCAGGGAGAAGAAAGAATATGGTATCAAGAAAAAGCTGACTGAGGAAGAGGTTAAGGTTCTGGATAAGGTAGGGAAAGAGGCTCACTCAATCTTTGACCCGATAAAAGAATACTTGAAGAGCAGAAAGCAAAGGGTATTTGAGAGAAGAATGAAGGATATTGCAGAGGCTGCAGCAGTTGCAGAGGAAGAAGCCAAGGTGCTTGGCAAGAAAGAGAAGCAAACTATTGGAATACTGGCTAAGGTAAAGGAATATGCAAAAGAAACAAAGAAGAAGCTGCTAAGATTCAGAAGAAAAGAGCTGAGAAAGGCATGGAAAGCGATACAGGAAGAAGAAATATTGCTGGGCGAGAAGAAGCAGGAAGCATACGGAATACTTGCTTCAATCAAAAAATACATCCAGAAGCAGAAGAAGATATTCCTAAGCAGAGGCACAAAAGAAGTTGAGGAAATAAAGAAGACATCAGACAAAGAGATAAGAGATCTAAGAAAGAAGAGAAAAGAAGCGTCTGGATTAATGCTTGCGATAAAAGAATATATAGCAAAAAGAAAACAAGAATTACAAGAATTGCTGGCAGGCAGAGAAGCAGAAAGCATAAGGGAAAGCATAAAGAATAAAATACAGCACGAGGAAAGATTGCTGAAGAAAAAGAAGAAAGAAGCATACAACTTGATTGATTCCATCAAAGCTTATGTAGAGAATGCCAAGAAGAAGCTGATGATATTTAAGATTAAAGAGATGGATGAAGTAAGCAAGGCAATAGACAAAGAAGTAAAGGTATTGAGGAAAAAAGAGAAAGAAGCTTATGGCTTGTTTGCAAGGCTGAAAGCATATGTAGAAGACAGGAGAATAAAGGCTGCAAGAAGCAAAGAAATGAGGAAAGTAAGGAGAGTTGTTGACAAGGAAGTCCATAAGATAGTTTCAAGAGACCTTGCAACAGCAAAAATATCAGCTCTGGCGTCTGCTGCAAAAGCCAGGGCAAAGGAAGCAGCAGAAGCTGTAAAGAGCTTGTTCAGGAAGAAGCCAAAGAAGCCTGAATACACATTCAAGCCTAAGCATAGGATCGACATACCTATTAAGACCATCAAGAAGAGAACCTTCTTCCATTCAAAGAAGGCAGAAGTGGATGTTGAGAAAGAAAGCATGCTGTCGATGATGATTGACAGCTTCAAGAAGACAGACAAGGTAGTGATACCAGTAAGGAAAAAGAATTACGGAAGAAGGATAGGAATCAGGCTGAAAGGCAAGGTATCAGCAGTGAGGTACGGCCTGAGAAAGCTAAACAAGTTCAAGCCAAAGAAGATAGAAAAATACGAAGAAAAAGATGACATGTTAAAACAGCTTAAAGAGGTGTACAAAAAATGAGCAAAAAAGAAGCCTGCAAAACCATTGGCATTATTGCCATAAAAGGCGGAGTGGGCAAAACAACAACCGTTTCCAATCTCGGAGCGGTTATGGCAAATGAGTTTGGCAAGAAAGTATTGATTGTTGATGCAAACTTCTCTGCGCCAAACTTGGGATTGCATCTTGGGATTGTCAACCCAGACACTACAATCCATGATGTGCTTGACAACAGAAAGCCTATAACAAGCGCAATATACGAGCATGAGTATGGCTTCCACATAATACCTGCTGCATTGATGCCAAAGAAAAAGATTGACCCATACAACCTGAAAAAGAAGCTTGAGCCATTGAAGCAGTATTATGATGTGATACTTTTGGACTCATCCCCATCTTTAAATGAGGAGATCCTGGCTACAATGGTTGCCGCAGATGACTTGTATGTAGTTACAACCCCTGACTACCCAACACTAAGCTGCACAATGCATGCAGCAAAAGTGGCTAAGCAGAAGAATATATCGATAACAGGGCTGATACTGAACAAAGTCAGGAACAAGAAGTTCGAGCTGAGCATAAGCGACATTGAAAATGCAACAAAAGTGCCTGTAGTGGGAGTAGTGCCTGATGACATTAAAGTGCTTGAGGCATTGGCCATAACAACCCCTGCAGTTCTGCATAAGCCAAAAAGCGATGCAGCTGTGGAGTATAAGAAGCTGGCAGCAGCCATGATAGGGGAAGAGTACAAAGACACAAGGATTATGCCTATAATTAAAAAATTATTTAAAAGGTAAAATAAAGGGACAGGATAGGCAGTAAAAATGCAAGAAAAGAGGCTTGATAACGGCTTGCGTAAGCAGATTTACTTAGTTTCTGCTATAATTATAGCTATAAGCCTTATAATGGTTGTTTTGATAAGCAATAATAAGGACATATACGATATATCAAACTTTGTTGTATATGAATCATACAACGTAAAGAACAAAACAAGCCCACAGCAGGCTATTACGCAGTATATCACAAAAGAGCAGGTTTTGCAGGAAATTCCGGAGACTGTTTCTGAAAGAGAAGCACTGTCTGCATTGCTAAGGGCGCAGGATGACATACAGGAGATGATTGATGCCGGGTTTTCTGTAAGCTTTGCAAACGATGCATTGTTTGAGGCAAAAAGGGCTTTTGGCTATGAAGAAATATCTGCTCTTGAATTTGTGTCAGGCTTTGATGATGCAGAAAGAAAAAAATCCGCATCAACTCTTGTTGCTTCATTGCAGCAATTGGAGAAAGGCCCCACTGACCACAAGAAAGTTATTGAGCTTACTGACAAAATAAGAATCAGGAGAAACCAGGCATTTGAGATTTCAGATTCTCTCTGGGCTTTGGGAGCCAGCATTGAGCAGGAAAAAGAAGAAGGAGTTAATACAGAAGCTGCATCTGCTTCGCTTGCAAATGCAAGGAAGGCTTTTGATGACGAGCTTTATGCTGATGCAACAAGCTACATACAGCAGGCAGAGCTTAACCTTGATGCTGCAAGAGGAGAGCTGCTAAGAGCAGGAGCATTCACAGAATTAAGCAAAGGGTTTTTTGCAAGAAACTGGCAGGCAATTACAATCACTTTTATCATTCTTTTTATTATCGGATTCCTGTCTTTTGATGCATTAAGAAGAATGCGCATAAATAGAAAAATAAGAAGCCTGCAGGACGATGAAAGGGCGATTTCTATTTTGATGAAGAGAACGCAGAAAGAGCGTTTCACAACAGGCGGCATGTCAAAATCAACATACAACATTAGAAATGATTTCTACATAAAAAGATTAGGGGAGATAAGGGTAGATATTCCTGTTTACAGGGCTTTGCTTGAAACAGACAGGTACAAGCCAGGAGTAATGTTTGCCAGGTGGTTTGGATGGATTGCAAAGGCAGTTAAGTTTATTGTATTGGTTTTTGCTGCAATATTTGGAATAATATGGGAAGTAATAAAGACAATATTCATTGTTGTCAAAAACATTATCCTTTATGTTTTTTTTGGAGCAAAGAAAAAAGCATCCGGATGGTTTGAGACGGCAAAGACAAAAGAGCATGAAATTGCAGAAGCTGCTGTCCACAGTGCCATGAAAGAAAGAAGAAGATTAGAGCAGAGTGAAAAAAGCTTTGCATCATGGGTAAAGGAAACATCATCGGGCATTGGAAGAGCATTATATTTTATAGCAGATAAAGCATGGCAAGTCATAAAAGCCTTGGGCATAATTGCCAAGGATATTGCTGTTTATGCATTCATTGCAATAGAAAAGACAATGCCGAGGGTTGGGCAAGCTTTGCTTGTTTTGTATGAAAACATTAAAAATGCATTGTCTGCGCTGTGGAAATTCATTGTTGCTGTAAATGAAAAGATAAGGCAGGGGCTGCAGGCTCTTGGAAGAGCTGTAAAAAGCGCATCGATATGGCTGTACAACAGCCTAAGATCTTTAGGAGAAAAAAGCTCTGAGGCTTCAATCCATGCTGTTGAAAAGGCAAGGGGGACTGCCCAGGCTGGAGAGGTTGCTGCTGCAAGCTTATTTGTCGGGTTGACAAGCAAGGCAAAAGAGAAATATGAGGGTTTCAGGAAAGCAAGGGAAGACAAGGCAAAGCTTGTTGTTGAAATTCCTGCTGAAGAAGCTGTTGAGGAGAGTGTAGCAGAAAATGTTGCTGTAAAAAGCTTTAGCCAGAGGTTTGATGAAAGCATTACAGGCTTTAAGATAAGGCTTTATGAGTTTATTGTTAAGCTTCGAGAAAAGACAATGCCGAGGGTTGGGCAAGCTTTGCTTGTTTTGTATGAAAACATT
>CAYWPA010000002.1:45151-114956 GCA_964459835.1 uncultured Methanosarcinales archaeon
TCCTGCTGAAGAAGCTGTTGAGGAGAGTGTAGCAGAAAATGTTGCTGTAAAAAGCCTTGGGGAAAGGCTTGATGAAAGCTTTGCAGGCTTTAAGATAAGGCTTAGTGAATCTATTGTTAAGCTTGGAGAAAAAACAAAGAATTTCCTTAAAGAAACAAGAATAGTAGCAACAGAGCTATTGATTGATTTAGCCAAGCTTTTGATTGGTTTATTTAGTTTTCTTGGCGTTGTGTTCAGTGCAATGAAAAAAGGAATGCGTGCTGTGCTAAAATCCCTTAAGACAAAAGAGAAAGAGTATTCTGGAAAGGAGATTCCTGTGCAGGATATTGTGGTTGAAGAAAAAGTATCTTTTGGAAAGCATCTTGCAAATATGCCAAAGGCCGCAGCCAGGAAAACAAAAAAATTCTTTGTCAATACAACAGTAGATGTCTTAAAATCATTAAGCGACAGCATTACAAAAACAAAAAATAAGCTGCAAAAGCCAAGAGCGGCACATATGCACGAAAAATCATATACAAAAGTTCAGAGCTTTGATGAAATAAAGAAAGAGCTGGAAAAAGAGGCTGAGCCTGAGAGCAAGATTGAGGCGTTTGATGCAGCCAATACAATAAACAAAAATGGAAAAGTTTGAAAAGCTTAGATTTTTGAGAAGAATTGACTTAATTGCTATCATCATTCTGGTTGCTTCTTTTACTGCTTTGCACTATGCAATAAGCTACATACCTAATTCGCTTATTTCATTTATCGGCTTTTTCCTTATGACAGCTATCTTCATATCCTTCACAGCTTTGGCTTTAAGCAGTGTTGGGGCTGTTATTGCTTTCTTGACACTTGCCTCAATAGCGACGATTTCTGTCCCGAGCCTCGGACTTATAGGAGTGCTGAAAATACCTGCATTTATTGCTGCAGGGCTATGCTTTGAAATTATCTTTATTCTCTCAAAACTTGAGATCAAGAGCATCCCTATGGATGCAATATTATCCTCTTCAATTGCAAATGCATCAATTCCTTTGTTTACAGGAATATTTATTTCCATCGGCCTTGTAAAAGAAATGTTTGCTGCAATAACAAACATTGCGCTTATCGGATTTTTTGTGGGGATAATAGGAAGCACAGCAGCTTTTTTGCTATGGCTTGAATTCAGAAACACAAAGCCTTTGCTAAGATTGCAGTACGAAGCATAAAGATCATTTTTTTCTTGGTTTATAGGCTAGATCGATAAGATAATGAGATTCTCTGATTTCAAACCCCAACGATTGAAGCAGTTTTATAGATGGATCATTACTTTTTTCTACAAGTGCAAATATTAATAGGATTTCGGCTTCTTCTAATTTTCCAATAATTGTTTTAATCAATTTTGATGCTATCTCTTTTCTTCTATACTTTTCAGTTACCGCAACTTTTTGTATGTACCCTCTAAATGCACCATCATGAGTTGCAAAAGCATTTCCAATTATATGCCCATTTGTTTCTGCTACATAACAATATCCCTTATTTCTTTCAAGCATTTTTTTGAATCTATCTTCTGTAAAATAAGAATCTGCAAGATTTGTTTCTATAAGCAAATCTGAAATTTCTTCAAAATCTTCTTCTCTTGCTTCACGTATAGTTATTGTCATGGATAGAAAATATACATTAACGGCACTTATATTTATTTCTTTTCAATTATCTCTTAAGAACTACAAACAATCTTAAAGCAATTCCTATAACAAACACAACAACAGCTCCGCCTATCAAGCCGTACTTAAGAATATCAGGGGTGTTGATGAAGTAAGTTGCAATTGCGCCAATAATAGAAGCAAATGCTAATCCTATTAAAATGTGTGAAAGTATGTTAAGTTTCGGATGCTGTATCTCCCCCTTTGTCAGTATTTCAGGCTGCTTTGGAGATATCTTCTTTGCGCTCTTTTCAAGCCTTGCCATCTCTGTCTTAAGCTTGCTTGTTTCCTCTGCAAGCTGCCCGTTTATTGTTGGGTTTTCTTTTGCACTCTGCCTTACTGCCTTTGCAAGAGATCTCATATCCCCTGAAAGGTTTGCCATTGCAGAATGAATGTCATCAACCTGCTGCTGGAAGTAGTTTTTTGAAACGCTCTCTCTTCTTAATCTTGCAACATCGCTCTTTAAATCCTCAATATCCTTCAAATCCTCTTCATCTGCTTTTTCTGACTGCTTAATCTCACCCCTCATCTTCTCAAAATTATCATTAACCTTTCCAATCTGGTCATTGAAATAGGTTGTGCTTATCATATTTTTTCTTAATGACTTTATCTCTTCTTTTAATCTTTCAATGTCCTCAAGCCTTTCTTTTACGCTGTCAAACTCAACATTGATATCCTTGATCAATGTATCTGCCTGGCTTCTTGTGACAAAATGCGCTGATTCCTTGTTTATCTTGGTCAGCCTCTTGTTTGTCTCATCAAGCATAGCCTTAAGCCTTTTTGTAAAGGCAGAAGAATTATTGCTGTATTCAGCTGCAAACTGGTTTAGCGCACCTTTGACATTGCTTTCTATGTTTTCAACCCTCTTGTTGATCTTATCTTCAAGGTCAACCTGCCTTTTCTGCAGAACATCTTTGATAACGTTTATCTGCTGCTGCGCTTCCTTCTCAAGGCTGTCCATCCTGTCTTTAAGATCTTTGGTAAATCCCTGTGTGTTGCTCTTGACACTGCTGTTAAGGTCAAGAAGCCTTTTGTTGACCTCAGCATTAAGGTTAACCATATTCTGGTTTGTGTCTTTTGTATAAACCTTTACTGCTGACTTTACTTCTTCCCTCAGGTCATTAACTTTAGTTTCTATATTCTTTTCTGACTCTTTTATCTTATCGTTAATATTTTTTACAAAATTATCTGTTGTTCCTTTTACATTTTCGCTTAGCAGCAAAGCCCTTTTGTTGAATTCTTTCTTGAAGTTCTCTATCCTGTCCTGAACAACTTTTCCCCCTCTTGCTTCTATCCCTGTGATATCATTTTTTACTTTATCAAACTCTGCATTAAGCTCTGCGATAAGCTTCTTTAGCTGTACTTCAGAAATAGCAGCCTTGCTTATCCTGTCTACAAGAATTATCTCGTTTCTCAAATCTTCCAGTTTTGCAAAAATTCTTTCCCTTTCCCTTTCAAAGCCTTCTTTTGTCAGGGCGTCTGTATCAAACCTTGCCAGGCCTTTTTCGAGTTTGCTTACTCTTTTTACCTCTTCAAGAAGCTCGCTTACTTTTATTTTAAGGATATTGAATTTATCAGCTGTTACAAAATCGCTTTTAAGGCCCTCAATTTCGCTCCTAAGGCTGTTTACATCAACACTCTGGTCCCTTATAGCGCTCTTTATATTGTCGGCATCTGTCCTTATGCCTTCAAAAGAATTCCTCAGCATTTCATTTAAGCGCTCAAACTCCATAGATTCTTTATCTTTAGCCATTAGCTACCCTCAATGATAAGATTAAGAATAAGGATTTCATATATAAATGTTTCTATATTTTAGTACTATAGAGTGAGGATAAATCACTTATGTTACCCTTTACAGCTTTTTAGCCATCTTAGACCTTCTTTTTGCCTTTATTTCCTTAATATAGGGGAATCTGGCAATATGGCCGCACTCCCTGCACCTTATTATGACTCTCTGCTTGCCTGTCCTTACAGTTGCGTTTATGCCCGGCTTAAGGTATTTGTAACACGATTTACAGACGCTTCTTTTGAGGCTTTTGGGAATAGGAGCCTGATACTTCATGCTGATCTTTCTTGCCAGGGTCACATATCTGTTTGCAAGAGCCTTATCTTCATTAAACATAGAATCAGCCTGCTTAAACAGCTCTTTTATCCTCTCTTCTGCTATTTCAGCCTGTTTATGCTTTGTTTTTTTCATTTTGTTTACTACTCTTTATAATCCTTATGATGTTTTTTAATAAAAATTTATCCCTTTTATCCATAGCCCAAGATGCCAAAATCTATATAAATAAGTGTGGAATTAACAGATAAATGAAATTGGCGAAACCAAGCAAAAGCGATAAAATGGTGATAATATGAAAGCATATAGGTATGAAGTAAAAGTACGTCCTGATGAAAATGCTGAACCTGAAGATGTGGTACCGCAAGAAAGATTGTATATCCCCGGAGAAGGTGTTTTTGGATATACAACATATTCAAGGAGCATTGGGAAAATTAATTTTTTTCAGAACTACCCAAAAATCATAGAAGAAGCAGAACAAGTTATAAAAGGAAACAATGAAGTAGGAAGATATTTGGGTGAGATTGAATTGCCAGACAATATTGTATTGCATGCGATTCAAAATGGAAAATTTTTTCTAGAAGAACAAAAGATTTGCGAAAAAAGGGTTGAAGAAGCAAGAAAATCGTTTGAGGGCCCTGCAGAAAGGCTGCTTAAATCAATCGATGATGCTGTAATACAATGAGCTGGCTTAAATCAATTTTCGGAAAAGAAGAGGATGAAGCATTGGATGTTTCTGTTTCTTTAGATGATCTTCCGGACTGGTTTGCTGACAAAATCGCTCCTGAAACAAAGAAGATAAGGGAGGAAATAATAAAAAACTTTGAGCAGGTAAATGCTGAAAAGGAAGAGCTGAGAAAAAAGCTTAAGGATTTTGGAGCAGCAGAGCTTAGAAATCCAAATATCCCTGAAAGGGCAAAGCAGGTGATGCAGGGCGCAAGGGAAAATTACATAAACTTCATAACAATATTCCTGAACAACCTTGAATTCCCTCAAAAGATAAGCTATGAAACACTGTCAGAATTCCTGGCAAATTTTGAAGAGCAGCTGAGCAGCCTGAACAAAAGCACTGCAAAGAGCTTTATGGTTCTGCAGGAATTCTTTGCAAAAGAATCCTTTTATATTGCTGCAGGCATAATAAACATTGACAAGACAATAAGGGAACTGACAAACAACAATTACAAAACCATAATTTCTGCAAGAGAATGCATTGAAAATATTGAAAAGATAATGGAGGCAAAAGACGCTGCGAGCCAGATGCTGAAAGACAACGAAACAGAGCTTGAGCAGATAAGCAAAAGCACTGCAAAAGAGGAAAAGCACCTTGAGGAGCTTAAGGAAAGGGAAGAGTTTAAGCTTTACGAGACTGTTGAAAGGGAAAAGTCAGCAATTGAAAAAAGGCTTAAGGAAAAAGAGCTTTTCCTGATAAGCTCATTCTCCCCAGTTGAAAGGGCTTTGAGAAAGTTTGAGAAAATGGCCATTGGTAAAGAGAAGCTTGTAAAAATCTATGCAGAGGATGCTCTTGCAGCCTTAAAGGATGACAAGAGTTTGGAAATACTTGAGATACTGCAGGATATCGTAAAATATATAGGGCTTGGGCAGCTTGAGCTAAAAGACAGGAAAAAGGAAAAGACAGTAGAAACAGCAAAGGCATTAAACAGGGAGTTTCTTGAGGCTTTTCTTAAGGATTACATTGATGCAGAAAAAGCCCTTGTAAATGTAAAGAGAAAATTGCATTCCAATACAATACTCCAGCAGATTGACGAGATAAACTACAGGGTAAGCCACATGAATGAGAAAAAGGCAAAAGTGGAAGAGAATATTAAAAAGCTGCAAAGCTACAATAAGGACAAGGAGCTTAATGAAAACATAACTGTTATTAAGAAAGCCGTAAAAGAAATTATGAACATTAACCTTAGTGTTTCTACATGAATATTTATATCTGCATAAATAATAGTTATATAAAGCTGAACAGCGCTTTCTGCAGCAGGAATATAAACACTAACACTGTTATTACCGTGCTTCCGATGCCGAAGGCAACCAGCAGCAAATAGACTCCTGCAATAACATCAAGCCAGCTGACAAAATTTCCTGCCAGAGCAAACAAGCCGCCTTTGGATATAAGATATCCTGAGCCGTAAAGCATTGCGCCCATAGGCATAATAGGTGAAAAAAGAAGCACTAAAATAGCCATTGCATCAAATAATCCCATCACCTTCAGTAACAATCTAACACCCCATCAAATTTATTAATCAAAAGCTTAATGCAAATGTTGCAGAGAGCAAAATCAAAGCCGACAAAGCAATAGCAGCAAATCCTTTTGCCTTTATGTTTCTGTTCATTAATCTTAAAGCGTAATAAATCCCAAATACAACAACATAAGCTGCAGCTAAAGGCAGCAAAATATTCGTAAGCACTATATTTGGCTCAGGGTTAAAGGCTTCCTTTGCTATCAGCAGGACAAACAGCAAAAAAACTACCTTAAGCACAAAGCTGTTTCTTGTTCCTTCCAGAAACTCGCTTTTCTTAAGAATGAAGAATTCCATAAATTCCTCATGAATTTCCTTTGACTGCAGCCTGTCCATTCCCATTTTCAACCCTTATTCAATTGGATATAATATCCAACTATCTTTGGGATATATAAATATTGCGGTCTAGTTAATTTTATAAATAAAAGAAAGAGATAAGCAGGTATGGAGCTATTACAGTACATACTTGTGGCTTTGGCTGTATATGCAGCAGTGTATTTGGGCATGCTGCTTGCCTTTAACTCCCCCGAGGAGCTTAAGCCAGGGAGGAGGTATTTTGACGCTGCTGAGAAGCTAGTGTACATTGCAGTTATTGTCTTGTTCATGTATGCCTTTGACACAGAAAACATTATTCTTTCCATTGGCCTGCTTGCAATTGCATTGTTTTTCATAAAGTATCTTAATACAAATTATGCATATATCTTGCTTGCAGTAATATTTTACCTTTCTTCAACAGTTGCATGGCTGTTTACAATTCAGGCATGCCTGATATTTTTATTCTCGCTTATTCATGGAACGATTTTTGTTGATGAGCATAAAGGGATGCTAAAGCGCTTTATGGTTAAGAAGATAATTCTGCAAAGGACAATTTTTCCAATAATAGCAATATTACTGTTTCTTCTTAAGCTAGTATAGCCTTATCAAGAATATCATTATTGCTGCGGCAACAGGAATAAGAATATTATCATCCATGAACCAAATGTCATGGCCAATATCTTTTTCAACCGACTCCACAGACATTGCAAGCAAAGCAGCTGCAAAAGCTTCTGTTGGGTTTACAAAAAACATAGCAGCCACAGCAGAGACAATTGTCGCGAATGCAATGCCTAAAAGGCGGCTGTTTTTTGAGGCATGATACCTTGTCATGTTGGCCACAGGATCGCCAACTGACAGTATTGCCACTGAGGCAAGTGCAATATCCTTGCTAAACAAGGAATACGCTATAAAACAGCCTGAAATGAAGTATAAAAAGCCCTTTCCTGGCATGCTTTTCTTTGCTTTCTCCCTTTCAAAATTATCAATAATCCAGCTGATGAAAGGCATGTTAAAGTCTCTTGACAAAAAGCAAAGGGCAGCTCCTGCAGCAATTACGGCTATGAACCTTGAAACATTAAGAAAATCATTGTAAATAAGATAAATGATCAGCAGCCCTCCAAACAAATGGAACGCTTTTCTTTTTAATTCAACACCTAATTTTACTACTTTTAATTTTACCACTTTTTATCACTTCTACTTTTTACCATTTCTTTTTATTTATTCCAAGGTAAAATCCAAGATGATTCATTATTATGTGTGATGCAAAGCTTGTTATGAATATTGCAGCCACTATCATAACAGAAGGCTTGTGTATAAATGAGGAAAAAAACAAAGCTCCGACAACATAATCTATCTGGTCAAACGGAATCCATCTTTCTCCTGGCTTTATGCCAATTCTTCTTTTGAAAAAGCTTTTTACCAAGTCTCCGAAAATTGCTCCAGCACCCATCAAAAGCCCGAACATTATCGGTGTTGCCGAATAATCAATTATGCTTATGCTCTTGAAAAAATCAACAGTGTCAATATTATACAGAAGAGCCTGGATGTAGAAAAAAACAACGCCAAAAATAACAGCTGCAAACAGGCCCCTGAAGGTTTTATGCGAGCCAAACAGCGACTTTCCCATAAAAACAGCATTAAAGTCGATCGGCTTTGCGAGCTTTTTGAAAGTTCCCCTGGCAAAAACAGGCGCCATGTTGGCAAAATGCGCCGGCATCATATAATACAATGCCTGTACCAATAGCAATATTGTTTCGTTCATTTTTCTGCCTTTATTACCTTATTCCGTGCACAGCGAGGGTAATGATAATGCCAATGGCAAAGCCTGCCAGCACCTCTAAAAGAGTATGCCCTGTCAAATGCTTCCATTCTGCCACTATGGGCTCCCTGTGAACAAGCTTCTTAAACATTGAATTGATTATGCTTTCCTGCTTTCCTGCAAAAATCTTATCTCCTATAACATCCCTTATTATGATAAGGGAAAATCCTGTTGCAGCAAGAAACAGCAGGCTCATCCCCTCAATCAGATAAATGCTTAGTGCAATTGAAACAACAAAAGCAGTATGCGTTGATGGCATTCCTGCTTCTATAAACAAATACCTCCAATGGTACTTGCCGTTCCTTTTTGATTCAATAATGGATTTTATTATTTGTGGTATTATGGCTACAAAAAAAGCGCTTTGCACAAGTTTGCTGGCAATAAATTCCTGAAGCATCATATCACCTTAAATCAATTTTTTTATTTTAATATTGCTTATCATCAGCAGCGAAGATATTAAATAAATTATCGGGTAGATCGTTACAGGAGTGCGCAAAAAATAAACAAGAGGGATTATTATCCCGTTAAAAGTAATTGGCATTCCTATGTATTCTTTTATGTTTAGTGTATTGAACCTTGCCAGCCTTAATACTCCGCATGCAATAAAAAATATCCATACAGGTATGAACATGATTGTTTCGGAGCTTATAATAAAGGCAAAAACTGCCGGGGAAATGCCAAATGAAACCAAGTCAGCCAGAGAGTCAAGCTGCTTTCCGAACAAATGAGTTGTGCCTTTTCTTGCAACCTTTCCGTCAAGGTAGTCAAACAGTACAGACAAAAGCATAAATCCTGCTGCAAGGTTAAGCAGATGAAGGACTGAAAAAAATATTGAAAAGCTTCCTGAAATAACATTAAGCAGTGTTACATAATCCTGTTTTTTTAGCAGTTTTTTGAAGTTCATTCCGCAATCACAGTTTCGCCATCCACCACGTAATCCCCTTCTTTTACTTTTATTCCGAAACTGTCAGGAAGTATTACGCTTACCTGGCTTCCCAGCTTTATTATGCCTATAGTCTGCCCCTTTTTAATGTTTTGGTTTTTTCTGGCAAAGCATTCTATCCTGTTTGCCACAAGACCTGCTATCTGAATTATCTTTATTCTGCCTTTTTTTGTTTCCAGGAGTATCTCATTGTTCTCATTTTCAAGAGCTGCTCTCATATTTCTTGCGCCAAGAACAGCATTGTGCAGCTTTCCTTTATTGTATTTGATATTCAGCACTTTTCCATCCGCCGGAGATCTCTGGTAATGCACATTCAGCGGGTTCATTACTATGTTTATCAGGTAGCCTTTTTTTATAGTATCTTTTGTCTGTAAATTTATCTTTCCAAGCATGCCTTTCTTTATTTCAACATTGCTATCACCAACCGTTAGGACCCTTGCAACCTTTCCGTTTGCAGGAGAGACAATGCCTTTTATTGGCGTGTTTCTTTTTGGATTTCTTAAGAAAACTATTCTGTAAAACACTGCAAACAAGATTATTATTGTTGCTATTGCAGACAGCGTTATCTGAATTATTTGTGCTATTTGAACCATGATATGCTAAAAAAGAAATCATTTTATAAAGTTAACTAATGGTTAAGCGGCAAAATATATAAATCTTTGATATTTTAGCTTTTGCATGACTGAATTTTATATAGTAAGGCACGGGAAAACAGAGTTCAATAAAGAAAAAAAGCTGCAGGGGCATCTTGATTCTCCGTTGCTGGAAAGAAGTGTTGAAGATATTAAAAAAATTGCTGAAAAACTGTCTGATGTTGGTTTTGATGTTATAATCAGCAGCGACTTGGGAAGGGCTGTGGAAACTGCCAAGATAGTAAAAAAAGAATTGGCAAAAAAGGAAATAAACAAAAACATAAAGCTAAAGGCTGCAAAAGAGCTTAGGGAAATTGATTTTGGGGATTTAGACGGCAAAAAGATACCTCATGTTCTAAAAGAGTATTTAAAATTAAAAACAAATATACACCATAAAGCTCCGAACGGGGAAAGCTACAAGCAGCTTTATGACAGGGTTATTAAGCATATTAAAAGGCTTGAGGGAAAATATGAAAAAGTGCTTATTGTCACGCATTCAGGCTGTATAAGGGCTTTATACTCTTTTTTCAGCAATAAAAGCTATAAAGCAAAAGTTATGATGCCTATGAGCAACAACATAATAATGTACGCAAAGCTTGGGAAAGGCAGGCCAAAAGGCTTTGAATTGATACAGAAATAGTTAAACAAAAATATTTACTTCATCCTGACAAGCATTTCAATAACAGAATCTCCAAACTCCTGCTTGATTGACTTTATCTTTGGCTCTGCAAGCACATGCTGTTTGTGCTGCGAGCATTCTTTCTTGTCTTCCCAATAGAAAAAGCACTTTTCCTTAAAATTCTCCCAGTTTGAACAATCCTTGCAAAGCTCGTTTCCTGCCATAATACCATTGAGCAAGAAATCTATTTAAATCTTTCTGCTTTACGATACTGTCAAGTTAAGTGCCAATGCTGCCAAGCAACGGTTTCGTCCATTGACACCGAGATTAGTGCAGGATTTCACTGCGTTCAATCCTGCTCCATAAGCGAACAGAGCGCGGCATTGGCATGAGACACGCTACTTGACTTAACCCTACCTTACGAAAACTATATAAATAAATTAGAAGCTTTTCTCCTTAATGCCTCCGTAGCTTAGCAGGTAGAGCATTCGGCTGTTAACCGAAAGGTCGCCAGTTCGAGTCTGGCCGGAGGCGTTTTAGCTATAACGGGCCCGTAGCTTAGCCTGGTGGAGCACACGACTGATAAACATTAAGCCGGGATTCTCTACGGAGGATGACGGCATTGAGAACCAAAATTCTCAATCCAAGGCTTGAAGTTCATAGATCGTGAGGTCGGGAGTTCAAATCTCCTCGGGCCCATTCCTATTTCCACTATTCTTAAAAATGGCAAAAAAACAAATAGAGCAAAAGTTTAGCAATGATGTTGTTAATCTTGCTTTTGATACAATAAGCCTTGGGAAGCAGGCCTTGGTTTTTCTAAATACAAAGCGCTCTGCAGAAAAAGCTGCTGAAGACATAAGCTTAAAGATAAAAGAAGGCAGCGCTGAAACAGAGGAGCTTTCAAATAAAATTCTAAAAGCATTATCAAGGCCGACATCGCAATGCGAAAGACTTGCAAGGTGTGTGAAGAAAGGCATAGCATTCCATCATGCTGGATTGGTGCAGAAGCAGAAAGAGATGATTGAAGATGCATTCAAGCAAAATAAGATTAAGATTATCTGCTGCACCCCTACCCTTGCAGCCGGCGTTGATTTGCCTGCATTCAGGTCAATAATAAGAGACCTTAAAAGATACGGGCACAGGGGATTAGACTGGATTCCTGTTCTGGAGTACGAGCAGATGTCTGGAAGGGCCGGAAGGCCGAAGTATGATACATTCGGAGAGGCAATATGCATAGCAGGCCAGGAAAACGAGAAGGAAAGGATAGTTGAAAGGTATATTGAAGGAGAGCCTGAAGAGATTTACTCTAAGCTGGCAGTAGAGCCAGTATTGAGAATGTATATCTTATCTTTAGTTGCAAGTGAGTTTGTAACGACAAAAAAGCAGCTTCTTGATTTCTTTAAAAAGACCTTCTGGGCGTACCAGTATGAAGATATTGAAAAATTGGAAGGAATAATAGATAAGATGATAAATCTGCTTTCTGGATACAAATTTATTGAAGCAGATGAGAAAGAGTTTGCTTCTGCAAATGAAATAGGAAAAGAAAGCCTAAAAGCCACGCTGCTCGGGCAGAGGATTGCGCAGCTTTACATTGACCCATTGACAGCACACAATATTTTAAATGCATTGAAAAGGTCTTCTTCAAAGCAGGTAAATGAATTTTCTTTTTTGCAGATGGTCTCATATACTTTGGAATTGCGTCCGTTGCTGAGAATAAAAGTAAGGGAATACGACACTATTGAAAACGAGTTTACAAAGTTTGAGAGCAATTTAATAACACTTGAGCCTTCTTTGTACGATCCTGAGCATGACGAGTTTTTTGATTCTGTGAAGACTGCCTTGTTTTTCCATGACTGGATAGATGAAAATGATGAAGAGTTTCTTCTGAAGAAATATGATGTAAGGCCAGGTGAGATAAGGGTGAAGCTTGAAAGGGCTGAATGGCTGCTGTATGCTGCCGAGGAGATGGCAAAGCTGCAGAAGATGCACAGCATAGTAAAAGAAATAATGAAAACAAGATTCAGGCTAAGGTATGGTGTAAGGGAAGAGCTGCTTACTCTGCTAAGGCTGGAAGGCATTGGAAGGGTAAGGGCAAGAAAGCTTTACAATCACAAGATAAAAGATATTGGAGATGTAAAAAAGGCAGATGTTTCTGTTTTGGCGCAGCTTCTTGGAAAGAACGTCGCAATAAAGGTAAAAAAGCAGGTTGGAGAGGATATAGAAAAGCTGAAAGTCCCTGAAAGAAAAAGAAAAGGGCAGCTCAGCCTGGGTGGCTACTGATGCAGGAGATAATAACAAAAGACAATTCTCCAACAATAATGTCTTTGGAGTATTCTGAACCATACCGTTCCATTTCCGGAGCAATGGAGGAATCTTTCAAGAAGTTTATAGGCCCGTGCAGGATAAAAGAATTTAAGGATGAAGTAAGTATTTTAGACATTGGCTTTGGCTTAGGCTATAATGTATGCGCAGCTGTAGATGCTGTTTTGGAAGCAAATCCAAAATGCAATTTAGTTGTTTTTTCATTGGAAAAAGATAAAGAAATATTAAAAAAACTACAAAACCTAAATCCAGCTTTTAAAAATTACAATATGATAAAAGGGCTGGCAAAAAATCTTGAGTATAGAAAAGGCAATATAAATTTAAAGATTATTCTTGGCAATGCAACAGAAACAATAAAAAAAATAAATACAGATTTTGATGCAGTGTTTCTTGACCCTTTCTCCCCTCCGAAAAACCCTGAGTTATGGACAGAGGAATTTCTTAACGAGGTTGCCAAAAGAATGAAGAAAAGCGGGATTTTGGCGACCTACAGCTGCGCCAGGATAGTGAGGGAGAACATGAAAAAAGCAGGCCTTATGCCAGAGGACGGTCCATCCGTCGGAAGAAGGGCCCCTTCTACAATAGCAAGAAAAGCTTTATAAAATATCAGAATATTAATAGTTAGTATGAAGTTGAATTATATTTCCCTATTGGCAATTTTGTTAATTGGTATGGTTTTTCTAAGCAGTTGTATGTCACAAGAATCACCAACAAAAGCTCCGACTACCACTCAACCATCTGACACTCCAGAAACAACACAACAAGAAACAACATCACAACAGCCAGATAAAGTTATTGACAAAGGAGACTTTAAAGTTGTATACGATTCGGTAGAAAACCCAGATTTTATTGAATTAGAAAAAGTGCTTAAAGAATCAAAATTATTTGAAGAGGTAACAAACGAACTTAATAATAATTTTGCTTTACCTTATGATATTCTTGTTGTTTTTGAAGAATGCGGAGAAGAAAATGCGTTTTACGATTCGAATACTAAACAAATAACAATGTGTTATGAACTGATGGGTTACTTTGCCAAAGTATTTTATGATTATTCTGAAGATGATAATGACTTGGGAACGGCAATGCTAAATAGCATGTTTTTTGCATTCTATCATGAAGTTGGTCACATGATGGTTGATATATATGATTTACCTGCTACAGGCAATTCTGAAGATAATGCTGATCAAGTATCTACATTAATTCTTTTGAGTGACGAGGCTGATGGAGTAAGTACACTTTTGAATGGGGCCAATTGGTTCTTTATAAAATCTGAAGAATCGGATATTGAAGAATCTATATTTTCAGACATTCACTCTCCCGATAAAAGGAGGTATTATAATCTCTTATGTTGGATTTATGGTAGTGACCCTGAAAACGGAGAATACATAATTACAGAATGGGAACTTCCAGAAGAAAGGGCTATTGGATGTGAAGAAGAATATAATCAAATGTCTAATAGCTGGGATCGTTTGCTTTCTCCTTATTTCAAATGAACCTATTCTTAAATTTGGCGGCAGCTCTCCATTATCAGCTTTATATGCAGTTATAGAGCCTCGCAAAACTGATGCTAACCTTTATTCTGGACAGAGCCTTATAGCAAGAAAAGCTTTATAAACCTAGGGCAAGAGATATATACTATGCAAGACAGGATCTTTTTTGAAAAGCCGGACTTGAACCTTCTCACAAAGCACTTTTCATGCGTGGATATGCACTTTCATACCAAGTATTCTGACACTTATACAAAAGTCCCCAATATAATAAAAAAAGCAGCAAAGAAAGGAGTAGGGGTTGCCATAACAGATCACAACGGAATAAATGGAAGCATAGAGGCATACAATAATAAGAAAGGCGTTATGGTTGTTCCTGCAATAGAGATTTCTGCAAAACAGGGCCCGCATATATTATTTTATTTTTACAGCATGAAAGAGCTGCAGGAGTTCTATGAAAAAAAGATAAAGGATTTCAAGTCAAGAGCTCCCTACATGGCCACAAAGCTGACTGCAGAAGAAATTCTTGAAAGGGCTGAAGGATATAACTGCATAAGCTCTGCAGCACACCCTTCTTCAATAGGGCATTGGGACTTAAGGGCAAAGGTGGAAAAGGGAGAGATAAGCAGGGATGTTCTGAAAAAACTTGACTGCTTTGAGATGTTTAATGGCATGATGTCCAGGAAGATGAATGAGGAGTCCACAAGATGGGGTGTTGATCTTGGGAAGGGAATGACAGCAGGAAGCGACGGTCACACTCTGTTCTGCCTTGGAAGGACTGTATGCTACTCTGAAAGTGAAGGGGTAGACGGGTTCTTAGATGCCATAAGTAAGAAAAAGAACTATGCTATTGGAAAGGTTGCAAAGATAGGAAGCAGGGCATTGACTTACTCAAAGAACTTCGGAAAGCACTCTGTTTACGCAGGGCCTGCAATAGTCATACATTACAATCTTTATATGAAAAACAACGTCGACAGGATGAAAGGAAAAATAAAAGAGAAAAGGGATGTTGTAGCGAACAATATAAAAGAAAATTTCTCCAGGATGAAAGGCAAGGTATGAGAAAGGCAGATATTTTAACAACTGTAAGGCTTTTGCTTGCGCCTGTTTTTGCTTATTCTATCTACAAGCTAAACATTATTATTTCTTTACTTGTTCTTGTTTTTGCAGGCATAACTGATATTTTAGATGGCTATTTTGCAAGAAGAGAAAAGCCAACTCATTTTGGAATGTTGTATGACAGCGCTGTTGATAAAATATTCATGCTGTTTGTTGTTGCTTCTATTGTTATGAAAAATTCACTTCCTCTTTATTTTATTCTTATGATTATGGTTAAGGACTTTTACCTTGGTATAATGTATGGGATAAAGCATTTTATCGGCAGCAAAAAGAAAGTCATTCCGCCTACAGTGTATGGAAAATCCCTACTTTTCATCCAGTTTGTTGTTGTAATCATGATGGTGCTCAAAATGCCTTATATTGTTCCTGCTGTGTGGTTTGTGTTTGTCTATGGGATATGCGTAGCTGCTGATTATACTGTAAAATTCTTCGGGCAGAAGGTTAAGATTTAGAAATTATTTCCTTTGCTTTTTTGCTGTTTTATTCTTTTTCTTTCTGCTTGGCTTATTTTCTTCCTTTAAAATAATGCTTCCAGTATCTATGAATCTTTTTACTTCTATCGCTCTTGCTCTTATTTTTTCATCTGGATGCCCAGCAAACAAACGATGCCAAGATATTCTGTCGCCGTAAGCCACTACATAAGGAATTTTAAATTCATTTGGCATCAGCATTTCCCTTGCAGTTCCAGAAGCGCTGGCTGCTGCGCAAGCTTGATGAAGAAGGTTTAATCCATACAATGCCATTCTTGCATGCTCTTGCTCACTATTTTTATTTCCAACTTCTCTATAATATGTACTAAGTACAGCATCAACATAAGTTGTGTACAAAGCAGTTATCCCTATCATGTTTCTTTCAGACGTAACATCGCTTTTCATGCCATTTTCCCATAAAGCTTTGTTTGCTTCAGAGGCTTTGGCAGCATACTCATGTGAAAGTGCAGATAAGTCACCAGTTAATAGTTCAGCATAAGTCATTGCAATGCTTTTCTGTGCATTCCATATATGGGAAGCATTTTCTGACTGCAAAGCATCCTCCAAAGATGCATCTGCATGTTTACGTGCAACCACTATATCCTCAAAATTACAACTCGTGAAATGTATGCTCAATGCAGCCATATTTGCTGCATGCTCGAATCTTGATCTTTTGCCATGCATCTCTTTGTTAAGACCATGGCGTAAGTTTCCAATTGTTTCAAAAACTTTAATTGTTTCTTCAAATGTTTCTAGTGCGCTTTCAGGATCTGCATTGTTGTGCAGATGGAAGAATCCATACTCTCCTACCAATAAATCAAGTTCAGGATATTTTGGTGTTTCTATTGATCCTGCCTTTTCAAAACACCTTTCTACTTCAACACTATCTCTTGGTTTTCCAAAATATCTCCAGAAATCTCCTCTATAAGCCTCAAGAACTTTAACTTCTTCCGGCCTTGACTTTTTAACTATTCTGCTAAGCCCACCCAATGCCTCTAAAGCTACTACTGACTTAGATGTTCCTTGGGCACGCGCAGCATCATATCTAGCCATTTGCTCGTTTACTTCTGCGCTTAAGCCAGGTATCATAAGAGATGGGATAAAGAGTTGGTATTTAAACTTTACTATTTTTACTATCTAATAGAGATGAAACTTCAGCAGAAACCTTAAATACAGCCTTGGTTATATTCTCTTTATGCCCCCATAGTCTAATGGATAGAATACCTGGTTGCGGTCCAGGAGGTCGGGGTTCGATTCCTCGTGGGGGCGTATTCAATCCAATCTTGCTCTTCTTATATATTCCACTTCAGCATCAACTGTCAAATCAATTAAGCCTCTGAAAAACTTTCTTATGAACTCAGGCTTGTGCAGCTTATATCTTTCAGCAAGCCTTACAGCATCCTCTATGACTTGTTTTTCTCTTTCCGGAGAAACCAATGTTTTCCTTATTTCAGCATCGGATAGATTTATCATTTCTTGGTTTTGCTGTAATTTTGATTCTGCAATCAGTCTGCCAATTCCTATTACCCTTTCATTGTACAGCATTACATTGTTCACATCGCACTTTGCTGTTTTCCCGTATGCTTCTCGCTCTTCTCCTTTCTCACAAAATTCTGGAAGCATAGCCCTGTAAAACTGAATTATCCTCTCACCAATATCAATTCTCATTTTTCTTCTTTTTTGTTCTGTAAACAGCCTGTAATCAAACCATGTTTTTCCATTTGTAACTTCTTCTGTAAAGACACCTTTATTTAGCTTGTACCTATACCTGTCTTTAAGGCCGCTGATTATGTTTGCTGTCATTTGGTCTATTCTAACTCTTAAATCTGAAATATCTATTGCCATACAAAACACATATCTCAAATTTGTTTATAAAACTTTTCATAAAATAACTACTAAAAGGTTTAAACATAGAGTGCTCCAATAAATTTAAAAACACTTAACAAATACCATCTCTAAAATGAACAAAACAACTATCTTGGCAATGATATTTATTCTGTTAGCACTAGTTTCATGCGCAAAGCAGGAGACTACACAAGCTGAGACAATGCCTCAGCCAGTAAGGGAAGTTCCTGTACAAGAGCCAGAAGTTGTTGAAGAGGAGAAGGCTTTTATCCCGGAAGACGCTTATGAAATAAAAGGCGTTGAATCATCAGATGTAATAACAGTTTCTTACAAGACAAGGCAGACAACAGACAATACAGCAGAGCTGGAAAGCGTTGAGTTTGTAATAAGGAATTACGGAAAAGAAAACATAAAGCCAAGGGTTTTGCTTCAGGTTTTCGGAGACAGCATGGGTATAAAAGAATTTTATGAGTACGACCAATTGCCTCCTGGATATAAATTCATCAAAACTGAATCTTTAAATGCAGAGATTGACGCTCCAAAGCTTAAGAAAGACATCAATGCGCAGGTTCTTGACATGAACAAAGGAATGCAGTTGCTTGGACAAGACTCAAAGCAGTTCATTGCAATAAAGCCAAAGTAATCATTTCTTTTTCTGCGAATAATACAACTCTTCAACTTCAGCAAGAGTAGCAATCTCCTTGACTGGCTTATCAAGGCGTAAATTCTTTACACGCGGAAATCGCAAGGCAAAGCCTGAAGTATAGGTTGGCGATTTCTGTATCTCTTCATAATTGACTTCAATCACGATCTTTGGCTTAACATCAACATGCTTTCCTTTTTCCTTAACAATCAATGGCTTTAACACTTCTGTCATCTCCTGAAAGCTCACTCCATACTCTTCCAGCTCTTTTAATCCAGTGGAAACCTTGCCAACTTCAACTAATTCTCCATTATCTTGATCAAAGCATGCGACAGTATATGAAGAAAGCCAGCCTTTTCTCTTTCCTTCTCCCCAGTCAGCGCTTATAATGACTAAATCCAATGTTTCCATAACAGGCTTTACCTTAACTCCGAAGCCAACCCTTGAGCCTGGCTTATAGATTCCTTCAAGATTCTTGACCATAATGCCTTCTTCCCCTTCTGCAAGGCTTTCTTTGTAGAACTTTTCAGCTTTCTTTGCATCATCTGTGACAAGCTGCTTTGCGTACCTTAATTTCTTGTCCTTGTTTGTTATTATTTTCTCTATCAGCTTTCTTCTTTCCTTAAAAGGTTTGTTCACATAGCTTTCACCATTAAAAGCAATAACATCAAAAACATTCACCTCTACAGGAAACTTCTCAGCCATTTTTTCAATATCATATTTTCTTTTTATTCTTTGGGAAATGCTCTGGAAAGGAAGATACTTCTTTGTCTTTGGATTAAAGCCAACAGCCTCTGAGTCAAGAATAAACTCTTTTCCTTCGATGTATTTTTTAGCACTCTCAACAACATCAGGAAACTGGGTTGTAACATCTTCAAACCTTCTTGTAAAAAGCTTTATCTTACTGTCTGTCTTATGAATTTGAATCCTAAATCCATCATACTTAAATTCCAGTGCAGCAGGCTTCCCTACTTTTTCAAAAGCATCTTTAATATCGTTAGCCTTCTGGTACAGCATGACTTTTATCGGCCGGCCTATCTTCATCTCAATCTTTCCCAGGGCTTTGGCACCTTCTTTTGCCTTTATTACAATCTCACCAAAGTCATTTGAAACATTAAACGCTTTCTGAACAAGCTCTGAATATTCATTGTATTTTTCCCTGTCAGGGTTTATTGATTTTTTCTCCTTATCATAATTTAGATTTACTTCCTTTTCAAAAAACGCCCACACTATAGCATCCCTTAAAGTGCCGTCAGCAACACCTATTCTCAAATCTTCCAGGATTGTGCGTACGATATACTTTGCCTCTTTGGCAGCAGCGCTGCCAAGCAGCTCAGCAATCAATTTTATTTTTGCATCAACAGATCCAGCCCCTTCAAGCTCTGCAAGCTTTCTTATATTGTCAAAAACTTTCTTTACTGTTAATTCTTTTGAAGCAAGCGTTCTTTGCGATTTGCCTTTTGTAAGATTTTCAGCAACTTCTCCCAAATCCCCTGTTTTCTTCCACTCTGTTTCAATTTTATTTGCATTTAATCCTGTTGCAACATTTATTGCCTTTATCACTATCTTTGAAGCAACTCCAATTTTTCTTTCATCGCTTGCAGGAAAAATCCTACCCTGCAGCAGCAAAGTTATGTGCGGAAGGTCTTCTGTTGGGACTTTTTTTAAGAACTCTGAAATGTAATGCGTTTTTTCCAGCCTTTTTGTAGTAGAGTCAAGCTTTTCATACACCTCTACAAGATCAGCATACTTCATACAGCTTTGGTAAGAAACATGCTTTAAAAATTTTGCCACAAAACAAAGCATGGTCAACCTAAGCGCCAATGCCGCGCTCTGTTCGTATTTGGTTTTTGCTCTCGTAACCTATTATGTTTCGCAATCGCTTCCTTTGTTTTGGCACGGCGCTTGGCGGCATTGGCGTCTTTCTTATCTTAATCGAACAATAGAAATCTATATAAACAAACTGTGCTCTTTACGCAATATGGATATAATGGATGCAATAAAAAAGAGGCGAAGCATAAGGAAATTTCTAGAGCTGCCTGTGGAATGGGACAAGGTAATCAGTATTCTTGAAGCCGGAAGATATGCCCCTACTGCAGGAAACCTGCAGGCATGGAAGTTTATCATAATCAATGACCAAGGTGCTAAAGACAAGGTTGCAGAAGCATGCCTTCAGCAGCTATGGATTGCAGCAGCCCCTATGATGATTGCAATTGTTTCTAATCCAGAAAAGCACGAGCAGCATTATGGGAAAGCAGGAGAAAAATATGTTGTGCAGGACTGTGCAATGGCAGCAGAAAATATGATGCTTGCAGCAGCTGCGCAAGGATTGGCAAGCTGCTTTGTCGCTGCTTTTGACGAGAGAATGATGAGCAGTGCGCTTGGAATTCCTGAAAGAGGAAGGCCAGAAGGCATTGTTGTGATAGGATACCCGGATGAGGAAGTTCCTGTTCCCCCGAAAACTGTTCTTGAAAGCTTGGTGTTCCTGCAGAAGTATGCTAATAGGATAAAAGATATCAATATGGTTATGTGGGATGTAAGCTTAATGTTTGAAGAAAGGCTGAAGAAGGCAAAGGAAACTGCGCAGAAGAAGGTAGGCAAGGTCCAGAAGCAGATAGAGAAATATGTCCAGGAAAAAAAGATGAGGCAGCAGGGAGAGAAAGAGTATAGGGAAGATATTGCAAGAATGGAAGAAAAACTGTATGAACAGGAAGAGCCTTTGGGAATAAAGATAGGGAAAAAGTTCGGGGAAAAGGCAAGGAAGATTAAAGAGAAGCTGAAGAAGAAAAAAGGCTGATTCTGCCCAAAGAAGATTATCATTGCCGAAGGCGTAACAGCGTTATATCCTGAATTACGAGAACTTTATAACTTGTCATTTTTTCTTGATGCGCCGAATGAAACACAAATTAAAAGCAGAATTACAAGAGACGTGAATGAAAGAGGATACACACTTGAAGAAGCCCTTAAGCTTTTCCACACAATACAGCCAGATTACAAAAGATTTGTAGAGCCAACAAAGGATTTTGCAGACATAGTTTATCATGTTGATATAGACTATATTATGACACCAATCCATATTGCAAAGCGTTTCCGATAAATTTTTATTCTACATCATCTATTGGATTAATATGGGTATAAAAGCAGCCATACTGGACTTTGACGGAGTTATAGTCGATTCTGAAAAAGCCAAATTTGAAAGCCTTAAAACATTGCTAAAAGCAAAAGGCATAATTCTAAAGAGCAAGGATTTTCCAGATATGGTTGGCAAGAAAACAAAATTATTTCTGAAAGAAAAGTTTGAAAAGGAATTATCAGACAAAGCAATAGAAGCCATAGAGAAAAAGAGAAGAGACTATCAGATGAAGCATCTCAAAAAATACTGCAAACCAATTCCGGGCGCAAAAGAATGCATTAAGTTCCTAAAAAGAAATAATTTAAAATTATGTCTGGCAACAGGAACAAAGCGAATGGTTGTGAACAAAGTCATTAAAATGCTGGGCTTGAAAAGCTATTTTGATGCGTTTGTTACGGGCGAGGAATTCAAAAGCTCAAAGCCAAATCCCGGAGTCTATAGAATAGCAATCAAGAAGCTAAAAATTCCAAAAAAGCATATAATTGTGATAGAAGACTCTGCTGCAGGAGTAATGTCAGCAAAGAAAGCCGGTTTGAAATGCATAGCAATAACAACAACTCAAAGAAAAAAGCAGCTTAAAAGAGCAGACATAATTGTAAGCTCTTTTAAAAATATGAAAAAACACTTAACATTTTAAAGCTTCAAAAAGTGTGCCATAAAAACAAGAAATATATCTCTTATTTATTTTCTATATAGAAAATAATTAAAATCATAAAAACCGAAACATTTATATATAGGAATACTCACTAGAGAGTAATAACATTTAAAGGGTGGTCATAATGATAAGCATAAGAAGGAATGATGAAAGGGAGATGGACGAAGAGTTCAGGATTCTGCAGGAAGAAATTCTTGAAACGATTCAGCTTTACATAAATAATAAAAGGTGAGAAGAATGGATGAATTTGATATGCTGGAAGAATTGTACAACAAAAGGGATATTTTCGAAACATTAATGAATAGCGAGGAATTCAGAGAATTGGAGGATATGTAAGATGGAGGAGACGGAAGGCATGGGAAAGTTACAATTTATATCTGTTGATGATATCGCAGGAAGAGATCAATTGATACTTCCTAAAGAGACTTTGGATGATGCTTTTGCCGGTATGATCCCAGAGGAACAAAAACCAACTTTAGATATTGGATCAATCAAGTCATATGTGTTTAGCCTTTTGAATGGAAATACAATATGGCCTATTGAAGTTTATAGAAAAAATGGGAAATTTGTTGTAAGAGGAGATTATGAAATAGTTAATGCATGTGCTTATATCGGTTGCTCACTATGGGTTGAAGTGATGCCTCCAGACGATTTAAGAATTCCACCACGAGACAGGCAAGGAAGCAAACATCAATCACAATAACCACAACCCTTAAAAACACCTTAATTTTCCTTCTTAAAATGAGGTTCAACTTAGAGCTAGATAAAGCTGTTGAGGAAATAAGGAAAGCAGATGCAAAGAAAGTCTGCATTCAGCTGCCTGACGGCTTGAAGCCTGAGGCAAAGAAAATAGCTGATGCTATAGAAGAAAAAACAAAGGCAAAAGTCATAATATGGGCCGGGTCATGCTTTGGGGCATGTGATTTGCCATTAGAGGTTGAAAGGATGGGCGTTGATCTGCTTATCCAATGGGGCCATTCTAAGTGGAAATACGGGAATATCAAAGAAATCAATTACCTAGATTAAAAGAAAATCTTATTAACATTAATTTATTCCACCATGACAATTTCTTAGGTGGCTGTGAAACGACTTGAGGAGATTCTCTCATAGGCTCAACTTGTGAAACTTCTTCTGCCTTTTCTTTAGGCATGCATGCTCCATCAAAGCAGCCGTTCTCACAGGCAATCCTGTTGGAAGCCTTTACTTTTCCAAAGCATCCATATTCTAATAGCTCATCGCTGCTTGCGCATTTATCAGCAAAGCTAAAGCTTTCTCCGTGCTCATCTGTTCCTGCAATAAACCCTTTTTTTTCATAAGTCATTCCGGAATCAGTATCTGTGCATGTCCTGTCAGCAAGCATATCTTTGCATACGCCATTTGAGCATTCTCCCTTGCATCTTTTTACATCCTTCCATGTTCCTGCAACACATTTTCTCAGATACATTGCTCCATATGAAGGGTAGCAGCTGAAATCCTCTTCTGTGCAGTCAACAGGCCTTTTGCATTCTCATTCAAAACATCCATTTGCACATCTCTGTGTTGTAACCCATAATCCACCCTGGCAGTATTCCTGCACCACTCCATTGCACCTGAAGTCTCCTGCGCTGCACGGCTTTTCACAGCTTGCTGTCCCATATTTTGCTTCTGTAGGGCACTTCACTCCATCAACATAAAGATCGTTTCTCTTGCTGTCGTATCTTACATCTTGTTCAGGAATGGACTCAACATAGTTAAGCTGTCCTGTAGAATACATTGCTGATCCTCTTGTGCCTGTTGATGTATAGATATAGTTTCCTGTGATCATTGGCGGAATCAGAAAAATAAGAAGCATTGCAATTACAAAGCATAAAACAGCAATAATGGCATTTTTAGCTTCCATAGCTTTTAATTGGCTTTATTAATTTAAAAAGCTTTCGCAGTATTGTATTTAATGCATACAAAGTACTTTACTTTTATACCACCTAAACAAACAGGCTTAATATCAACCTCAGCACCATAGTCCAGGCCTTTTAAAAACTCATTGATAAACTCCTCTGCTTTCTTTAGACTATAAAACTCAGCAAGCCTTACTTTTTGAACCATGGCTAACTTTTGTTTTTGTAGTTTAAAAATTTTGTTATAGATTTATTATAGATTTGAAGTAATATTAATATTAGGACTATGTTAAGGTAAAAGCATGGCTAAGAAAAAGAAAAGTGCTGATGTTTCTTTGCTAAGCTGGGTCAAGAGAGGGAAGCAAAGAAGGGAGATTCTTGTTCATATAGGAGACAAAGAAACACCAACTGAAATAGCAGAAAAATCAGGCTACTCTCTAAACCACACAAGCAAGGTATTAAATGATTTCAGAAGGCAGGGCCTTGTTGTCTGCCTTAATCCAAAACAAAAAACAGGAAGGCTTTACAAGCTGACGCTAAAAGCAAATGTAATAAAAGATACTTTAAAGAAATAAAAACCAGCTAGAGTATTCCTTTTTCCATCATGCTGAAATATTTTTTATCTGTAACGATAATGTGATCAAGAACTTCTATGCCCATTATTTTTCCAGCTTCAACAATCTGTTTTGTTGCTTCAATGTCCTCATCGCTAGGCTCAGGGTCATTCGAAGGATGATTATGTACAAGAATAACAGCAGCTGCATTTTCATTTATGGCAATATTAAATACTTCTCTTGGGTGTATGATATTTGAATCAAGGCTGCCGACAAAAATAATTTCTTTTTTAAGCATTCTTTTTCTTGCATCGATATATATGCCCAAAAGATGCTCCTTATTCAGGCAGGAAAGCTCATCCTGAACAATATCAACAACATCTTTTGCAGAACTTATTATCGGCAAATTTCTGCTGCTGCAATTTTTAAGCCTTCGTGCAAGCTCAAAACATGCTATGATCTGGCAGGCCTTTGCCTGCCCAATGCCTGTTTCTTTTTTTATAGCATTTACCCTTATTCTTGAAAGTTTTTTAAGGTCATATTTTTTAAGAATTTTTGAAGAAATCTCAATAATGTTTTCTGTTTTGCTGCCAGTTCTTAGAATAATCGCAAGCAGCTCAGCATTACTTAATGCAGCTGCCCCATTTTTTTCAAGCCTTTCCCTGGGCCTATCATCTTTTGGCAAAGAAAGAATTTTCATTAAAGAATTTATCCTGCCCCTTTATTTAAATTTTGTTTTTGTGCAATAAAATTATGTAGTTTTTGATTAAACAATTTTGTTATTATTTTTTTATTTATATTATGAATAACTGTATTTCTAATTGAATTTCTTATAATTTTCCTCTAAAGCAGCAATAGCAGGAAGCTCTTCTCCTGAAAACATTGCCAAAGAAGCTCCTCCTCCTGTAGAAACATGTGTCATCTTTTCTTCCAGCCCTAAATCCCTTATAATATCAGCAGTATCTCCTCCTCCTATAATCTTTACTGCATTTAGCTTTGCAATATATTCTGCTATCTGGCTGCTTCCTTCTGCAAACTTCTTTATTTCATACATTCCCAAAGGCCCGTTCCAGATTATTGTTTTTGCCTTGTCAAGCTCCTGCTGGAAGCTGAAAATAGTTCCAGGCCCGATATCCAATCCCATATCATCAGGCTTGATGTTTATCATCGCTGTCATTTTTTCCTGTGCTTTTTCACTTGCTTCCTTGGCAACAATAATATCTTCTGGAAATACTATTTTATCCCCGCCTTTTTCAATTATTTCCTTTGCTTTTTTTATGTTTCCTTTGTCAACGATGCTTTTCCCAACCTCAAACCCCTGTGCCTTAAAAAAAGTAAAAATCATTCCTCCTCCTAGGAGTATTTTGTCAACTTTGTCAAGCAGATGCTCAATCATGGGGATTTTTGTTTCCAGCTTTGCTCCCCCTACTATTGCAACAAAAGGATGTTTAGGGGATTCCATAGCTTCTTTTATTGTTGTAATCTCCTTGTCAAGCAAATATCCTGCGCAGCCTTCTATGAATCTTGTTATTGCATGAACTGATGCATGCTTCCTGTGGCATACGCTGAATGCCTCATTGACATAAATATCTCCGTAGCTTGCAAGCTCCCTTGCAAAATATTCATCATTGGCTTCCTCTCTCTTATCAAACCTTAAGTTTTCAAGCATAACTATGTCTCCAAACTGCATTTTTTCAAGCTCTTCCCTTACATCAATGCCTATGATGCCTTCAATCTTCTTTACTTTCTTCCCAAGCAGCTCAGAAAGCCTTTCTGCAACATTGTCAAGCTTAATGTTCTCATCAATCCCCCCTTTGGGCCTGCCTAGATGGCTCATCAGAATTACTTTTGTTTTTTTTGAAAGAATATGTTTTATAGTAGGCAGCGTCTTCCTTATCCTGTAATCATCCTCTACTTTATTGTTGTCGTCGAGAGGAACATTAAAATCAACCCTTATTAGAACTCGTTTTCCATCTAAATCCATATCCTCAAGCTTCCTGTACATAAAGAAAAATGATAAACGGTTATTTATATACTTTTTCCCATTATCTTTACAATATCAATCATTCTGCACGAATACCCCCACTCATTGTCATACCATGCAAGAACTTTTATCAGATTGCCGTCAATCACATCTGTCATTGAGGCATCAAATATTGCAGAATTCCTGTTTCCAATTATGTCTGTTGAAACAAGCTCTTCTTCTGAATACTCAAGAACACCTTTAAGATGATACTCTGCCACATTTTTGAACAAAGCATTTATCTCTTCTATTGTGGTCTTCTTTTTAACCCTGCATACAAAATCGCTTATGCTTCCGTCAGGTGTAGGGACTCTAATTGCAATTCCATTAAGCTTTCCATTTAATCCAGGGATTGTTTCTGTCACAGCCTTTGCAGCTCCTGTTGTTGTAGGAACTATGTTTGCAGCAGCGCTCCTTCCCCTTCTAAAATCCTTGTGCGGAGCATCTACTAAATTCTGGTCTGCTGTATAGCTGTGGACTGTTGTTAAAAATCCGTGCTCAATGCCAAAATTATCATTCAGAACTTTTACCACAGGCGCCAGGCAGTTTGTGGTGCATGATGCATTTGAAATTATCAAATCATTAGGCTTAATATCTTCCTCATTAACTCCTTTGACAATTGTTTTTACCTTGTCAGGGCCTTTGCAAGGCGCAGAAACCAAAACTTTTTTTGCTCCGGCCTTAATATGCTTTGAAGCCAGCTCTTTTGTAAGGAAAAATCCTGTGCTTTCAACAACAATATCTATCTTCAGTTTTTTCCATGGCAAATTTTCAGGGTCTCTTTCAGAGCAGACAATGATTTCTTTTCCGTCAACAATAAGCTTTCCTTTGTCTGCCTTGACTTCTTTTTCATATCTTCCATGGACAGAGTCATGCTTTAATAAGTAAGCCAAAGAAGCAGTGTCTCCCAAGTCATTTACAGCGACAAACTCTATTTGAGGATCATCAACCCCAGCCTTGAAAACCATCCTTCCTATTCTTCCAAAGCCGTTTATAGCAACTCTAATCATTTAGCACCTCTTTCTATAATAACCAGAAATTATAATATATAAATATTTCCTTAGCTACATTTATTTTAGCTCTTTATTTCCTTCTGAAAAGACTTCAGAAACTTATCATTCTCTTTCTTAAGCCTCTTTAATGCATCTGCCAATGCTTCCCTTGGGGATTTTTTTGATGTTTCAACAATGATTTTAGGTACTCCGATGAACGGATGGTTTACATTATATGTAGCTGTTTTTACACTCTCGTCATTGTAAAGCTCATTGGTAAGGGCATTGCAAAGTGTGGTGTCTTCCCCATGAAGCTCAAATACAAGCTTTGTTTTGCTTTCTTCCAGAACCTTGACTTCCATTTTAGCTGTTGTAGAAATGGCTGCTTTATAAAGCTTTGGGTTTGTTTAAGATATGAATTATTATACTATCTTAAAATAATAACATTTATATTAAAGGCTATTTTCACAAATTTAATCTGATGTGGTGATATGGCAACAGTAATACAAGAACCAGGAAGAACTTTTGGCGAATACAGCCTTCTTCCAAGCCTTACAACAAAAAAATGTAATATTCCTGATATTAACTTGGAAACAAGGCTTGCAGATTCTTTAACTCTTAAAATACCCATCTTAAGTGCGGCTATGAGGTCTGTTACAGGCTATGAAATGGCTTTGGCTCTTGGCAAGGAAGGAGGCATCGGCATTTTGCCGGCTGGCTTATCTATTGAAGAGCAGCAGAGCATTGTAAGAAAGATTAAAGAATATGAGATGGGTTTTGTTGAGGATCCGATAACAGTAAGAGAGACAAAAACAATAGAAGAAGTCTTAAGGGAAGTTAATACACACGGGCATTCAAAAATACCAATTGTTGATAGAAACAATTACTTCCTTGGCTTATTTGATCACGGGCATTATCTAACTGTGAGCTCGAGCATAACAGACAATGTAACTTCTGTCATGATTACTTTTGAAAATGGTGAAATTCCTTATTGTGCTTTGCCTGATATCACAATAGAGCAGGCAAAAGAACTTCTTGCAGAGAAAAAAGCAAACTACTTGGTTGTTCTGGACAATCAAAAACGATTGGTTAAGCTGGCTTTCAAAAAAGATGTTAAAAAAATACCAGTTGGAGCTGCTATCTCTACACATCCAGGCTGGCAGGAAAGGGTGAAGGGAAATGTTGCTGCTGGAGTGGATCTAATTGTTATTGACACTTCTGATGCTTATAGTGAATGGGTAGGGGATGTTATTAGTGAATATAAAAAAATGAAAATAGGTGTGCCATTATGTGCAGGAAATATAGTAACCTATGAAGGAGCATTATACTTGATGCAAAAAGGAGCAGATATTGTTAAAGTAGGAATGTCTTCCGGCTCAATCTGCACAACACAAAGGGAGAAAGCAACAGGACGAGCCCCAATGACAGCTTTGATGGAAGCTGCAAAAGCAAGGGAGTATTATGAAAAAGAAAAGCAAAGATATGTTCCTTTGATTTCTGATGGTGGGATTACTGGAGCCAGAGACATGATTATTGCCTTAACACATGCAGATGCTGTTATGTTGGGCGGTTATTTAAACAGGTTTTACGAAGCTGCCGGAGAGAAATTAGACGAAGACGGAACAATAACAACTGATGAAACTAAAATGAAAAGAGTGGTTACTTTTGGGGAAGGTTCAGCGAGAGCTCAAAACTTAGACAGATACGGACATACAAGCAAAAAAACTTTTTTCACAGAAGGCGCAGAGGGAACTGTTCTTTATGAGGGAAGGCTAAAGCCAACACTTAAGGCTGATTTGATAAGAATAAAAGCTGCGTTTGTAAATGAGGGCGGTATGGATTTGCCAGAATTTAGGGAAAAAGCAGTAATTGAGCTGAATTCACCCAACACAAGCCAGGTAGTAAGCACAACACATAGCATAGAGGAAAAAAAATAAAAAAATAAAATGTACATAGCAATTATAGGCGGGCAAAACGGGGATGAAGGCAAGGGAAAGATAATCCATTGGCTGGTGAAGCATGCTGCCGAGAAAGTAAAAAGAAGTTATGACAATAAGCCAATTCTAGTGCAGCGCTGGCAGGGAGGAGCTAATGCTGGCCATACTATTGTCGAGGACAATGGAGAGATGTATAAGCTGCATCTAGTCCCAAGCGGAATCACGACACAAGAAGCATTTAACCTTATTGGGGATGGTGTTTACCTTGATCCAAGAAAATTGATGAAAGAAATCCAAGAGTTAAGGGGAAGAGGAGTGAATGTTTCCAGCCAAAATTTAGGCATAGCTTCAAAAGCGCATATCACTTTTGATTACCATACTGCTGAAGACCAAGCTGATTTTAATAAAGCAAGGCATACATCAACAGGAAGCGGAATTAAACAGACAGCTGTTGATAAATTTGGAAGAGTTGGCATTAGGTTTGTGGAATTTTTAGATGCAGAAGCATTGGCAGCTGTGCTAAGGGAAAAAAGATTTCCAAATGGGATGCCCGGCACAAATATAGATAATTTTGTAGCAAGTTATGACACTGAAAGGGAATTTCTGAAAGAATTTATTATACTTGAGCAAGATGCCATAAAAAAATATGGAAAAGCTTATAGAATTGGAGAAGGCGCGCAAGGAACCTTATTGGATGTTGATGTAGGAATGTATCCAGGAATAACCTCTTCAAACCCTGCAAAAGCTCCTGGAAGGCCAGATTATGTCTTAGGCGTTTTCAAATTGTATGTAAGCAGCGTTGGAACAGGCGACAGGCCATTTGTTTCCCGCATGGATAAGAATTTAGAAACAGAATTAAGAGAGCTATGGCAGGAAAGAGGCACAACAACAGGAAAAGACAGGGAACTTGGTTGGTTTGATGCTGTTGCTGCAAAGGAAGCAATAAGAAATGCAAACATTGATTATTTGGTCGGCACTTGTGGAGACAGGTTAAATGAATTAGGAAAAAGAAACGAAAAAGTCAGGATAGTTACTGCATATAAAATTAATGGAAAAGTTTATTCTGAATGGGATGTTAGCTTTGACAATAGGTTTACTCTGCAAAGAGCAGAGCCGGTGTTGGAAGAATTAGAGTCTTGGACTGAATTTAGTATTGATGGACAATTAACCAAAAATGCACAAAGGTATCTTGATAGGCTTCAAGATTTATTAAGAAGGGAATTTATCATGTTCGGCACAGGGCCTAAGCAAAATGACATGCTTGTTTATAAAGATCTTTTAGCTTAGTAAGCTCCTAAGCCAGTTTATTATTTTTTCAAAGAAACTTTCTGGCTTTTGTTGTTCTTGGATTTCAGCAGATATGTTCTCTACAGGTTCTGGCTGCGCAGTTATATTTTCTTGTTTTTCCGGCTCTGATCTATCATTAACAATCTCTTTCTCTATTTCATTTAAATTAAGGTTTTTCCCTTCATATCCATAGAAATAATACTCAACATAATCAGCACCATTCTCATCAATTATTATTGTAGTAGGGATTATCTCGCTTCCGTCTGAAAACCTGAAGCTTTCATCTTCTTTCAGGGCTTTTGAATGCTCCCCGTTAACACTAAAAACAACCTCTCTGGTCGGGTCAGAAACCACTACAATCTTTACTAAATACCCTTTATTTTCCCCTGTAAGGTAAAGCTTAGGCATGTTTTCATAAACCCTGTCTTTTTTTGTAAACTTTGCACTTGCCAAGCTTATGCAAAGCAGTCCAATGACAAAAAACAAAATTATTCTTTTGATTTTTCCATCCTCCAGCACCCAACTTTTATCCTGTGTATTTTTCTTTTATGAAACAGCTGCGAAGCCTTTATCGGCAGATCATGCTCTGTGTAATGCGTTACTTCAAACTTATTGTCTTTGCCTATCTTTTCAATGAAGCTTTGGCTTGTTGCCTTGTGCATTGTATAAATAACTTTGCTGATATTAAAAGCTTTCTCCAGAAAAGCCCTGTCTGCATGCCTTTGTTTTGTTCCAAATGGTGGATTTTCAACAACAACATCTACATTTTCATCAAAGTCTTTAATGTCTTTTTCAACAAACACAGCTTTTTTCTTGTCTGCTCCTGCATTTTCTAAATTCTCCTTTGCAATCTCCATTGCCTTTTCATCTTTTTCAACAAAATAAACCAATTCCGCTCCAAGCAGCAGACATCCAATCCCCAAAATCCCTGTTCCGCTGCCTAAATCAGCAATCACCTTTCCCTCAATGTCATCATTCATGTAGGCATTCCACAAAACTTCTGCAGCTATCTCTGAATCAGTAGGATATTGCTCTTCCTTTATGTTTGGATCTTCAAATACCTTTAATTTTGAGAGCTCGATTGCCAGCCTTGACTTGGAACCTATCATTATAAGCAACATTCCAGTATTATTTTTATATTTTTGCTAATATTCTGCAGAAATTATATTTTCAAACACATATTTTTGCAACACAACAATCTTTATAAATATGGGGCTTTCTATTTTAGCCGGGGGTGTAAGATTGAAGAGTGTTTTAAAGAGGGATAGAGATTTTTCTCAGCAAGTAACATTACTTGACAAAAGCCTAAAGCTTTCCTTTGCAGCTGTAAAGGAAGAATTTGATGAGCATCTTCTTGCCATAAACGAAAGCACAACAGAACTTCAGGTCCACGATGCAAAGCTTGAGGAGATTGATAACAAAATAGAGAAGGTTGCCTCCAGGCTTGATGAACTTTCCATGATGATTAAGCAGTTTGCCATGCAGAGCAGGTATAATATTGACCTTGGCTATTTTGAGCAGAAGGTATTTATGGCTTTGTACATGTTTGAAAACGGATTTTTAAGTTTGGAGGATATATCCAAAAAGTCTTCTGTTCCTTTGTTCCAGATAAGGGAAATAATAACATCAATGCTTGACAAGGGAGTAAGAATGACAAGAGATGTTGTTGAAGGCAAAGTTCTTTTTAAGCTTGAAGACAGCTTCAGGCAGAAGCAGGCAGTTGAGCAGGTTGTGAAAATATCCTCTCATATTTCATTGCAGCTTGAGAACAAGCCATTGGAGATGTTCTTTTAGTCACTAATATAGGACATTGCTTCTAAATAAGATGGAAATATTTTTATAATTAAATAGAATTCCAAAAACATGATTGAAATAGTTGATTGCGGAAGCCAGCTAACGCAAAATATTGCAAGAAGAGTTAGAGAATTAGGCGTTTATGCAGCCATTGTTCCTTTTGATAAATTAAGTCCAGCAAGAAGTGATCTAGAAGGAAGAATAATCTCTGGAGGGCCGTTTAGTGTTTATGATAAAGGGGCCCCGCTTTATCCAAAAAGAATTTTAGAGTCAAATATCCCAACGCTTGGAATTTGCTATGGCCAGCAGTCAATAGCCTTCCTTTTAGGAGGCACTGTTGTGCCAACAAATGAAAGGGAATATGGAGATACAAAAGTTATGTTGGGAAAGGAAAGCCTTTTGTTCAAAGGAGTGCCAACGGAGTCAACAGTAAGGATGAGCCACGGCGATATAGTTGAAGAGGCCCCGCAAGGTTTTGATGTCATTGCAGTTTCCAGCGGCGGCCATATTGCAGCAATGCAAAGAGGCAATATTTATGCTGTTCAGTTTCATCCTGAGGTAGACCATACAGAATATGGAAGACAGATATTAGATAATTTTTTGAAGATATGCAATGCAGGAAGAACATGGGACCCAGAGAAGTATATTGATGCAATTATAGAAAAAACAAGAGAGCAAGTAAAAGGAAAAGTTGGCGTTGGCGGGATAAGCGGAGGAGTTGATTCTACAACGGCAGCTGTGTTGCTTTCGCAAATAACAGAAAACTTCTACCCTATTTTTGTTGACAATGGGCTGTTAAGAAAAGATGAAGCAGAAGAAGTTAGAAGAAGTTTAGATGGCTTTAACATCAATGTGTTGTTTGTTGATGCAAGCGAGAGATTTCTTGCAAAATTAAGAGGCGTTACAGATCCGGATGAAAAAAGAAGGATAATAGGCCATGAGTTCATCGCTGTTTTTGATGAAGAGGCAAAACAATTTGGAGCAGAATATCTTTTGCAGGGCACGCTTTATCCAGATGTTATTGAAAGTGTTCCAGTCTACGGCTCGTCTTCAAAGATAAAAAGGCACCATAATGTAGGGGGATTGCCAGAGAAAATGGATTTAGAGATTGTTGAGCCTTTTAGGGAATTGTTTAAAGATGAGGTTAGGAAGATTGCAGAGCATAGGCTTGGCTTGCCAAAGGAAATCGTCTGGAGACACCCTTTTCCAGGCCCAGGTTTGGCTGTAAGGATTTTAGGAGAGGTATCCCCTGAAAAGCTTAGACTTTTAAGAGAAGCAGACACTATATTTATTGAAGAATTAAAGGCAAGAGGGCTTTATTATGACATCAGCCAGGCATTTGCTGTTCTGCCAAATGCTCAGTCTGTCGGTGTTATGGGTGATGCTGGCACTTATGAAGGCATTATTGGCTTGAGGGCTGTGACAACAAATGATTTTATGACTTCTGATTGGTTTGAGTTTAAGAAAGAAGACTTAACAGCAATTGCAAACAGGATAATAAATGAAGTCAAAGGCATAAATCGCGTTGTTTATGATGTCAGCCAGAAGCCTCCGTCCACAATTGAGTGGGAATGAACCACTCACTTTTTGCTGCTTTTTTTCCTGTTTTTATATATTTTACATATGCTTTCTGCTGACCACTCACTTTTTTGCCTTAATTTTGGCATTTTACCTACTCATTTCTGAATGTTTTCGTTTCATTATCTTTCCTATTTGCTTTTTATTATTTTATCTATTTGTTGTCGGGATTATATATACATTACATAAAAAATAATATCGACAGTATAATTGAATTTTACAGAATCAAAAAAGAAAAAATACTTACAGCTATCAGGCAAAATAAGAAAATAAAAGAATAAAAACAAAAAACTTTAAGCTTCTACTATATTTTCTTGCTTTTCCTGCTGGTTCTGCTGCTGGGTTTCTGCAATCTTCTCGTTTTTAATGGTTCTCTGCAACTCCCTGATCAGCTTCTGTGTTTCATCCATGTTGTTTTTAATGGCTAGAATAGCCTTCTCAAAGGCCATTTCCAATGTGTTTCCACTCAGCTTATACCCGATAACAACCTTTCCTTCGCTGATATAGCTTGTTTTTACGATCAGGCTGATATCTGTCCATCGCTTTAAGTAGTCATACATTGTCTGCCTTGTAATCCCAGCATAATATCCCATCTGCTCAACTGTCATTACAGCCAATTCCGGCTTTTTCTGTCTGTAAGCCTGCTTGCTTCTCTCGTACATCTCTACCATAACCCGGTACATCTTATCGGTAGAGCCTTTTTTTCTTGGCATTAAGCCGATTCTTGACAGAACAACATTTGCCAATTCGTCAGTACTTGGATTTAAGCTAGGCTGCACATCCGTCAATATGATTTTTGCGGTTTTGAATTTAATCACCTCCACAAACACATATATGGTATATACTTCTTCTGGGATTTTATTTAAAAGCTTTTGGTATTCTGCCGACAAGGAAAAAAGTTTCAAAAGTAGTTTTTTGTTTTTGCTTAAAGATTTTAGTTCAGTTATTTTATTGTTTTTTTCTCTGTTTGATAAAAATAAAAAAACAATAAAAAATAAACAAAATACTTTGCACTCTGCTTAAAGGTTTTTGTTATTTTTATATATACTGCTTATAATGCATTAAAAACAAAAATCAACACTAAACCATGGCCTTTTGGCTCATTTTCTGACAAAAAACTTTAGTTTTTTTATTATTCGGAATTATTCCGAATTTTCCTTTTTCAAAAAACTGGCTTATTTTGGCATTATCCCAAAATCAGAATTTTATTCTGGCATTATGCACTAAAAAAAGGAATTATGCCGACAAATTTCGCAAAACAAGTTCGAGGGGTCAAAACCCTAGAACCCAGGTTCTACAGCAAAACTCTGCAAAAGATGCAGAAATAGGGTAGATTGCAGGAGCATTACTGTGTTTTTCCGACACCGTTCCTTAACTCAAGTATTTTGGACACCAAACTATCTACAACAGTTTTTTGATGTTCAATCAGTTCTGCTACTTTTATATTGTATCTTTCTGCCTCTTTTTCTGGAAGAACATATATATTTCCATTATCCAAATAAAAAACCCTTCCTCTAAGGCCGAATTCTTCTTCAATTCCATCAAAGTCAAAAATATCGGCAAGCTCCTGCCTTTCCGTATGTTTCCTTATTCTTTTTTCTTCTTCAGGTGTCATAGCATAGCCAAGAAATTCTCCATGCTCAGCCCTTAAAAATAACAAGTAATCATATTCAGGGGGAAGAAAATAACACGTTTTATTGCTCATTTCATATCACTGTAATTATATACTGTTATTTCAACTATAACAATGTTTCTATCCAAGGGTGCTGCCAACTTAAGTGCCAATGCTGCGCTCTGTTCGCTTCTTCATTTCTTTTTCGCATTCGAGGAACTCTCGCAATTGCTTCACCATTTGAGCACGCCGCTTGGCAGCATTGGCACCTTGCTTGGCTTGACCCTATCCAAGAATGTTAACAACAGGCTGCCTTTGCTTGTGGGGATACTCAATGATTAAGTCATTGTTGTTGCCGGCATCCTCTTTAATAAACAAAGCTCCATACTCTGTCAAGCCCATGTCTGTGCTGGAGTCAGCCTTTCCAAGCTTTATTGCAGACTGGGAAGGAATATCAACATCAAGGACAGCATTTGAGGTAAACACAATGCTAACAGATTCATCACTGCTTCTCTCTCTTATATTTTTCTTTAAAGTTGTCAGAGTAATTGTCAAAGGAGAAGCTGGAGTCAATGAAGAGCCTAAATCCAGGATTCCTCCTCCTCTTGTAACTATATTTGCCTCATCTCCAAAGCTGTTGTCTCCTGTAAGGTCAACAGCTATTGGATTTCCAGAAGCATCTGAAATGAAAAAATTAAAAGAATCTCCGCTTATAGAAAAGCTTCCTTCTCCCAATACTCCTGCAGTTGAAGAAGGCAAATAAGCAGCTGTTATTGTTGATCCAGACTCATCATCAAACAGTATGGTGCTGCTTCCTGTATCGATTCCATCATACTTCATAATGTTTGTTCTTCCATCATCTGTATTAGAGCTTGAAGCAGCAAAGAAGTCATTTTCTTCAATTACAAAGTCGGTATTTGAAGCCCCTTCTATGTAAATCAAATCCTGGTCTTCATCTCCATATTTAAATGTTACACTATTGTCCAGCAGAGGAATATCATATTCTTTTCCTGATGTGCTCTCAAACTGCAGCTTGTAAGCATCATCACCTGAAGAATCAAGCTTTATTATTGAAGTAGGGACATCTTCAAGACCTTCATACATAATATCCCATCCCCCTAGCATAGCACTGCCAATGTAATCAGAAAGCTTTTCTCCGTCTTTCAGATAATATTCATCGCCTGCTTCAAACCTGTAAGTTATTGTGTTTAATGTATAAATATCTCCAGACCTGCTTCCTTTGATCCTTACTTTTCCTCCCTCAATTGTTTTCTGCCTTAATTTAACGCTTCTTTCAAATTCATTGTCAGCTGTGTTGCTGTCTTTGAAATTTATTTTTGATGCTCCTACATACATCTCAATCAAATCCCTTCCATTTTCTCCTGCTTCTGTTGTTATTATCTCTCTAATTCCAACTTCGCTTCCGTCTGATAAAACATCAACCTCGCCTTCTTTTAGCTCAGATGTTGATTTTTCGTTTACTGTCAATTTTACGCTCTGTGCTGCATCGCTGACAATAGAAGCCCTTATGTTATATGTTGTTCCTCCTATTTTGTAAACTTTTGTCTCTCCTTCTCCTAAAATATCATGTATCTCTCCTGATATCAAGTCCAGCTCTACTCCATTATTGCTGTCTATCTTTGCCATTATAACAGCATAAGGCCTTCCAAGAATGTTTATTGTCTCGTCTTCCAGATCCACTAATCTTCCGTTGTCTATTTTGCTCTGCAACCCAGCTGCAAACTCTATTTCGTACTCAAAAATATCCTTGTCGTCAAAGAAAAGATAGTCTCTTGTCTCTCCGCCGTCTTTTTTAAAAACAGGTTTTCCTGACGATATTCCGTCGCTGTCAAACTTTAAGAATTGGGAATAAGGCGTTGCCTTTGTTTTTGTTGTTATTACTCCTCCCTGCAAAGCAGCCAAATTCGCCTGTGTCAAAATCCTTACTTCTTCTCCTATTGATTCATTCAGCTGCAGGTTTTTAACCCTAAATACTCCCTGCTTGTTTACAGGCTCAATCGGAACTCCGCATTTTCCATCCTGGCAGCCGTAATGGCACGTTAATGCAACTTTTGTCCCCAACACACATCTCTGCAGAATATCTCCCTCGCAAATATCTTCTGTGCATTCAGCTTTTCTTTCTTCTGCTTCTTTTTTCGGCTCTTCTTCAGGCTTTTCTATTGTCTCGGGCCCTTTTTCTTCTTCAGCAGCCAGTGTTTCATTTATTTTATACTCCATATCTTTTATTTTGCACCCAGAACTAAATATAATCAAAACAAAAACCATTAATATAAAAATTATTTTTTTCATCCTACATAGCTTAATCTTTTCTTTTTCTGCTCTTCTGTTGTAGCCTTTGCCTGCTCCATCAATCCCTTTAATTTGCTTTCAAACTTCTCTGCCTGCTCAAGCAAAGGAGCCGGATCAAGCTTTAATCCAAGGTACTTGTCCAGAACCTCTATGATCTTTGCGGCAGCCTTGCTGTCAGGCATCTGGCTTTCAGTCTCTGCAAATACGCATGAAAGCGCTGCTTTATCAGCCTCTGCAAGCAAAGCCCCTGTTACACCAACGATAATCCCTTCTTTTAATTCCTCTACGCCGATGTTCTTGAATTTTTTCTTGTTTTCCTCTTTGTTTGAATAGAAAAAGCACTGCATCATGTCCTGCTCTATTGCTCCAGGAGAAGCAACTCCTTCCAGGCTTATTAACTCCTTTGCATCCAGCTGCTTTGCAATATCAATTATAGCATCGGCTATCGCCCACTCAAAGCCTTGTACATTTGTAACTACATGGAATATCATTATGTTTGTCTTTTCATCATGGAATATCTCAATCGGCTTGACAATCTTTCCGTTATGGATTGCAATCATTGCAGGAAGGTCATCTATTTTAACTATTCCGATAGGCTTTGCCTTCAAGGCTTCTATTAAAAATTCTGTTGTGATTGTCCCTATTAATCCAAATCCTGGAAATCCCTCTATTATCGTAGGCTTCATGGGCTTTTTAGTTAGGGTTATTTTCATCTAAATGTTCACCTCTTCTAAAATCTTGTGCAGGTTTCTGCAAACATTTACAGAAAGCTCTATTTCTTTGCTTAATTCATCCTCTTTAACTTCTAATTTGTTTATCGTGAAAAGAATGTTAGTTGTTTTTTCTTTGCATTCAGCAATTTTATCTTCAATGCTTTTTGTTGCAGTTCTTCCAATTGCTTTTTTTAAAGCATCAACAGACTTTTCCAATGCCTTGAATTTTTCTTTTCCTGATTCAATATAATCAGCAACTTCAAACTCTTCAGCATCTTCCCGTTGTAACACGGCCCTAAGGGCATTCATCTGATTTCCAAGCTTCTCATTTAAATCATTAGCTTGTTTTGCGTTAATACGTGCAATATTTTGCAATAAAATCATGAAATTAGTACTTAACAAACGCTCAGTTTTTCTGGTGATCCTGCTTCTTGCCTTCATTCTCCTGTCGATTCTTCTTATCTTTTTTATCAGCTTTTCTTCCTCATTTACTTTTGATTTTAACTCGTCTGCCAGTCTTTTAGCGTTCTTTCTATTTGCAGGAAATTCGATTTTTATGCCATCCATAAGCATGAATGTGCTTTGAAGGTCGTTTTTCATTTCTTTTGTATTGACCTCAAGGCCTTGCATTAGCATCGCATTAAGCCTTTTTTCTTCATTTAGTGTATCGTTAATATTATTTTTTATATCTTCAACAATTTTTTTTGTATTTTGCATACCTTCTCTTGAAACTGCTGGCGCCTGTGCTGGTGCAGCTACTTCAGGCAGTGGAGATATATTTAACTTACTAGTAACCTTTCTCAGCTTCATAGCTAGGTCGTGGTTTGCTACACTTGCTCTCAATGCTATTTTGAATTTATCCCTATTATTCTTTGCAACTGCTTTTCCCCGAGCTATGATTTCTCCTATGCTTGCCATTTTACATTGAATCCTCTCCTGCAGTGAATGCAGCTTCAAAATTATCCATTAAATCTACATGTTGTCCTGTTAATCCTTCCCATTCCAATGCTTTATCTACAAACTCATCTATTACATGCTCTTCAAGATGGGCTGTGTTTGGATCTGTTAAAAACCAATGGAATCTTGAATTTATATCATTTCCAAGATTGTGAAGATGTATTGTTAATTCATTAAGCTGATTCCATAAATCTGCATCAACAGGCGGCGCTCCTGCTGTAATATGCGCATGGTTTGCTGCAAGTATGTTATTTAACAAATGTTCTAAATCTTCAAGCGTGCTTTCAAAATCATGCATAAATCCTTCAATTTCATGCAAATACTCGTGTAAATGTGCGACATGCGGCGCTCCTCCTCCGCCAGGTCCTCCATGACCGCCCCCGCCTCCTGGTCCAGCTCCTCCACCACCAGGGCCTCCTGCAGGCGGTGCTCCGCCGGCTGGCGGGTGTCCTCCACCACCAAATAAGCCTCCAAACCAGCCTCCAATAGCTCCTCCTGCTCCGCCAGTTAAAGCAAGGAAAGCATACACTATTGTCATTATTATTGCAATGCCTATTATGAATTGCGCAATGTTTCTTAAAGTAGGTATAAAAGTTACCTGTGTTCCTGAAACGTTTAAGAAATTACTTACAATTACTGCCAGCAGATAATAAGCCAAAGCTTTCATTCCATAATGAAATCTTGTAGGCTGCGGGAATGCTTTGTGTATACCATAAACCAGGCCAACAGTTGGAAGGCCGATAATAAATACAGTTGCAACAATGCCATAAGACTGGAAGATTGCAGTCAAAATGCTTGCAGGCATAAAGGTTGTTGAAATCAAAGCAATGATAAAAGCAACTGTTGTCCTTATGTTCTTATGCTCTTTATCAGCAAGGAATGGAATCATCCCTGAAACAGCATAAAGCACTGCAAAGAGCAGAATCCATATCATAAATTTTGCCCAGAACGTGAACTCAAGCCCAGACAATGTTCCCATGAACAAAATAGGCCTTAGCGCATTCATTATTGAGCCAGCAACATTGCCTATCTGCGCATAGGCAGAAGTAGCCAAAACAGCGAATACAAACAAATATGCTAATATCTTTTTGCTCATTTTCCTTTTTTAATAAACGCTCCCAGCAGCCTTAAAAGGCCATTTGCTTCCCCAACAATTAGGTCGTATTCTTTTTCTATATCTTTTTTCATTCCTATGAATATTGTAAACGTAAAGCCAGGAGACCTTATCTGCTCAAGGAAACCTTTAAGCCTGTTGCAGTTTTCTTGTATCCTGTATGCAAACTGTTCCTCCTGCTTGACAATTTCATCTTTTTTCTCACCCAATATCTCTTTGTCCTGCAATAGCCTTCTTAGAAGCCTTTGGACAAAATTCAGCTCTCTTAATATATTATCTGTGCTTGTTTCAATAATGTAAGGAAGGTCTTTTCTTCTCCTGTTATAAGCTTTCTCTCTCTTTATATTATGGATGTTCTTTTTTGATTCATCTGCAAACTTCCTTATTCTTCTTAGTTCAACTAACTCTTTCCTTTCAAGCCTTAGCTCTCTCTTTATTTCTACTTTTTCTGCCTCTTCCACTTCTATGATTTTTTCTGCTACTTTTTCTTCGTACTCAAGAAGCTGCCTTATCCTTTCTTCATGATGCTGTATCATATTCCTTAACTGCATCAGCCTATCCATATCAACTATCATGTTCTTCTCATTCTGCTCAAGCTCAACAAGCATCCTGTCTGCATTTATCAAAAGGCTTAGTGCCTCCTGCATCCTGTCTTCCTTAAGTGCATTTTGCATTGCAATTATGGTTTCAAGGATCTGGACTACAGCCTTTTCCTCTATATCAGCCCTTCTCTGCTTTTCAAGGATTTCTGCATTTGCCTCGTTTACTTCCTGCAGCTCTTTTTCCATATCTATTTTTTCAGCCTCAGCAACCTTCAGCTGGTCTTCCAGACCCCCTTTCTCAGTTTCATCTTCTGTTTTTGCAAGCATCTCTTTGATAGTTTCCATTTCTTGTGCTTTTCTCTTTGCAAACTTGTTCAGAGCTTCCACTTTTTTCCTGACATCATCAATCAGCGGCTTTATCACCACTACATTCCAACCTCTGACCTCCTGCCTTATCCTTCTCAGCTCTTCATTGACTCCTGCGATTTTCTGATTAATCTCCTCCTTTGTCATTGTATGGTTCTGTAGCCCTTCTAGCATTGCCTTTACTTCGTTTATCATCCTTTCAACAGCACTTATGTTTGTCTTATTTTCATTTACAAACTTGCCGAGCTTTTCATCAATAACCTTGCTGACATCTTTTCCCATAGTCTTTCTCATCTTTTCGGTTTCTTTCTCAAAATCTTTCTCCTGCCTTTCCCTTCTTGAAGGGCCTGTTCCGCCCAAATGCATTCCGCCTAAGTTAAGGCCTCTGCCGAATAAAGACATCAATGCTGCGCCGCCATGCCAAATCATAAATCCCATTGGAATCCATATCAAAGAATTAAACCAGTCTCCAGCTCCATAACCTCTTCCCAATTCTTCATTAAGCCAGGAGATAAACCTGTATGCAATCCATGTTGAAAATGCAGCAAGAATAAATCCAATTGCATGCGCTAAAAAAGGATGGTCAGCGCCTATTCCATCTTTTAATCTTTTTGAAAGATAAATCATTGCAAAAATCAAGCCGCCTAATAAAATAAGAACAGCGACTATGCTGTAAGTCTGGAAAATAAGCTGAACCATCTTTGCAGGAATAAAAGTAACAGACATCAATGCGATGATTCCTGCAACTACTGTTCCAATCCTGTTGTCATCTCCAAACACTTTTCTTCCAGCAGCAGTAAGGACTGAAAACAGCAAAAGCCAGATCAAGAATTTGGCTGCGAGTGTTTCTTTTGTTATAAAATCAAATACACCAAGAAGTGTCAGAAAAGCCTTCTTTAAAGGCTCACCAAACTCCTGTGCATGGGCAATAGGGAATACAGAAAGGGTCATTAATATATTAAAAAATATCAAAAACCTCTGTTTTTTCATCCATACACCTCGGTATGGCTAATTTTAGGGAATTTTCTTTATAAATATTTCCAATGGTTAGTGATAAGGAAAACTTTAAATAACCATAATGCAAATAAAAGGAAAAGGTGATATTTTGAGCATATTAAAAGGAAAAAGAGGCATGATGACAAGCTGGGAGGATTTCTTTAAAGGCCTGCTTTTTGGCATCATTACAGGAGCTGTTTTATTATACCTTATAATAAAAGGAATCATTCCGCTGCCCTTTGGGATAGGTTTGTAAAATGAAAGTAATGATAACAATATTCGGACTAATGACTGTGCTTGCAGGAGTTCTTCCGTTTGCAGGAAATTTTAACATTCTGCCAGCTTACATTCCAACAACAGGAATGTGGTACTATGGGATAATTATTGGAATCGGAGTTTTGGGATTTATCTATGGTGTTACAAATCCAGGAATGCTGTTATACGGAACTGACAGGTTTATTCCAGTTTTCCTCGGTATTTTGACTCTTTTTGGAGGAGTTCTTCCATTTGTGCAGAATTTTGGATTTTTGAAAATGGTTCCAGCAACAGGACTTATTTATTCTGGAATAATTTCTTTGATAGGGATTATTGGAATTATTTACGGAGCAACACAGATTTAAATAATTTCTACTTTGCTTCCTACTGCCTGTCCTGGCATTCCTTTCTCAAACAGAACTCTTACTGCTCCTGAATTTCCATGAGCAGCTCTTATCTCTCCTTTAATTTCTTTGCTTGCAGGGCTTTTCCATACTACTTTTTTTCCAACAAGGCCTTTTGCCTTATCTTTGTTGTCTACTCCCTTGACTACAACAACCATGTAAGTATCTCTTTGCGTATGCACTCCCTGCCTGTAATTTTTGATTACTGCTTCCATAACAGTTTGGATTTTGAGATGGTTTATAAAGCTTATTGCCTTGGTTAAGTCTAACGACTGTTGCTAAAAGTCTAACGACGGCCACTAATTATTTTCCATATAGAAAAAAATTAAAACGGCAAGAAATATAGTATTACAGGCAGCATAAGGCAGCCCATTGCGTGGGTTCTTGAAGTCTTGGCTATAGCCGGAATAATGCCAATGGCAGTGCTGACTATCAATACAAAAATACCAATAAATCCGGATAAAAACAAAGCCATGATAAAAATAAACAAAATAATGAAAAGAACCAGTTTTTTATAGTTTATTTTTGATATTGTCTTTGCGAAAAAATTTCCAAGGCTTAATGCAGCAATAACGCTTAGCCCTGCAACAATCAATGTAACTGCCAAAAAAATCAAAACATACTCAAAAGATGCATCAATCAATTTTGTTATTGCAACAACGCTTCCGTTTCTTGCCTTGCCTATAGTCAGCCAGGAAATTAAGCTTAGGACAAAATTGACAGTATTGATAGAGCCGATCAAAATCATAAATCCATGGTCTCCTAATTTTCTTGTAATCTGCATTGAGATTACTGCTGCCTGCGCGGCTCCTAATCCAGGAAGAAACGAAGTCAAGAATCCTGAAAACTCACCTGAAAACAGGGCAGCAAAAGTTTTCTTCCAGTTTAGCTTTATTTTCTGGATTTTATTTTGCACTGGTATGGAATTGCTTTCATTTAAGCTGATCAGTAATGTGCTTACCCCAAATAATCCAGACAGCATCGGGAAGAGCGGCTCTTTTATTTGTAAGTTTAAGACGATTAACCCAAAAACGCCAGAAAGCAGAAAAATAAGCAGCGCCCATAGCTTTTTTCTGTCCCTCAGAATCATAAAAACAATTACTGCCAATAATAAATAGCCGATGTAGTTTGATATTATTGGGTAAGCATATTTGACAATAGGCATAAAAAGAAAAAACAGCAGCAAGCTCAAAATCACAGCTCCAAAGCTTCCTATCAAAGTAAGCTTTACAGCCATCATGCCATTTCCTCTCATCAGATACCTATGCCCCGGCAGCACACCAAGTGCCATGTCTGCTTCAGGGGCTCCAAGGAATATCGAAGGCAAAGAATCAATAAAGGTATTTGCAACTGAAACTGTTATTATGAACACAGCCAATGCCAATGGAGATATGAACTTCAGCAGAAAAGGGGAAATGCTGACAAGAAAGGCAGCAACAAGATTTGTATGTATACCTGGAGTAACCCCGCAGATTATTCCAAATACCATGCCAAGCAAAATAGCTATTAATATCTCGAAAAACATATAGCTGTTATTTTTTGGTATTTAATAAAAACAAAGGAAAAAAATCCGGAAAATCTGCATTTCTATTGAAAAGTTTTCATACTCTGTCTTAAAAGCCTCTAGCCTAAATATCTGATTTCATCAGCAATGACCTCATAGTCATTATTATACTTTTCAACTTTGCCTACAACTTCAACTTTGTCACCTTTTTCCAGATTTAAAAAATCATCAAAAATCATCACATTGATTTTTTCTTTTGTATCTATTTTGATTAATTTGGAATTCTCAAAATTAACAATATCAATTACATTGCCTTTAACCAAAACCTTATCTCCAAGGCTTTCATCATTCAGCAAGGAAACACTTGCTTCTTCAACATCGGAAAACTCCAGAATATAATAAAGCATCAGCACTCCTAGGATGCTTGCAATCAAAGCAGCCTTAAGCAGGGTCTTGTCTTCCATAATACTTATTCATCTGCTGTTTTTATAATTTCTTTCAATGTTTTATTGAAATTCTTTCATCTTTTTTGGAACTTTTGCGGAATTTTATCAATAAGCAATAATAAAAGCCATTGCTTAAGACATGATATGAAAGCTTTAGCAAGGATACACGAAACCTTTATATATCAATTGATATATAAAAGGGATATGGCAGCCCAAGTGCTGAAAAATCCTTTTGAAAGGTCCCCAACACTTGATACTGTATTGATGGTAGAGAAAGCTATTGAAAACCACAGCGGGGAATTCAACAGGACAGAAGTATGGAAGAAACTGCCTAGAAAAGTAATGTGGCAGACTTATCTTGTTATTCTGGATTATCTTGAAAGCATTAACAAGATTGCTTTCGATAGAAAAGGCAAGGTTGCATATATCTGGAATCCTAAACTAGCAAATAAATTAAGAATGAGAAAGGAGATCCAGGTATGATAAAGCCGTCAAAAGTTGTTTTTATAGATGAAAATCTGGAAAAATGCTTTGCTTCTTTAAATGAAAATGATTTTATTAAGAAAGCAATTATCAGGGCAATACATGATCTGCGGCAAAATGCTTTTTCCGGCATCCAGGTTCCCAAAAAATTAATACCAAAAGAATATGTTCAGAAATATGGTATAAATAATCTTTGGAAGTATGATTTGCCAAAAGGCTGGAGATTATTATATACAGTAACTGCTGATAATGAAGTTGAGCTAATCTCTGCAATCCTAGAGTGGTTTAACCATAAAGAATACGAAAGAAAATTCAAATACTGATCCAAAAACAAAGGTAAAAACCAACAAGCTTATAAATCCTTATTGTCTCCCACTAATAATGATTAAAAAGTTCAAATCTACTAAAGATGTTGATGTTTCTGATAGGATGATTGACCAGGTTGTAGGCCAGGAAGAAGCTGTCAATATAGTAAAAAAAGCCTCTGCCCAGAGAAGGCACGTTCTGCTTATAGGAGAGCCTGGAACAGGTAAGAGCATGCTTGGAATGGCGCTTGCAGAGCTGTTGTCAAAGGAAAAATTAGTTGATATTCTTGCATTCTTCAACCCAAACGATGAAAACCAGCCATTGATAAGAGTGGTGCCTGCGAGCCAGGGAAGGAACATGGTTTCAGGAGCAAGGATGCAGAGCATGGATATGTTCAAGAACCAAAATATAATTATGTTTATTCTTGTGATACTTGCAATGATTGCCCCATGGTGGGCTTTGAAATATTACTCAAGACCAGACCAATTAGGCGTAACAGGTGGAGCAATTATCTTTGCAGCCTTCTTTTTGGGAGCAATGGTCTTCCTTGCTTCATTCATAATATTCATCAATGTGGGGAAGAAAACAGGGCAGAAAGTCCAAGTACCTAAATTAGTTGTTGATAATTACAAAAGAAAGCAGGCACCTTTTTTTGATGCTACAGGGGCGCATGCAGGAGCTTTGTTAGGAGACGTGCTTCACGATCCGTTTCAGTCAGGAGGCTTAGGGACCCCATCGCATGAAAGGGTTGTCGCAGGAATGATACACAAGGCAAACATGGGTGTTTTATTTATAGACGAGCTTGCAACATTGCAGCCGCATACACAGCAGGAATTGCTTACAGCTTTGCAGGAAGGAAAATATGCAATCACAGGGCAGAGCGAAAGAAGCGCAGGAGCTATGGTAAGGACAGAGCCTGTGCCATGCAATTTTATTTTAGTTGCTGCAGGAAATATGGAAACAATAACCAATATGCACCCTGCATTGAGGAGCAGGGTAAGGGGATATGGCTATGAAGTTTATATGCAGGACACCATGCCTGACACAGAGGAAAACAGATATAAGATTGCGCAATTCGTTGCGCAGGAAGTTAAGAAGGACAAGAAAATCCCTCACTTCTCAAAAGACGCAGTTGACGCTATAATTGAGGAGGCAAAAAGAAGGGCAAACAGAAAGTACCATCTGACTTTAAGGCTAAGGGAGTTGGGAGGGATTGTAAGGGCAGCAGGAGATTTGGCAACAGAGGAAAAATCAGATTTTGTGCAGAGGAAGCATGTTCTGGATGCGAAAAAAATTGCAAGGACTTTGGAAACGCAGATTGCTGACAAGATAATAACAAGGAAAAAAGAATATGAAGTTATTGTAACAACAGGAAAGAAGATTGGAAGGGTAAACGGCTTGGCAGTCATGGGAGGAGAGACAGGAATTTACTCCGGAATAATTTTGCCGATTGAAAGCCAGGTCACTCCTGGAGGAAAAGAGGCGCAGATAATTGCAACAGGAAAATTAGGAGAGATTGCAAAGGAAGCAGTAATTAATGTTTCTGCAATCATAAAAAGATTTTTTGGAGAAGACATCAAAGAGAAGCATGATATTTATGTGCAGTTTTTGCAGACATATGAAGGCATTGAAGGAGATTCAGCTTCAATAGCAGTTGCGACTTCTATCATTTCTGCATTAAAGCAGGTTCCTGTAAGGCAGGATGTTGCAATGACAGGCAGTTTATCAGTTCGCGGAGAAGTACTTCCGATAGGCGGGGTTTCTGCCAAAGTAGAGGCAGCTGCAGAAGCAGGAATAAAGACAATTATTGTTCCAAAGTCAAACATCAATGACATTGTTGTTGACAAAAAGAAGCTTAAAGGAGTAAAGATTGTTCCTGTTGACAATATTTCAGAAGTCCTTGAAGAAGCATTGGACTGGAAAGGAAAAGAAGATATTCTGAAGAAGATAAAGAAAGGATGATCTCTATTTCTCATAATTGATTGGCTGTTTGTTATTTTTTATATTTATCTTCCATATAGAAAATAATTAAATAAAAAATCTATAAAACCTTTAAATTATGGTATTATGGCCTCTATAAAGCCATTCCAGCAGCAAAAGATTTATATAGTTCAAAGCCTCAAAAATAAGAAAGGGAGGGGTCAATAAAAGCGTTCTAGAAGGCGTTAAAGGCAAAATGGCAGAAGAATACACAGCAAAGGAAATCCAGGTCCTAGGCGGGTTAGAAGCAGTTAGAAAAAGGCCTGGAATGTACATTGGAACTACAGGGCCAGCAGGCCTGCACCATTTAGTTTACGAAGTAGTAGACAATTCAGTAGATGAAGCCATGGCAGGATACTGCACAGGCATTATTGTTGTAATCCACAAAGATAATTCTGTTTCTGTTTTAGACAATGGGAGGGGGATTCCAGTAGACCTGCATCCGCAGTTTAATGTTCCTGCAATAGAGATTGTAATGACAAAACTTCACGCAGGAGGAAAGTTTGACAGAAAAACATACAAAGTAGCAGGAGGATTGCATGGAGTAGGAGTAAGCGTTGTAAACGCCCTATCAAAAAAACTGCATGTAGAAATAAGAAGAAACGGAAAGATTTACCAGCAGGAATACATAAACGGAGAGCCACAGGAGTTAAAAACAATTGGAGAGTCATCACAAACAGGAACTTTGGTAAGGTTCTGGCCTGATGAAACTATTTTTGAAACAACTGAATTCCATTTTGAGACGCTTTCAGCAAGGCTAAGAGAATTGGCTTTCTTGAACAAAGGAATAAAAATAAGCATAAAAGACGAAAGAGACGGAAAGGAAAATGTATTCCAGTACGAAGGAGGGCTAAAAAGCTTTATAGAGTTCCTGAACAAAAACAAAAACCCATTGCATGAGGTAATTTATTTTGAAAAAGAAAAAGAAAGCATTGTTCTGGAAATAGCAATGCAATATAATGAAGGCTATCAGGAAAATGTATTCTCATTTGCAAACAATATCAATACAAAAGAAGGAGGAACACATTTAATTGGGTTTAAGACAGCCATAACAAGGTGCTTTAACAAGTATGCAGAATCCCATAACATAAAAGAAAGGCTGACAAGCGATGATGTAAGGGAAGGACTGGCAGCAGTTATCTCAGTAAAGCTTCCTGAGCCGCAGTTTGAAGGGCAGACAAAGACAAAATTAGGAAATTCTGCTGTAAAAGGGATTGTTGATTCTTTGGTTTCAACAAATTTAGGAGCATTTCTGGACGAAAACCCAGGCATTGCAAGAACAATTCTGGACAAGGCAATAAATGCGGCAAAGGCAAGGGAAGCAGCAAGAAAGGCAACTGAATTGACAAGAAGAAAATCTGCATTAGGCGGAGGCTCTTTGCCGGGGAAATTAGCAGACTGTTCAAATAAAGACCCTGCTAAATGCGAATTGTATATAGTTGAAGGAGATTCAGCTGGTGGTTGTTTTTCTGGGGATACAAAAGTTGCTTTGGCAGATGGAAGAAACCTCAGCTTTAAAGACCTTATTAAAGAAGACAAGGAAGGAAAAAAGAATTATTGCTATACAATTAGCAAAGATGGCTCCATTGGAATTGGATTGATAAAAAATCCAAGAAAAACAAAAGTTAATGCAGAAGTTATTAAGATCATTTTAGATAGTGATGAAGAAATAATATGTACACCGGACCATAAATTTATGATAAGGGATATTTCATATGTACAAGCAAAAGAGCTGAACAACGATATGAGCCTTATGCCTTTGAATAGAAAACTATCAAAGATTGAAGGAAGAATAACTATTGCAGGCTATGAAATGGCACTTTGCCCAAAATCACATAAATGGATTTTTACCCACATGCTTGCTGATAAGTTCAATATTGAACATGGGGTATATGATACAGCTTTAGGGCCGCAAAAGCATCATATTGATTTTAATAAGCTAAATAACAATCCAGATAACATTATACGAATGACAAGTGAAGAGCATCTTAAACTGCATGCTGAAGTACTTGAAAAAACCTTGCATAGGGATGATGTTAAGCAAAAAGCAAGGGAAGCCCATAAAAAGCCAGCATACAGAAAGAAAATAAGCGAGATGATGTCTACTCCTGAAATGAAAAAAATGCTTTCAGAAAGAGCAAAGAAGCAATGGAAAGATGAAGAATACAAGGAATACATGATGAAGAAATACATGGGATTTTATGAAAATAATAAAGACTATAGGGAAAAACTTCTTGAACGTTTATATGGACAACAAAAAGATTATTGGTCAAAAGAAGAGAATAGAAAATTACAATCTGAAAGAGTTAAGAAATATTTTGAAGAGCATCCAGAAGTAAGAGAGGAACTTCAAGAAAAGGCAAAAAACCAATGGGTTGATGAAGAGCTAAGAAAATGGAGAAGCAGTAAAACAAAAGAGCAATGGACAGATGAGTTTAGAGCAAAAAGGAAAAAAGCTTATGATGAGACTTACTTTAAGAATACTGCTTCATTTATGAAAAAAATTCTGGAGAAAGATGGAACTCTGGAAAATTATGATATTGAAAGAGCAAAAGATAGGAACAATAATTTTCTTAAGAAAAAAACCTTTGCTGAAAGATTCTTTGACAATGATGAAGAGGCAATGCTAGAGGCTGTTTTTGGCTATAACCATAAAATTAAGGAAATTGTTAAAATAAACCAAAAAATTGATGTTTATGATTTAGAAGTGGAAGGAACACATAATTTTGCTCTAGCTTCAGGCGTGTTTGTTCATAATTCTGCAAAGCAGGGAAGAAACAGGGAATTCCAGGCAATACTTCCATTGAGGGGAAAGATTTTGAATGTAGAAAAAGCAAGATTGAATAAAGTGTTCGCAAACAATGAGATTGTAACAATGATAACTGCCATAGGCACTGGGATTGGGGAAGAGTTTAATGTAGAAAAGGCAAGATACCATAAAATAATAATCATGACAGACGCAGATGTTGACGGAGCGCATATCAGGACATTGCTGCTGACTTTCCTTTACAGGCAGATGAAGCCTTTGATAGAGTCTGGCTACATATACATAGCTCAGCCTCCTTTATACAAAGTTTCAAAAGCAAAACAAATAATGTATGTTTATACTGAAGAGGAAAAAGCCAAAGCTTTAATGGAGCTGGGAGAGGGAGCAAATATCCAAAGGTACAAAGGCCTCGGAGAGATGAATCCAGAGCAGCTTTGGGATACAACAATGGACCCCGAAAGCAGGACATTGTTGCAGGTAACGCTGGAAGATGTTGTTGAGGCAGATAAAATATTCACAATCCTGATGGGCGATGAGGTAGAGCCAAGGAGAAATTTCATAGAAGAAAATGCCAAAAAGGTAGTTAATCTGGATGTATAATCATCATGTATAAAATTACTCTTTATATCTGCTTAAAAAGCTCTTTTGCCCTTTCTTCTGCTTCAAGAATAAATGCAGCAAGCTTAGGGCCATTATCTTTGTTTATCAGAACGTTATATGCAGCCTTGAAGAACTCGTCTGTTTTTAGCCCAAACCTTTCCATGATTATATAAAATTCCTCATGCAAATCCTTGTCATTCCAGCTTTTCTTTCCAAGAACAGCAGCAATTGCCTTCAATGCATCTTTCTGCTCTTTTGTCAGTGATTTTTTGACTTTTTCTGAAACATTTGTCTGCAGTGTCCATGTAAAATCTTCAGGCGCATGCTTTTGTATCCAGTTCTTTGCGCACTCCGCCCTTTTTCTCAGCCTTTCTTTGTCAAAATCATCTTTTAGCTGTTTTTCATAAAATCCAATTGCCTTGTCTACATCCAGATTGTTAAACTGCAGCACTGTTGTAAGGTGCCTGAATGAAGGCTGATAAGGGATTTTTTTAGGAACTTTGTCTACACAAGAAAGCTCGTAGATCCTTTTCTGCTGCGCAAGCTTTTTCTCATTTTCAACCTTTTCTTCTCCAAAATATATCCTCTCGCACTTGTCAAAATCCTCGTATATTTTTATCGCATCAAGATCAAATGAAATCGCAAACTCAGCAGTAGGCCTTGAACCAGCAAAAAGCCACCTAACTATTTCAGGCTCATAAACCTCAAGGACGTCTTTTAATGTTACAACTTCTCCTGCAGAAGACGATATTTTTCCACCTCTTCCTTTTATAAATATAAATTCATACCCTTGATAAATCGGAGGGTCTCTTTTCCATACTGCCTTGATAATAACCTTTCCTGTATCAAAACTTCCTCCTACTGTAGAATGGTCTTTTCCAGCAGGCTCAAAGTCCACTTTCTCATAATTCCATCTCATAGGCCAGTCAACCCTCCAAAGTAGCTTGGAAATCCCCTTTTTCCTCAAATCAAAAGTATCTTTATGCTTACATTTGCATTCATAGCTTACCAAATACTCTTCGTCATAAGCAGTAACCCATGTTGTGTCATTATCGCATTTTTCGCAGAATATTGTTATTGGGTACCAGTTCTCCTTTAAAGGCTCTTCCCTGTACTTATCAAGCACTGCTTTTATTTCATTTCTCCTTTGCATTGCTGTTTTCATTTCTTTTGCATAAATGCATTTTCTGTATTGTTTGCTTTGATAAATGAACTCAACATTAATGCCGACTATAGGAAGGATTTCTTCAATCATAGCTTCATGATGCCTGGCGTAGCTTTCATGTTTGCAGCCAAACGGATCAGGAACATTTACAATCGGTTTTCTAAGATACTTTTCAAGATCCTTTGACATGTCTTTAGGTACCTTCCTAAAAGCATCATAATCATCCCATGAAAAAATAAATCTTACTTTCTTTCCAAGCTTTTCCAAAGCCCTTTTGACTAGTTCAACGGTAATCAATTCCCTGAAATTCCCAATATGGACAACACCTGAAGGAGTAATGCCAGAGGCAACTGTGTAGAGCTTTTTGCCTTTCTCCTGCTTTTCCCAGAACTCCACTACTTTTTTTGCAGTCTGGTCCGCCCAATGCAATGATTCCTGTTCTTCTGCCATTTTAGTGTATTTTTATTTTAAATATTTTATTTTAATATATCTTCAAATCTCCTGTTACTTTGTCTATCTCAGTTTCCTTTGCAGGGCCAATAGCAAAGCATGTTTTAGTGCCTGGAGCAACAACTGTTTTGCCTGCATCCTCTATGACAGCAGTTACAAGGCCGCTGTCTTTTGCAGATTGAAGGTACCTGAACATCTCTTTCTCATCCGCCACGCGCAGCACAATCTTCTTCATCCCTTCCTTTCTCCATTTCTGCACAACATCTTTGTCTGATTTCAAAACAGCATCGACTGATGCATGCGCTACTTGAGCTGCAAGCTTTCCCTTTGGCAAGTCAAGGTCTTTTCTTACTACGATAACCTGCTTATATTCTGTGTCAGCATCCCTTATAGCGCTTATGGCCTTTTTTATTATCCCCATTCCTGCATCTAACCAACAGCCTTTTTTAAATTTAATGAAAACTTTTATAAATAAACAGGCTTATCCCAAAGTATGCTTAAGGTTTATGTAAAAAGGGGTGTCAAGGTAGAAGAAGGCTCTATTTCTGCAATTAAATCAAAAGGCGTTGTCTGGATAGACGCTTTAAACCCAACAGCAGAAGAGCTTGACAAGCTAAAAAACGAAACAAACATCCCTTTAAATCTTCTTAAAATTTACACAGATGAATCTGTTCGCGCACATGTAATCAAGTATGAAAAGTTTGCAAATATCATATTTGCCGCTCCTTATGAGGGCATTGCGAAAAAAACAACACCTATCATAATTTTTACATTTGGAAACAATAATATTTTAACATTAAGAACAAAAGATGTTGATTCTATAGCTTCATTCAAAAAAAGAATAAAAGAAGAAGGCACTATTTCTTTTGACTCTCCATCAACATTCCTTCATACTTTTTTGGATGAGATTGTTTCAAACTATTTTAAAGTGTTTGATGATATCGAAGAGAAGATCGAGGATGTTGAGCATATAGTTTTAAAAAAGCCGACAAAAAGCAACCTTGAAAAAATATTTGAAGTTAAAAAATCGCTGATTTTCCTGCATAAGGCTTTAAGTGCAAACAGGGAGGCAATAACAAGCATTGAAAAAGGATTTGTAAAAAAACTATCCCTGGCAGATTCGCGGTATTTTAGGGATTTATACCAGGATATTGTGCAGCTTATTGATATAGAGGAAACTTACAGGGATATATTGACCGGTGTTATAGACATACACCTATCTTCAATTTCAAACAACATAAACGACGTCATGAGAAAGCTTACTGTTTATGGTTCTTTTGTCCTGGTCCCGACTCTAATATCCAGCATATACGGCATGAACTTTCATTTCATGCCTGAAATACCATGGAAGTACGGCTATACATTTGCGCTTTCTATCATGGTTATTTCTATAACTCTGCTTTATATTTACTTTAAGAATAAAGAATGGATATAATTTAATGATACAAGAATAATAAAATAAATGTAAAATAATATAAACATATGGCAATAATCTCATTCTTATGGCAGAATACCAAGATAAGATTAAGGACCTTGAAGACGAGCTGAAGAAGACAAAATACAACAAGAGAACGCAGCATCATGTAGGCTTGGTAAAGGCCAAGCTGGCTATTCTCAAGGAAAAGGAGATAAAAAGAAGCGCAGGCAAGAAAGGAGAAGGGTTTTCTGTAAGGAAGTCAGGGGATGCAACCGTTGTTTTGGTTGGATTTCCGTCTGTTGGAAAATCATCTTTGCTAAATGCACTAACAAAGGCAAACTCTCCTGTAGGGGCATATGCTTTCACAACTTTAGATGTAATTCCCGGCCTATTGGAGTACAAGCATGCTAAAATACAGGTTCTTGATGTTCCTGGAATTGTCTACGGAGCTGCAACAGGAAGAGGGAGGGGAAGGGAAGTTCTTGCAGTCATGAGAAGCGCTGACATGGTTTTAATATTAATAGACGTGCATCATCCAGAGCATCTGGAGGCTCTGAAAAAAGAGATCTTTGATTCTGGACTAAGAATCAACCAGCAGCTTCCTGACATGAAAATTGCAAAGAAGAGCAAGGGAGGATTAAGCATTGCAACGACAACAAAGCTTACCAATACTGACAAAGAGACTATCGCAGACATAATAAAGGAATTCCGAACTTTTAATGCGGATGTTGTCATCAGGCAGGATATAACGCAGGACCAGGTCATTGATGTTATCGAGGGAAACAAAGTTTATCTTCCTGCTTTGGTTCTTTTGAATAAGATAGATATGGTTGGCAATGATGAATTAGAGAGGATCAAGAAAAAAGTAAGGCCTGACTTGTGCGTCTCTGCGCAAGACAAAACAAACATTGAAGAGCTGAAAGACATGATTTTTAATACATTGGATTTAATGAGGGTTTACTGCAAGGAATCCGGAAAAAAGGCAGATTTGGATGTTCCGCTTATAATGAAATCAGGCTCTACACTAAAAGACATGTGCGAGAAGCTGCACAAGGACTTTATTACAAAGTTCAAGTTTGCTAGAATTTGGGGGCCATCAGCAAAGTTCGGAGGCCAAAAGCTGCTGAAGCTGGGCCATGTGCTGAAGGATAAAGATACGGTAGAGATGCATTTAAGGTGATTACCTTGCCTTTTCTAATTCCATCTTCTCTCTTATAAACTTGAATATTTCGCCGAAGATAAAGACGCTTGATGCAACTGCTACTGTAATCAGCCAGTCAAATCTTGTCATTGGGATTGTCTTGAAGTAGACATTCAATGGAGTGTGGATTACTATAATCTGCAGCAAAATTGAAGTTCCTATTGCCCCTATCAAATGAAGGTTTGAGAAAACTCCAAGCTTGAACAGGCTTTTTCTTTCGCTCCTGCAGTTCAATACGTTGAACATCTGGAACATCATCAAAGTTGTAAAGGCAACTGTCTGCGCATACCTTAGGTTTTCCTCAGGTCCGTACATCTTGAAAACAAACAATGTTCCAAGCATCATAATAATGCCTGTGATAAAAATATAAAACTCCCCGAATGTGTCAATTATTTTGGCCTTAGGCTTTCTTGGGGGCCTTTCCATTATGCCTTTCTCTTCAGGCTCTACTCCCAAAGCAAGTGCAGGCAGGCCGTCTGTAACCAAATTAATCCACAGAATCTGGATAGGTATAAGCGGAAGCATTGTTCCTCCATTTCTTCCTGTAAAGATTAGTATTGCCATAAAAATAGTGAGGATTTCTCCTATATTGCTTGAGATAAGATACTCAACAAACTTCCTTATATTGTCAAATATGCTTCTTCCCTCTTCAACAGCATTAACAATGGATGTAAAGTTATCATCAGTTAATATCATATCAGATGCTTCTTTTGCAACATCTGTTCCTGTAATGCCCATTGAAATCCCTATGTCTGCCTTTTTCAAAGCAGGAGCATCATTTACGCCGTCTCCTGTCATTGCAACAATATGGCCTTTTTTCTTCAAAGCGGCTATTATCTTCAGCTTATCTTCTGGATTTACTCTCGCATAGATTGCAATGTCATTTACTTCCTTGTCCAAATCTATCCCATGCAGCTCTTCTCCTGTTATTGCCTTTCCTTCAATTCCAAGCGCTCTTGCAACAGCCATCGCAGTTGTTTTATGGTCTCCTGTAATCATAACTACTTTAATTCCTGCAGTTTCACATTTTTGTATTGCCAGCTTTACTTCTTCTCTTGGCGGGTCAATCATGCCCTGCAGTCCGACAAAAATCAAATCTTTTTCTGTAAAATTCCCTTTAACATCTTTGTAGGCAAAACCCATGACCCTTAATGCATTGTCTGCAAACTCCTCATTTATTTTCAGAATCTCCTTTTTCTTTTGCGGTGTTAATTCCTTAACTTTTCCATTTACAATAATTTTTGAGCATAATTTAAGTATAACATCAGGAGCGCCTTTCATATATGCAGCTTTATTCCCATTAATTTTATGTATAGTAGCCATCCTTTTTCTTTCAGAGCTAAAAGGTATCTCTTCCAATCTTCTGTGCTTGATATCAAGATTTTCCTTGTACAGCCCATTCTTTGCTGCGCTTACAATCAACGCGCCTTCAGTAGGGTCTCCGACTACCTCATATCCTTTGTCTTCTTTCAGCGTGGCATTATTGTTCAAAGCCCCTATCTGAAGCAATAATCCAAGGTCTTTTGGTTTGCTTGAGAAATCCCCTTTAGACTCATAGCCAGAGCCAGAAACATCGATAATTTCATCGTCAACATAAACTTTGGTAACAGTCATTTGGTTATGCGTAAGGGTACCTGTCTTATCGCTGCATATTACTGTTGTGCAGCCAAGGGTTTCTACAGAAGGCAGCTTTCTGACAAGGGCATGCCTTTTGATCATCCTTTGCACTCCTAGTGCCATGCATATTGTTACCACAATGGGCAGCCCTTCTGGGATTGCAGCTACTGCCAAGCTTACAGCAGCAAGGAACATGTCAAGCAGCGGATTTCCTTTTAATACTCCAACGCCAAAAACAACTATACAGATAATTATAGTTAAAGCACCAAGCCGTCTTGCCAATGCCTTTAATTTTTTCTGTAGCGGAGTCAATTCTTCTTTTGTTATTTGAATAAGGTGCGCAATGCTTCCTATCTGCGTCTGCATTCCTGTTCCTACTACTAATGCTTTTCCTACTCCGTCTGTGATTACAGTGCCTGAGAAAATCATGTTATGCCTGTCAGCAACAGGTGTTTTTTCTGCCAATATTGCAATTTCTTTTTTTACAGGCGTTGACTCTCCTGTTAATGCAGCCTCCTGTGTATAAAGAGACGAAATCTCTATAAGCCTTGCATCAGCAGGAATCTTTTCCCCTGCTTCCAGGATCAAGATATCGCCGGTAACAACTTCTTTTGAATCAATCTGGACTTTTTTTCCGTTCCTCAGCACAACTGTCTTAAGGGAGGCCATTTTTTTTAGGGCATCTATTGCTTTTTCAGCCTTGTATTCCTGTACAAAGCCAAGGACAGCATTAAGCACAAGTATAATGCCGATTACAATAGCATCAAGGTCTTCTCCTACAAACAATGAAATAGCCACTGCTGCAAGAAGTATCCATACAATTGGGCTGGCAAACTGCGAGATGAATATTTTCAGAGGGCTTATCTTTTCCTTTTCTTCCAGCTGGTTTAGCCCGTATTTTTCCAGCCTTTTCTTTGCCTCAAACTCTGACAGTCCGTTAGGGCCTGTAGCAAATTCTTTATACAGCTCCTCTGATTTTTTAGTATGATACATTGTTTAGCTTCTTTTTACAAGTATCCTGAACGTCAGCCTTTCAATAAAGTCAACATGTATGCTTCTTTTCATTCCAATTGCCTCCTGGTTCCTATCTTCAGGTCTTTCAGGTTAGAAAGGAAGTACTCAAGGCAGTCTGTTGCACAGAAGGTTGCCTTCTTTTTCAGGTCTTCAGGCCCAAACATCAATGTAAAGTTGTTCATGCTGTATCTGTCAATCCTGCTGTTGCATGTTGTGCAGTATATGTTGTGCTTCTTAAGCTCATCCTTTATTTTAGTCTCTACTACCTTCTTTATCTCTAAAGCACCGTTGTGCTCTATATCCCTTACCATGTTTGTAAGCTCATTGAAGTCAATAAGCTCCACTACCTCATCGAATCTCCTTTTCACTTTTTCACCTCTCTATTTTTACTTTGTCCATTAATTTTGGAACATAAACATTGTAGTCAAGCATCCTTGCCCATTCAGCCAAGCAGTCTTCTGCTTTGGGGTCGCCATGCAGCAATACAAGATGCTCGGGATTTGCTTTTTTGATCAGGCTTTTTGTTTCCTTTAATCCGGAATGCGCAGAAAAGTCAAAATTTTCCACAAAACAGAGGGCTTTCTTTTTGTAGCCGTCAATAAAAACTGATTTTTCATCCATCAGCAGCCTTCCGTTTGTGTGCTCTCCCTGGTAGCCTGTCAGCAATACTGAATTTTTTTGGTCAAAGTACATATGCTTCAGATAGTCCATTACAGGCCCTCCTGTCAGCATTCCTGATGTAGTTATGAAAACTCCCTGCTTCTTTACAATGTTCTCTCTTTGCTTTCCTCCCTTCACCAGCCTTACCTTGCTGTATGCCTTTCTCAGCATTTTTGCGTCCTTTATTGACTGCGGCTCTTTAAGAATAATATCTGTAGCTTCCTTTGCCATTCCGTCAAGATAAACAGGAGCATCTAATTTTAACTGAGAGAGAAGCAGCATAATTTCCTGTGCTCTTCCAACGGCAAAGCATGGGATTAATACACTTCCGCCATTGTTTACTGTCTCTGCAACCTTATCAAGGAACTCCTTCTCAACCTTTTTTCTTGGAGGATGATCTCTGTCTCCGTAAGTTGATTCTGTTATCAATACATCTACCTCACCAAAGCTTGTGTCTGCTTCTTTCATCAATTGAGTTTCCTGCAGGTTAATATCTCCTGTATAAAGCAGAGATTTATTGTCTGCATTTACAAGAATTGTTGAGCTTCCAGGAATATGGCCTGCAGGGTAGAACGTGAAGTTTACATCCAGAACTTTTCCTGACTCTTTCTGCCTTATTCTTTTTACGCAATTCAGTATCTTCTGTATGTCTTCCTCAAAATATCCCAATTCCTCGTGCTTAAATCTTCCAATCTTGAACGCGTCTTCCAGCAGGACTTTTGTCAATTTTTTTGTCATTGAGGTTGCATAAATCGGGCAGTACAATCCCTGATGATCAAACAAAGGCAGGGCTCCTGTATGGTCCAAATGCGCATGGCTTATCAGCACTGCATCAATCTCTGAAAGATTCTGCATTCCGACAGGAAACTCGCTTAGGCTTTCTGTCAATTTTAAGCCTGCATCAAGAAGAATTCTTGTTGATTTTTTTGTTTCTAATTCAATGCAGCTCCTTCCTATTTCCATTGCAGCGCCATGGAAAGTCAATTTCATTTCTTTCCACCTCTTTTTCCCCTTTCCTCAAACTCTACGTACCATCTTTGCGTTGCCTTGTCATACTTGAACACCACATCGTGCTTTTTGGAGGGATCCAGCGCAAAGAGGAGCGGCATAGGTATGGTTGTCTCAAAACTGCTTCCTCTCTTGTAAAGCCGCCTTCTTATCTCGGTCATTTTCTGGATACTTATATTTATCTTTATTTTTATACTATTCTATTTATAAATATTTCTATTCTTTTATATACTTAAGAAAATACTTATATATTAAGGATTATTTGGGAGTAGTATATTAAAGAAAGCTTTATTAACTAGGCTTTATTCCCCACATTAGCATGACTTTAGAAGCAACTCTTGGAGTAATGAATGCGGTTGAAGGCAATAAGAACTTACAACTAGGATTTTTCAACGTGCTTTCTGAATTAACTGGCCTTCAAGTAGGTGTAGGAAATATGTCTTATAAATCAAACGGTGTTCAAGCGGGGTTGTTAAATCAGTCTTATAAATCAAACGGTGTTCAAGTAGGATTTGCAAACATGACTTCTGATGCGACTTCTGATTCTAAAAAAACTACAAAAGAACAAATTAATGGATATTCTAATGGAATGCAAGCCGGGTTATTCAATTTTGCTGGTGTATCAAAAGGGCTCCAAATTGGCGTAGCTAATATAGCTAAATGCACTTATGGTGTTCAGCTAGGTTTATTTAATGAATCTTATACTTATCATCCTGAAGAAATAGAAGAAACAAAAGGTGTTCAGATTGGTCCTTTTAATTCTATTAAAAAAGGAAAGGGATTTCAGTTTGGAGTTATCGATTTTGCTAAAAGACTTAAAGGTGTTCAGCTTGGTTTAGTTGATGTTGTTAAAAGAGAATTTGATGGATTGCAAGTTGGCGGAATCTGTTACGCAGCTGAAGGTACATATTTGCAATTAGGTGTATTGACTTTAAGAACAGAAGGACGATGGTATTCAAGGATAACTCCTTTAGTTGGTTATCATTCAAGGCCTAAAAAATAATTTTCAGAAACTATATAAACAAATCTTTTTTTCTTTTACTTTATGAAACTAGCCATTATCGTTTCTACTAAAGACCCTGCAGGAATGAACATAAAGGAACGGCTTTTAGAGACAGGAAAATTCAAGGAAACAGCAGAGTGGAAAGGCCACAAAATCTACGAGTACAACAAAGACTGCCATCTTTACACAACAGATACTGATTCAATAAGGAATGAAGACATTGACAAGGAAATAAAAGCAGACTTTTTTCTTTTTGCAACAAAGCACAGCTCTTCTGCAGGCGTAAGATCATTAAGCGTGCATTCGATCGGAAACTGGGGCAAGGCAGAATATGGAGGAAAAGATAAATCATTGGTTTTTTCAGATGGAAATTTGTTAAGATATTCTTTATTTCTACTTGAAGAATTAAATAATTTAGAAATAGAAACAATCCAAGAAGTCACTCATCACGGCCCTTATTTAGAAAAGCCAACAATGTTCATTGAAATAGGAAGTGAAGAAAAAGGGTGGAAAGACAAGAAAGCAGCAGAAATTCTGGCAAAAGCAATAATCAATGTTGTTGAAACTTTGCAGCAAAATAAATTGCCGAAATTTACAATTGCTTTTGGCATTGGAGGCCTGCATCACTCCCCTATCTTTACTTCTATAATGCATAAAACTGATTTAGCCTTCTCCCATATCTGCCCAAAATACAATCTTGAAAACTTGAGTATAGAACTAATAAAGGAGGCAATGGAAAAGGGAAAGGCAGAGTTAGTTGTTCTGGACTGGAAAGGCTTAGGGAAGGAAAAGCAGCGCATAGTGGAAATGTTAGATAAAAACAATATTACTTACAAAAGAAGCAAAGACCTTTAGATTTTTGCGAGGCTTAATATTTAAAATTAATGTATTTTAAGAAATTCAGGCTTTTTTCTCAGGGCTTGCAGCAGGCTTTCCTTCAACAGGTTTTCCCTCAACAGGCTTTGCTTCTACAGGCATTAATTCCTTGATGATCTGCATTGGCACTCCGGCTTCTAACATCTTTGCTTTGATAGCTGAAGCAGTCTTTCCTTCCATCTCCTTCAATATTGCTTTTCCTTTTGCCTCGTACTCAACTCTCTTTGCCTTTATGTCTTCCTCAAGCCTCTTCCTTTCTTCTTCCAATGCTTTAAGCTCTTCTGTTGAAAGTTCTGTCTTTCCTTTTTCTATCTTTTCCTTAAAAGCTCCCTTGTTGATATCAGCGATAGTTTCTCTTGCAGGCTTTCCCTCAACTAATATTCCCATTGAGTCGCATGTCCCTATAATTTCCTTTACTTTTGAAAATTTGTCTTTTCCAAGCAAAGAATCAGCTTTCATTTTTGAAACTTTTATTATCTGCTCAATTTTCAAATCAGCAACCTTTTCAAGCTTAGGGTTTGCAGCGCCTTTCTGTACATTTGCCTCTTTTTTTATCAAAGCTGATGTAGGCGGAGTTCCAACTGATATTGTGAAGCTTTTTGTTTCCTTGTCTATTGTTACTTTAACAGGCACCTGCATTCCCTTGAATTCCTGGGTTTTTTTGTTTATTTCTGTAACTACCTGCCCTATGTTTACTCCTAACGGCCCTAAAGCAGGCCCTAACGGAGGTGCTGCAGTAGCTTTTCCCCCTTCAATCAATGCATCTACGGTTTGAGTTGCCATGTTTTGCAGGATTTAGAAGTAGTATTTAAAGGTTATTGCCATAGGGCATTGAAAATATTAAATTAATCTTAATTATTTTCTATATGGAAAATAAATAGTAAAACTTCTTTGTCCTAATCGCCTATGGAAGCCTAACAGTGCTTCAGAAACTCTTCTCTGCTAATTCCTAAGTTTCTCTTTATAATTTTATTTAGGAGCCCGGGGCCAATTTCTTCGCCAGAATGGGAAGGGATAGTTGTTCTCCTCCCATCGGTATGTTTGTAAATCATATGGCTTCCTGTTGTATGGCTGTAAGTAAATCCAAATTTTTCCACTATTTTTGCTAGCTCCTTGCCTGTTAGCTTAGGCAATTTTGCCAAGAACTACACCTCTATTTGCTGTACACCGACAAACTGTTCAGATATTTCAGGCTCTTCATTGCTTTCTAGATATGCTTTTATCGCCTCTTTTGTTCTTTCGATTAGTTTATCCATATTTTTAGCTTGAGTATGGCAGCCTGGCAACCCGACTACCTCAGAAACAAAAAACCCTTCTTCATCTTTTTCAATGATGATAGTGTATTTTTTTGCCATAGCAGCTAAATGCAAAGAATAGTATTTAAATGTTGTTATCAAGAGTTAATCTTCTGCAGACTCTCCCCCTTCTCTCCTGATAACCCTGATGGCATCCATCTTCAGCGTTATAGGGATAGGAACTGCTGCTTCAAGAAGCTCAACAATGACTTCTTCCTTGCCCTTGTCAACTCTTGTAATCTTGCACTTCTCTCTCTTGAAAGGCCCTGAAATTATTTCAGCAATATCATTTTTCATTATGTTAACTTCCTGCTTGATAACCTCAAGCATATGGGCCATTTCCTTATATTCAACAGGCGCAGATAATATTCCGCGTGCATAAGGAATTCCATGTGCAGCAATCTCTGCGTCCTCTTTTGTAGGTGTTTCCAAAAATATATATCCTCTCATTCCGTGAGGCCTTATTACAGAATAAACATTAAGCTTTTTCTTTGCTGCATTTGAGCTTATAAAATCCATAACCTGGTCTTCCCTGTTTGCAGTTGTTCTCAGTGCAAAAATCTTTGTTTCCTTCAAGCCTTCTTCTTCAGGCTTTTCTTCTTTCTTCTCAATCAAAGGCCCGATTTCTTCAAGCTCCTGGACTTCCATAGGCTTTATCTTGGGCAACTCAGCCTTTGGCTTTTCTTCCATCTTGAATTTGATTTCTTCTTTCTTTTGTTCTGCCATCTTAAAATACCAGCTCCTTTATGAAAAATATCAAAAACCCGACAATCCCTATGATTGTCATTCCCAAGCCTGACACCTTGACAATTGTCTTGAACTCAAGCATTGAGGGCTTTTTTGTGACTTTCAGTACTCTAATGCACCCATCTACATACCTTTTGATCCTGTATTGCCAAGAAATATTCCCTTCCATTTTAATCTAAAAATTCAATCCCCAACTCGTTCTGAATGCTTTCCTTTTTTTTCCCTAATCTTTTTGTATCTGGCCCAAAGATCTGGGTTGATTTTACCCCTGTGATTATCAAAAGCACCCTTATTATATTTGAAAGGTCCTCTGAAATCTGAGCTCCCCATATAACTCTCGCGTCTTCATCAAGCTTTTCTGTTATTGTTTCAACAATTTTTCTTGCTTCATCTAATGTCATGTCTGTTCCGCCTGTAATGTTGATCAATGCCCCATTAGCGCCTGAGACATCCACACTTAGCAATGGGTTTGATATTGCTTTTTCAACAGCTTCCACAGACCTGTTCTCTGTGTCGCTTTCTCCTACCCCTATCAAAGCAACTCCTCCATTGCCCATGACAGTCCTTATGTCAGCAAAGTCAAGGTTTACAAGGCCTGCTTTTGTTACAAGCTCTGCTATTCCCTTTACTGCATTTGTAAGTATTTCATCTGCAATCTTAAAGGCGGTATGCAACGGAAGGTCAGGGGCAAGCTCAAGCAGCTTGTCGTTAGGGATAACTATCAAAGTATCCACAGCACTTTCCATTTTTTCCAACCCAATAATTGCGTTTTCATATCTTCTTTTTCCTTCCATTGAGAAAGGCAAAGTTACAATTCCAACTGTCAATGCGCCCATTTTTTTTGAAAGCTCTGCAACAATGGGAGCTGAGCCTGTACCTGTTCCGCCTCCCAATCCACATGTTACAAAAACAATATCAGCGCCTTTCAAGGACTCTTTTATTTCTGCTTCCTGCTCTTTTGCAGCCTCTTCCCCTATTTTTGGTATGCTTCCTGCGCCCAATCCTTTTGTGGTTTCCTTTCCGATCAGTATTTTTTTGTCTGCGCTTGTATATAGCAAATCCTGGGCATCTGTATTGATGGCAATCGATTCAGCTCCTTTAATGCCGACTTCTGTTATCCTGTTGATCGTATTGTTTCCTCCTCCACCACATCCTACTACTTTTATCGTAGCCCTTTGCCTTGAAAGCAGCATCTCAAGCTCTGTATCGATATTGCTTGTTTTGCTGGCTTCCTCAACAACAGGCCTTCCGCCTACAGTAGGCCCTCTAGGAACCTGGTGATATGTTTCCTTATTTGGAGCTTCTTCAGAATGATTCTGCTGGTTTTGGTTCATGAAATCCATTTTCTCCTCGACAGTGATTTAATGATTATACCTCTATATAAATTTATTGATTGAATTTAACAGCCTTTACAGACGGTATAATTTTTCTTACATAATCGCTAATCTGCTCAACAATGGGATCTGGGATTTTTATTTTTTGCTTTAGCTTTAGTTCTGCAACCCCTTCTTTTATGATGACTTCAATGTCTTTTACCTGAAGCTTCAGCCTTAGCAAAGCCCTTACCTTTTCCTCATCGCTTGTGACTATCTTATTGGCCTTTACTTTATATACAATATCCAGTCCAGCTAACGGATGGTTGAAGTCAACTAATGTTCTTCCACCGCTCACATTTTTTACAACCCCAAGTATTCCATCAATATTGACCTGCAATCCAGGAACAGGCCTTATGTTTTCTTTTGTAAACTTGCCCGTTGAAATAAGCTGCACAAGCTTTGGGTTTTTCTTTCCAAATGCATTTTCCGGCTTAAGCTCTATTTCATAGCTTTTTCCTGTTTCCTTTCCCTCAAGCTCTATGTCCAGGCCCTTGACAAGCTGCTTCTCGCCTATGCAAACAACTACAGGCCCATATTCTGTGTTTTGCATTGACAGCTCTGCATCTTTTGCAACAGCCTTGTCTGTTGTATCAAATATAAACTTGTTGTCCTTTACAATGCCTGTATACTCAAGCTCTACAAAATCGCCTTTCTTTATTGCCGCCATCGGATTGTTGTTCTTGTTTTACCTTCAACTAGCTCATGATTTTAAGCATAGAAGAATATATACAGGGTTTTGCAGTAGTATTTAAAGCTTTTGCTTCTTATGCAATGTCAACCTAAGTGCCAATGCTGCGCTTTGTACGCTTCTGTCTTTGTTCTCGCAATCAAGGCACTTTCGCAATCGCTTCCTGTTATAAGGCACGGCGCTTGGCAGCATTGGCACCTTTCTTGACTATATATGTTTCTTCACTGCTTTCAAAACCTCTTGTATTTCCTCTTCTATTGTTAGGTTTGTTGTGTCAATAACATAATCATAATTTGACTTGTCGTAATGGTTAACATTATAGTATTCTTTATACCTTTTCATTTCTGACTTTATCCTTTCTGCAAGCTTGTTTACCATATCCTGCCTTGTAAAAGCCTCTTCGTCATTTCTTCCCTGGTTTAATATTCTCTGCGCTCCTACTTCCAAATCAACATCCAGGAATATTTTTATTGATTTTGGAATAAAATGAAATCCCAGCCTGGAATCAATCACAAAATTATCCTCTCTTTCTCCAAGCCTTTTCTGCCGTTTGTCAACCTCAATGTCTATGCTTTTGTCCTGCTCCTCAAGCTCATTCAGCTCTGCCAGCGTGAGCCCTTTCTCCTCTGCAATCTCCCTTTGAAAATCACCCATAGAATAATGCTTCATGCCTAATCTATTAGCCACTTCCTTTGCAACAGTGCTTTTTCCTGAGCCAGGCGCTCCGCCTATTGTTATTATCATGGTTTAGGAAGGAGAAGTCTAGTTTAAAAAGTTTGTTTCAGGAAGCTCAACACTTGGAATATGACCAAATATATCAGGCTCTAGTAATATGCTAAGATCTAGTTTTACAGGGTTGTAAAAACCATACAAAGGCGAATGAAATTCAATCGCATAATAAGGTATAGTTACTTCTATTGGTTCTGCTTCTTTTCTGGCAACAGGATTTGGTATTTTTGTTTCATACCCTGTGATTGATATATCAAACATTTGCTGTGTTATTGATATTGGATGGTGGATTTCCTTTACACCATAAATTCTTATTATGTCAAGAGGAAAATATTTTAAACGCCAAAGAACCTCAGCTTCTGGAAGCTGCTCCCATTCTTCTGGTATTTGCAGCTCTTTCAAAGCCCTTTTCAAAATTGTTCCTATATGCTGTGGTTCTCCCATTATTTTCCCCTAATCAAAACCAGTAAACAGGCATTTGCAGCCATATATAAACCTTTCCCATAATTTTAAATATAAACCATGCCTCCACCCCATGGAAAATGTTAAGACAAGGCTTAGCAGCGATACTGGCAGCAGGGGTTTTAACTACAGCAACGTTCAATAAAGCCCACGGCAGCATTCCTGAAGAGCATATTCCTTCTATTGAAGAAATAGCAAAAACAGATATTGATATTTCAAGGGAAAGGGTCAATGATACAGTAGGAAAAGTCCAAGGCATTACTCATCATGACATTGATGAAATTCTTGCAAAAATAGTTGTCAAGCAGATCAGAAGAATGTTTATTGTAAGGATGGTAAATGATGAAAATGATGATAGCAATTATTCTGATTCGCTTGTGTTTACAAATCCCAAGCCGGAAGCAAATGAGCTCAATGAAATTTATGGAGAAATTAAGAATATAAGGCCTACAAATAATGCTGATATAAGTTATGATACTCTTATGGATTCATATATGCATTGCCTGCAGACTATTGGAAATGCAATAAATCAGATATCTTCGCGCAGGATTTTTCTTGATGATATTGAAACAATTTCATTAAGAGCTTACTTACATGAAAAAGCAATTGATGTTTACACGAAACTTCTTTATACAGAACTCAGGAATACAGGAGAGCATAATACAGATACAGGCAGGGTAAAAGAAATGATTGAGCAATCAAAGCATACCAGAGACAATTATCTTGCCTTGGCAAGGCTGTCTTTAGCAAAGATGAACATGGAAAGAGGAAATTATGAAAAAGCGCTTGAGCTGTCAGATGGTACTGTTGACCATGCACCACAGCAGGAATTGGCAAACTTCCTGTACGTAAGGGCGATGCTAAGATCTGATTTATATTTGAGGCTGGGCAAGCCTGATAAGGCTCTTGAAGAAATCCAGGAAGCATTGACGACACCAATGCTTTCCAAGAATGCAAAAGGAGATTTGGGAAGGGCTTCAAGCTACATACAGGAAAGCTATCCTCAAATCTTTGAAGACTTTTTTTGCAGCCATCCATCATACATTACATTTGCCGCTCATAACATAACTAATGCTCCTGTAGATACAATGCAATCTGCCTGCCCTACAAAGCCCTAACCAATACCAACCAAAAGCTTTATAAATAACTTACTTATCATAAAAACTAAATTCTGGGGGTTAAAATGACTGATCAGATGCAACCTATATTTATTTTACCGGAAGACACAAAAAGGTCTACCGGCAGAAATGCACAGAGAAACAACATAATGGCTGCAAAATTAGTTGCAGAAGCAGTCAGAACTACCTTAGGGCCAAAGGGAATGGACAAGATGATTATCGATTCCTTGGGAGATGTCATCATTACAAATGACGGAGTAACAATTCTTGAAGAAATGCAGATTGAGCATCCTGCAGCAAAGATGATAGTTGAGGTCGCAAAAACCCAGGAAGATGAAGTAGGAGACGGAACAACAACTGCTGTTGTTCTTGCAGGAGAGCTTCTGAAGCAGGCAGAGGATTTGCTCGACATGGAGATACATCCAACTGTCCTTGCAAAAGGCTATAGGCTTGCTGCTGAGAAAGCCCAGGAAATCCTGAAAAATATTTCTGAAACAATAACTGAAAAAGACTATGATATTCTAAAGAAAATTTCCACAACTGCCATGACAGGAAAAGGCGCAGAGAGTGCAAAAGAAAAGCTTTCAGAATTGTGTGTGAAGGCAGTAAAGCAGATTATTGATACTGACGGCGGATTTACCTTAGATACAGACAATATAAAAATAGAGAAAAAAGTAGGCGGAAGTGTTGATGATTCTGAATTAGTTCAGGGTATTGTGCTTGACAAGGAAAAAGTGCATTCAGGAATGCCGAGAATGATAAAAAACGCAAAAGTTGCCCTGGTTGATTCAGCTTTGGAGATAAAGGAAACTGAAATGGACACAAAGATACAGATAACAGACCCAAAACAGATGCAGCAGTTTTTTGATATGGAAGAAAGAATGCTGAGGGAGCTGGCAGACAAGCTTGAGAAGTCAGGCGCAAAAGCAGTGTTCTGCCAGAAGGGAATTGATGATATGGTGCAGCATTTCCTTGCAAAAAAAGGAATATATGCTGCAAGAAGAGTGAAGAAATCAGATATGGAAGCTCTGGCAAGGGCAACAGGAGCAAAGATAATTTCAAACCTTGATGATATATCCCCAAGCGACCTTGGCTATGCAGGAACAGTTGAGGAAATCAAAGTTGGTGATGAAGACATGACTTTTGTAAAAGACTGCAAAAATCCCAAGTCAGTAACACTGCTGATAAGGGGCGGAACAGCGCATGTTGTTGATGAAATAAAAAGAGCAGTCGATGACGCAATAGGGGATGTTGCTTCTGCAATAAAGAATGGAAAGGTTGTTGCGGGTGCAGCTGCATCTGAAATTGAAATAGCTTTAGGATTAAGAAAGTTTGCAAACTCCCTTTCAGGAAGAGAACAGCTTGCTGTAAAGGCATTTGCAGATGCAATTGAAATAATCCCAAGGACATTAGCAGAGAATGCAGGGCTTGATCCTATTGATGTTTTAACAGCTTTGAAATCAGCGCATGACAAAAAGCAGAAATGGGCAGGAATAAACGTTTTCACAGGAAAAGTGATGGATGCATGGAAAGCAGGAGTCATAGAGCCTTTGAAGATTAAGACCCAGGCAATAAGCTCTGCTTCTGAAGTTGCCATTATGATACTACGGATTGATG
>CAYWPA010000003.1:0-82666 GCA_964459835.1 uncultured Methanosarcinales archaeon
ATCATAATGCGGGCCGGACGAGATTCGAACTCGCGACCACTTGATTTCTCTTCAAGCATTGATTAAAAGTCAAGTGCTCTACCAGGCTGAGCTACCGGCCCAAGGAAACGCCCTGGCCGGGACATCCATGGTAAAGTTGATCTTTGACCAATTTGAACCCGGGTCGAAGCCGCGACAGGGCTTCATGCTAGACCGGACTACACTACCAGGGCATGAGCTTTATTTTGCCTGAAAATGGCATAAATCTGTCTACAGTGTAAAAAAAGCTCATTTTGAACTCTGTTTTATTGTAGAAAGACTATTGACCATATGCGCTCGAAATTTTCCCTCTTTATAAAGATTGTTGTTGTAAAGTAAATTTAAAGTGAATATCCCCCGGGTGGGATTTGAACCCGCAACCTCTCGGTAACGGCTGATGGATTTTCATAGAACCACCGTGGGAATCTCGATCCACATCTACAGCCGAGCGCTCTACCGTTGAGCTACCGGGGGTAAGCTAAGCAATTTTTATGCAGTTTTATAAAGCTTTTGTAGCAGAAGCTTGTGCTGCAGTGCCTATTGTATTAATAGTAAATTATTTAAATAGGTGATACTTCTTGCCAATAACAACAAAGGTGCATCAATGAAGAGACTTTTAATTGCAGCAATATTAAGCATGATTTTTCTAGTTGCCGGATGCTTTGATGTATACCTTCTGGAAAACGTAAGCACAGAGGATGCTTCAGATGTTTCTTATGTAGATCTTGAAGATGTTGGAAAGGCAGAGGAAGCTTCTGGAGATTCCGAAGAGACAGCAGAAGAGGCTGCTCCTGAAGAAGCAGTTGAAGAAACTGAAGGAGATGTGCTAAAAAGCTCGCAGATTGTAAAAAGAGAAGGTGAATTAGTTGAGCTAAAATTGCAGGGAACAGACCCTGATGGAGATCCTATTTTCTACAAATTCAGCCAACCTCTTGATGAAAATGGAAAATGGCAGACGCAGGAAGGAGACAAAGGGATATATGAAGTTGATATAACTGCATCAGACGGAAAGATAGAAACAACAAAAACAATACAGATTGTGATAAAGGAAAGAAACAAGGCTCCTGTGCTTAACAGGATTGATGATATTACTGTTGTTATAGGAGGAAATGTAAAGCTAAAGCCTACTGCAACTGATCCAAACCCTGAAGATGAGCTTCAGTTTTCATACGCAGGATGGATGACAAGCGATGCATACAAAACAACAGAAGAGGATATTGGAAAACATACTGTTACAGTTATAGTGTCAGATGAAGAGTTTACTGACTCAAAAACAATCACAATCACTGTGCTTCCAAATAACGCACCCCCTGTCATTAAATTCAAAGATACTGTTGAAGTAAATGAGGGAGAGACAATTGTTCTAAATCCTGAAGTTTCAGACCCTGATGGTGACGAAGTTGCTGTTACTTACTCTGGTTGGATGACCAGCAATACACAGGCAACAAAGTTTGAAGATGCAGGAGAGTATGTTGTAACAATACATGCAAGCGACGGGGAGCTTGAGTCAACAAAGGATGTCAAAGTTGTTGTAAACAACAGAAACAGGGCTCCTGAGTTTGACATTATAATTTCATAAATTGTTTAATTCTAATAAAATAATAAAATGAGCCTCCTAAACAAAATAGATAAAGGAATTGATGATGTCTTTGCTTTTGATGTTGGAAAGCTTGCAGAAGATATGGCAAAAAGATTGGCAGGATCATCTTTTGCTTATTCTTTTCTTAATCACCTTCCATATGATATCAGGGAAAGTATTTCTGAAAGATATGGAATACCCTTAGAAAAAGTCCATTCCTACGCTGCAAGAAACTGGTTCATGATAGAGAATCTGGCAATGGCAGTTGGAACTTATGCCATTTCAGTTGTTGTGGATGATGAAACTGCAAGATCTGCAAGCTATTACACTTCATTGATTTTATGGGCTGACTCCGGAATAAAATTTATTTTGGAAGGAGAGTGTGAAAATGTACTTCAGCCAAAGTATGCTCCGAAAGAAAAAGACACACTAGAGGAAAGAAGAGAAAAAAACAGGCAGAGAATAGCACTGAGAGGAAATGTTGCTCTAGAGGCTCTTGCTGCTTTAAAGATATAAGATATTAAAATATTATAAAAATATTACAAGCTGCTGACGCTCAGCTCATTGGATCTTATTGTTATTGGCTTGCCGTCATAATGCAGCTTGATAATGGCAGGCAAAAGCCTTAATCCTCCCATAATGCTTAGCTTTGATATTATATGGTATGTGATTATCCTTTCTTCCAGGGATTCTATATCTGTCTCCCATCGCAGCACAACTCCTGCCTCGGTCCTTATTATTTTTTCAGGATGTAAAGTTCCTTGGCCATGGTGCCTTTCAAAAGAGGCAAGAGATGGAATCCTGTCCAGTATCTTAACGCCTGCAAAATCCTTGCTGCTTCTGTTTTTGATAGACAGAATAACCTTCATCTCATGCAGCCCTCCTTCTTTTGTCTTGATGACTTCGCATTGCTTTGTTATCATAACAGGATTTCTCAGCATATAGTATAGGAACAAAACAACAGCAGTGAAAATCAGAAGATAGAAAATAATCCTGTAATTAGTCGTAACTACAACCGTTGTTGACTTTCCTGTATCAAGCCTTATGTTAAAAGCAAGATATCTCTTTCCATTCTGCTTTACGAATTCTGAATCAGGCGATGTTGAAGTTATAAAGTAGTTTAGCAGCGAAGTTTCAACAAGATAGAGCTCCTGCTTCTCTACATTTTGCGTGTTTGTCAGCTTTATGCTGTCTTCTGTTTTAAGGAATTTCTCAGTTGTCTGCTTTTCTTCCTCAAACTGTATTCTGTATGAGACAACTTCAACAGGCACTGTTGTCCTGTAAAGTATCCTGTCGCTTTCTGAGATTGTAACAATCAGCGTATCCATGGCTGGCTTTTGGCTTTTGTCAAATGTTATAGGGAAGTCTATTGTCTTCTGGCCGTATGGTGGGATTTCAACAGATGATGATTTTGTAAAAAGCTCGCTTGAAAGCCTTATGTCTATATTTTTAAGAATCCTGTCTTTGTTGTTTCCAATGCTTACCTTAAATGAGTAAAGGTTTCTAGGGTCTATGTATCTTGGCACGCTTAAGCTTACGTTAAGGTCTGCTTCATTTATATCGCCTTCCTTTGAATGAAGAAGGTATATTCTAAGCATTTCGCTGTACACAGTGCCTATTCCTGGAGATGTTATCCTTAAGTCAACTCTTTTAGGAGCAGTATTGCTTCGCGGAAGGTTTATGTCTTTCAGCAGAAGCTTTGCAGAGCCTACTTCTCCCCCTTCCACTTTCATCCCTGAAACAAATGCAGATGTTGGCTGAGTTAAGGCTGTCCATAATATAGACTCTTCGCCAACTTCAATTTTAAAATCATCTTCATACCTGTTTGGATTGTAGATAGTGATGTTGAATTCTGCCCACTCTCCTGGACCAACTTTTGTCTTCACAGGCTTTACAGTTACAAGAGGATCATCTGCCAATGAAAATGGCAACAGTAATGAGAACAATAATACTGATAGTATTGCTATCCACACCACTTTTTTCAAGCATATCACCAAGCAGTATAACGGGAATACTAGTATTTAAAGGTTATGCTAAGAAATAGAGCTTATATGGTTGTTTTTGCTTATGTTTATTATGTGCTCAACAAAGGTTTCTACTTTTGATTCATGGGAAACAATAATGATTTGCTTCATCTTCAGCTCTTCCAGGACCTCTTTCACTTTATCAAACTGTGCAGATGAAAAACCGTCTGTTGGCTCGTCAAGAATTATAAGGTCTTTTGTCCTTACATTGCTGACAACATCGTTGATTACCTTGTTCAAAGCCAGCCTGTATGCTAGCGCAACTGCTGTTTTTTCCCCTCCTGAAAGGTTTTCCAGGCTTGTTTCATAGCCGTTCTGCTCAACTATCGGAGTAAACTCATTGTCCAGCCTTACTGAAAAAACATCATCCTCGATTAATGTTGAGAACCATTCTGCGAAAAGCTCTGAAAACTCCTTATGCACCCTGTTCATAATGTGCTTTTCCATCAGGCTTACCAGCTTTACAAAGTAATCATCAAACCATGTCTGCAGGCCTTTTATTTTTTCCATACTTTCCTTTGCCTTTTCCTTTATCCCGATGTCTTTTCTTAATGAATCTGCAAGATTCTGTATTCCCTCAATCTCTTTTTTCAGGGAAACTTCATTTAATTCCAGCTGCTTTTCTTTTTCCTTGGCAGAGTCAAGCTCGTGCCTTAATCTGTCATAAGCAGCCTCAACATCCTTCAGGCTTTCCAGCTTTTTGCCAAGCTCTTCGTTGTATTTTGATATAAGGCTTATTTCTTCAGATATTGTTTTTGCCAGAGTTTCCAGATTTTCCTTTGCATTGCTTTTTTCATCAATCATTGCATTGATATGCTTTCTTTCATGGATGTTCTTGTGCATTGTCTTTAGCTTTTTTATTTCATCGTTCATCAGTTCAATATCAAATTCAGCCAAAGGGGCAAGAACTGTCTTTAGCTTTATTACTTCAATATCAAGCTGCTTTAGCTGATCTTCCTTTTGAGACAATTCTTCTTTTACCAGCGCCAGCTTTTCCAGCTGCCTTTCTTTTTCCAGTATTACCGCATAATGCTTTTTTAGCTCTTGCAGCTTTTTCTCATTCTCAGCTTTTTGTTTTTCAAGAGAAGAAAGGTTGTATGCCTTTAGCCTGCTCTCTTCCTTGCTGCATATAGCGTGCTTATGCTCCTCTGAAACCGGCTGCAGGCAGGTCGGGCATTCTTTTAGGTCAGAAAGCTTTGATTTCAGCTCTTCTAAATTTCTCTTGATATTTATTGCCTCGCTTAGCTTTATTTTTGTTTCATTGAGAGCATCTTGCAGCTTTGCCATATCTTCCTCAACAAGTTTCTTATCAATAACACCCTCATCCTTTCCCAGCAAAGCCTTCTTCTCTGCTGCCTCCTTCCTTAGCTCAGACTGTTTTTCCTGCCGGCCGACCAGCCTTTCCTGAAGCTCTGATTTTTTCATTATGTGTTCCTTAATTTGCATTTCCCTTTGCTGTATCTCTGCCTCTATTTCTTCAGGAACAGAAGAAATCCCTTCAAAGCCGAGGGAGAATAATTTTTCCTTGAGCTCATGTACAGTAATGTTTATTTTTTCAATATCTATCTTTGCTTTTGCCTTTTGCTCTGCTTTTTCCTTTAGCTTGGCTGTGTTTACATTCAATGCGTTCCTTGCTTCCTGCAATTTTTTAATATCATTATGCTTTTCTTCAATATTTTTCTGTTTTTGATTTATATCCTGCTTTGCCATGGCTATTTCCGGCTTTAGGTTGCTTAATTTTTCCTCAACAAGCTTCATATCACTCTCTTTTTTCCTTAGCTCTTCCTTCTTTTCCTCTAAAGCAAGCATGCTTCCTGATAGTTCCTTCATTTTTTCCTTTAGGCTTCTTGTATAAATAGAAGTATTTTCAATTATTCTTTTGTAATTGTCAATTCCAAAAATCCTTCTTAATGTATCTAATCTTCCTTCTTTCTCGTCAAAAAGAATGTGCTTCATTGCTTCCTGCGGTGTGTAGACAGTGTATCTGTAGATAAGGGCTTTTGATTTTGTCAGAAGCTCTTTTGGATAGCCAAGCAAATCAAGAATAATTGTTTTTAATTCAACAGGTGTCAGGTCTTTCTGTGTGCCATTCATTATTATATGGCCTGCTTCCTGCTTTATCCCATTTGAAGTTCGCTTTAGTACCCTTTTTATTGTTATTTCCTTTCCATCAATATCAAACGTTAATTCAACACTTCCTTGCTTTTCCCCATGCCTTAGCAGCCCTTCCCCTGACAAGTCCCCTTTCATGATGCCGAATAAGGCGAACTCGGCAGAAAGAAGTATTGTTGACTTTCCTGCCCCTATGTCTCCTGATAATAGCACAATGCCTTCTGGAAAGCCTATCTCCTCTTTTACATAGCTCCTTATGTTCTCAAGCTTTAACTTCTTCAGAATCATAAAAACAGAATAGGCAGAAGATATAAAAAGATTACCCTACCAAAGCCGCTGCTCCAACCAACCCTGGATATTTCAGCCTGCTTTTTGCTATTTTTGTTCCTTTAGGGCCTTTGAACATAAGCTCCTCTTTCATCCTTTTTTTCATTGGCTTTTCAAACAGCTTATAGGAATTTGCAACAGAACCGGCAATGATTATTATATCTGGGTTTAATATACATATCATTAATGCTAAAGCATGCCCTACATTGATTCCAAACTCTTCAAAAATTGCTATTGCATCACTGTTTCCTTTTTTTGCCATTTCATAAATTTCTTTCGGATTTCCTTTTAATCTTAATAATCTTGCAGATGTTTTTATGAATTTTGCAGAGCAGAAGTCTTCAAGCTCTTTTGTTGCTGTTGCCTTTACATGGCCTACTTCTCCTGCAAGGTTGTCTTTGCCATGCAGAATATTTTTGCTTACCACAATCCCGCTTCCGAATCCTGTTCCAAGAGTCAATCCGACAACCACAGTTTTGTTTTTTCCCTGCCCGTACAATGCTTCTTCATATGCAAAGCAGTTTGCATCATTGTCAACTACAACTTTCTTTCTGTATCGTTTCTCAAGAATTTTTTTAAGGTTTATGTTATTTATGTGCGCAAGATTAGGCATATCTGAAATAATGCCGTCTTTTGCCTGGCCCGGAATCCCTATGCCTATGCCTTTTACTTTTTTGTCAAAAACACTGTCGATTGATTTTTTTAATTCGGATAAGAATTCTTTTTTTGTTTTTGGCGTTTTAGAAACAATGAGCTTTTTTACCCTTCCTTTTTCAATCAAGCCGACCTTTATGCTTGTTCCGCCGATATCTACGCCTATTGCTTTCATTCTTTCAGAAGCTTTTTGAATTTTTCAACCATTTCCACAGGGGTTGGGTCCACTTTATATTCCAGGGCAAGGTAGTAGCCTGTGTATGCTGCCAGCAATATAGAGGAGAATATCCTTGCCAGCAGGCTTTCACCTGTCAGCTTCAGGATAAGCACAGAGCAGCCTTTCTCCTGCAAAAGCTTTTTTGTTATCTCCATCCTTTTCTTTATCCTTGGGCTGTCTCCGATGTCTTCAATTATTATTATGTAATAATTTCCCTTTAAGTTTGTAAAGCCGACCATTTCGTTGTGGTTTAATTCAGGGAAAACATTATAGAAAGCCTGCACCTTTGCGTTTTCATTTATGTTTGCCTTCCATACTCTTGCAAGAACCTCAAGCCTGGCTGAGGAATAAATTATTGGTATTTTGCCTGCAAGCTTTTGCGCAAGATCTTTTGCAGTCTCATGATAGTCTTTTTTTAAGGCAGCAACTACTGAACTGATTGCAGCATCATCTTTGTGTATTATTTTTGAGTTTGAAAGGACATTAAGAATCGAAAAAGTTAAGTAGCCTAGAGCGTGCCTTGGCTGGATGCCTGATGGAATCCTTATGCATTGGGTTTTGTCCTGCAGCGCAAGGTCTGCCAGCTTTCCGTTTGAAGATAATATTACAATCTTTGCATAGCTCTTTTTTGCCTCTTTGTAGCAGCTTATTGATTCTTCTGTATTGCCTGAATATGAAAGGATAAAGACAAGGGAGTTTTTTGTGGCAAAAGAAGGGATTGAATAGTCCCTGTTTACAACAATAGGAATCCTGACATTTACGCAGCTTTTTACTATGTCTCCAGCCAATGCGCTTCCGCCCATGCCGCATAAGATTATTGAATCTACAGGCTGCGCTACCTTCACATCCTCGCCAAGGCTGCTTGCTCTGGAGCATTGGGCATGGAAATTGTCCAGCACAGAAATCAGGTTTTCCTTGTCAACATTCATCTATGCACCTCTGTTACTTTATTAGAAAGGTTGTATTTAAAGGTTAGGTTTTACTGCCTTGTACGGCCCTGCTTTTTCCCTTAGCTTGTCTTTGGTTTTTTCTAGCGTATTTATAGAAGATACTAATGTACGCGGATTATCTCTAATAAAACAATATAATTTATTCATAGTATCCTCTCTCTGCTCTTCTGGAACTTCCCTGTAATCAAACAGCTCTCTCAGCATCCAGGCCATTTTTTGTCTTTTTGTTTGCGGTTTTGTTCCCAGTAAAAAGCCATTGTTATAGTTAATTCCGATACTGTGCATGAATTGAACATTTGCATTTATTGTTTCTGTGGGGATTCCTAATAGTGCTGCCTGATTTATCAGCAAACTCTTTCCTGACACTCTATCCTGATAATCTTGCCTAAGAAGCCTTATATGGTGTTGGTAGTTTCTTTCTATGGTTTCTGGATCTCTTCCAAGCAAATGAGCATTTGATGCTATCTTGTCATCTGTTAGTCCTAGCTGTTTTAATGCTTGGTAATTTCTCTCAATGGTTTCAGGATCTCTTCCAAGCAAATGTGCCTGTGCTGCTATCTTTTCTTTGCTTACTCCATGCTCTATTAAAAAACAATAGACTTCCCTAACAGAATCTTCAGTAACTCTTTTGTCTTTTACAATCCAATCTAAAGAAAACTGACTTAGTTTAATATCGCCTAAGAGAGTATTTACAGTTGCCTCAAGCGTTGTTGCATCAACCATAAAAAGATAGACGAGATAAGTGTTTATTAATCTTTCTATCTATTATTACTTCATAGTGATACTTAACCAGAAAACCATAATAAAGGCCCTTAATGCAGCTTCCTCTGCATGTATTTAGCTGCCTGAAGCAGAGCCATGCATCCGCCGCCTGTGCAGATTGCAAACTGGTATTCATGCAGATCAGTGCAGTCGCCTGCAGCAAACACTCCATCAACGCTTGTTTTGTTGAACTTGTCTATAACCACATGGCCATCCTCGTCCAGCTTAACAAAGCCTTTCAGGAAAGCTGTGCTAGGAACCATTCCAATGGCAACAAAAACGCCATCTACTTTCAATGATTTTTCTTTTTTATTTTGCTCATAACTAACAGAATCAACAAACTGCTTTCCTTTGATTTCTTTTGTTGCTGCAAGAGGAATCAATTCTATGTTTTTCTTTGCATTTACTTTTTTTATCAAAACCATCTCACCATGAAGATCTTTGTTTATTGTAACAAGATATACTTTCTTTGCGACGTTTGCAAGAAAATCGGCTGCTTCCAGAGCGCTGTTTCCTCCCCCTATAACTGCAATCTCCTTTCCCTTGTACAACGGCCCATCGCACCAGCTGCAGTAATGCACCCCTTTGTTTGCAAACTCCTTTTCTCCGGGAACATTAAGCTTTCTATGGGTTGCTCCTGTTGCTATTATTACAGTTTTTCCTGTGAAGTTCCCTTCATTTGTTTTTACAATGAAATTCCTGTTTTTCTTTTCTATTTTGCTTACTTCAACGCCATCTTCAAGCTTAATCTTATTATAATCCAGCTGCTCCTGCAGGGCTTCCATGAACTTTATCTGGTCTGTATGCTTAAAGCCTGGGTAGTTTTCTATCTCCCCTGCTATGCTTATCTGCCCTCCTATATCTTTTGAAATAAAAAGATAGTTTAGCTCTTGCCTTGAGGCATAGATAGAAGCAGTGATTCCGGCAATGCCTCCTCCTATTATTATTGTCTCATACACATCTGCCATAATCGATTAATTGGCTTTGCCCAATAAAAAGCTTTTGATTTATTGATTAATACATGTACCAATGCTGCGCTCTGTTCGATCTTGCTTTTTGCTCTCGCAATCTACTATCTGTCGCAAATGCCTGTTTATCTGCACACGTCGCTGGGCAGCATTGGTGCCTAAACATTAACTAATTTATGAGAAAAACTTTAAAAACCAGGTAACCAATTTTTCTATAATGTACAAGAAACATGTTAATGCGGTTACCATAACTATATTTCTTTCAATACTTGCCGGCTTCCTTATCCCTTCTGTGGGCCATATGATAAGGCCTTATGTAGGGTATTTGCTTATGGCAATAATGACTGTTAACTTAATAGGCGCTGATTTTAAGAAAATAAGGCACATCTCAAAAAAATTCCTTGCATTTGGAACAGTGATTCAATATCTGTTCATACCTATTATTGGCTGGATATTAATCTATTTTCTAATAGATAACCCCGACTATGCTGTTGGATTGATACTTTCATTAGTCATGCCTGTCGGGGTAACAACCCCTGCGCTGGCAAAACTATTAGGAGGGGATTTTGAAGAATCCTTATTGTTTGTTTTGATTTTCTCATTGATTGCAATTATCGCAACTCCATATATGATGTGGCTGATGGCAGGAATTTACATCCCTATCAAGCCTATTGATCTGCTTAAGCCAATGATTTTGTTTATCTTTGTCCCTTTTGTAATTGCAAAAGTTATTGAAAGAATGAAGTATACGAGGGAAAGATGCAAAAGAAATGTAAAAAGCATAACCTTGATTTCTTTGTTTTTGATCTTGTGGGGCATTATTGGGAAGCATGCCTTGGATATTATTGAGAATTTTTCTGAGATAAGCTATCTTGTTGCAATTGTTTTCCTGCTGAATGTGATTATATTTACCTTTGTGTACCTTGTATCAAGGTTTGACAAGGACTTTTCAGACGAGGTTTCTTTAGTCTTGCTAAGCTATAAGAACTACGGCCTTGCAATAGTGCTGGCAGCCACATTGTTCAATGAAGTAGTTGCCTTGGCAGCGGTCATTTTTGGCATAATGCAGAACGTTACTATTGTTATTTTCTTTAAGTTTTTAGATAAATATAAAGGAAAGCTAATGAGGCATATCTAACCCAAACCTTTATAAAGCCCCTATTTTTCCGTCAGAATAGGAGATGTGGGCGTAGCTTGCCTGAATCCTTGAAAAGAACAACAATGGAGGCTATAAAATGGGTTATCAAAAATACGTAAGGCAGCTTTGGAAACAGCCAAAGAAAAACATGCCTGAATTAATGAAGGCAAGGTTTATCCAATGGAGAAAAGAGCCTGTTACGCTAAGGATAGAAAGGCCAACAAGAATTGATAGGGCAAGATCCTTAGGATACAAGGCAAAGCAGGGCTTTGTGATTGTAAGGCAGAAAGTTCTAAGAGGTGGCCACAGAAGGCCAAGAGACTTTGGCGGAAGAAGGTCAAAGCATTCAAGCGTAAGGATTTCGCTTGACCTTTCCTACCAGACAATCGCGGAGCAGAGGGCTGCAAAAAAATACGTTAACTGCGAAGTCCTTAACAGCTATGAAGTCGGAAAGGACGGAAAGCATTACTGGTATGAAATTATTCTTATTGACAGGGCTCATCCGAATATCCTTAATGACGTAAACCTAAGGCATGTAGCTATGCAAAGGGGAAGGGTATTCAGAGGCTTAACATCCTCAGGCAAAAAGTCAAGAGGATTAACAAGAAAAGGCAAAGGTGCTGAAAAGCTAAGGCCTTCAAGAACAGCAAATCTTATGAGAAGGGGCAAGATTTAGCCCTTTTCTTTTTCTTTTCTTTTTTTCAAAAAATTTATATAGTTAAAAGCCAAGGAATAGCCTATGATAGAATTTAGATGCGGAAATTGCAACTATGTTTTTAAGAAAGAAGCTCGGCCAAGAGCATGCCCTTACTGTGACAGACCTGGGAATTTAATGGAAAGTGGTAAAGTTCTTTCCAGCCTTGACAAAATAAAAGACGTCTAAGATGAAAGGACTGTACCTGGGAAGATTTCAGCCTTTCCACAACGGGCATTTGAAAGTAATTAAGAATTCTTTAAAAGAAGTTGATGAGTTAATAATAGCTATAGGCATTGCTCCTGAAATGAAAACAAAAGAAAACCCTTTTTCTGCAAAAGAAGCAAGAAAAATGCTTGAGGCAGGGCTAAAAGAAAATGGTTTGCTGAAAAAATGCAAAATATATGAAATTCCAGACATTCCTGACGACAGCAAATATGTAGAGCATGTTAAATCTTTTGTTGGCGAATTTGACGTTGTTTATGCCTGCACAAATAAATTAAATGAAAGATTGTTCAAAGAAGCAAGCCATAAAGTAAAGACATGCAAAAGGTATTTTGACATTGAGGCAACAAAAGTAAGGGAAAAGATAAAAAACAACAAAGAGTGGGAAAGTCTTGTTCCAAAGGCTATTGCAAAAATAATTAAAGAGATAAAAGGAGTAGAGAGAATAAGGAAATTATAGCGCTTCTTTTATTTTAGAAAATAAATTCTTGTTTTCCTTAATGCCTTTCTCAAACTCATTAAGCAAATCTTTTTGCTTTTTGCTCAATCTCTTAGGAACTTCAACAAAAATCTTGACAAACTGGTCGCCTGTTCCGTAGCCATGAAGAGAAGGCAGGCCTTTCCCCCTTAGCTTAAACAAAGTATTGCTCTGCGTTCCTTCTGGAATCTTCATTTTTACCTTTCCGGGCAAGGTTGGAACTTCCGCCTCTCCTCCCAAGCAGGCCATTGAAAAAGATACTGGAAAGTTCAAGTAAATATCATTCTCCTGTCTTTCAAACAAATCATGCTCTTTTACAAAAACTCTTACATATAAATCTCCCCTTGCTCCTCCTTTTTCTCCTGCTTCGCCTTCTCCTGCAATCCTCAGCCTGTTTCCTGATTCAATCCCTGCAGGAACCTTGACTTTAATTTTAACATCCTTCTGCACAACACCTGTGCCATGGCATTCTGCGCATGGATTTGAAATAGTTGTTCCCTCCCCTCTGCAAATATTGCATGTGGTTGTTGTGGAAAAAACTCCAAAAGGAGTTCTTCTTGTGTTCTGCACCATTCCTGAACCATTGCATTGGGAGCATGTTGAAATGTCTGACTTTGTCTTTGCTCCTGCGCCATCGCATTTTCTGCATATTTCATTTCTTTGTATTGAAACCTGCTTTTCTATTCCTTTAAAAACATCTTCCAATCCAATTTCCATCTCATACAGCAAATCAGATCCTCTTCTTGGCCCTCTCCTGCCTCCTCTGAAAAACCTGTCAAAAATGCTGTCAAAGTCAAATCCTCCCATATCCCTCATAAAGTCTGAGAAATCAAATCCTCCTGCTCCACCCTGGAAGCCTGAGAAGTCTGCAGTTCCGTACTGGTCATACTGCTGCCTTTTTGCATCGTCTCCTAAAACAGCAGCAGCCTCGTTTATTTCCTTGAACTTCTGCTCTGCATTAGGGTCTTTGTTTAAGTCAGGATGATATTGTTTAGCTAGTTTCTTATAGGCTTTCTTTATCTCTTCCTTTGTTGCGCTTTTGCCAACACCGAGTGTTTTATAATAGTCCTTTGCCATCATACCATCTCCTTAAGCTTTTCTGGTTCAAACGGAAGATGTTCAAAGATCTCTTTTTCAATGTTTCGCCTTTCTTCTTTTTCTTTTTTCCATGCCTCTCTCCTGTCTTCCATAAGCTTGTTGTATCTTTCTTCAATATCCTTAAATCTTGATTCAATGTCAGTTATAGAAGTAGAAAAAACAACACAATCAGCATATGCTACAATCTTTTCTTCCCAGCTCTTTTCTCCTAAATTAGCTTCTCTTTTAATTGACTCTGCAAACTCAGGATATTTTTCCTTGAATATAGAATACATAATCTTGGATTCATGCATGCCTTTAAACCTTTCTCTTAGTTTTTTGTGCATTTCTATCTGTTCTTGTGTTGGAGCTGGAGCGCCAAACCTTGGATCTTCTTTTAGTTCCTTTAAGGTTGCATGCTTCATTAAATCATGCAGAAGAGAAAGCCTTTCAACGTGGTCAACATCAACTTCAATATCCATGCTATTAGCTATAAAAACAGCAACATCCCTGACTTTTTCGCAGTGTTTTTTTATGTTTAAAGGGACCCTGTACTCGTTAAACAGCTCTTCACATTTCTCTTTTGAAGGGAGTTTCATTTATCTTTCTCGTCTTCTACCTTATACTCTGCGTCAACAATGTCTTCTTTTCCTTTCTTCTGCTCCTGCTTTCCTGCCTGCTGCTGAGCAGCCTTTTGGTAAAGCTCTGTTGCAGCTTCCTGCGCAATCTTGTTGACTTCTTCAAGTTTAGCTTTGATTGCATGAATGTCTTTCTTCTCATGCTCCATCAGCTTCTTAAGGTCTTCAATTTTAGACTTTAATGGATTTAGCTTTGCATCATCAACCTTGCCTTCCATGTCTTTCATTGTTTTTTCTGTTGTGTAGATTAAAGTGTCTGCCTGGTTGATTATTTCAATCTCATCCCTTTTCTTCTTGTCTTCGTCTGCATACGCCTCTGCATCTTTTCTCATTTTCTCTATTTCTGCTTCGCTTAGCTTTGAAGAGCCTGTAACAGTTATCCTCTGCTCTTTTCCTGTTCCCAAGTCCTTTGCAGAAACATTCACGATTCCGTTTGCGTCAATGTCGAAAGTAACTTCAATCTGCGGAACTCCTCTTGGAGCTGGCGGAAGCCCGATAAGATCAAACCTTCCCAGGCTTTTGTTGTCTGCTGCCATTGATCTTTCGCCCTGCAGAACATTTATTGTTACAGCAGGCTGGCTGTCTGCTGCTGTTGAAAAGACCTGGCTTTTCTTTGTTGGAATTGTAGTATTCCTTTCTATAAGCTTTGTGCATACCCCTCCCAAAGTTTCTATTCCAAGAGACAATGGAGTTACATCAAGCAATAAAATATCTTTTATCTCCCCTCCAAGAATTCCTGCCTGAATTGCGGCTCCTATTGCTACCGCCTCATCAGGATTGACAGACTTGTCCCCTTCCAGGCCTGTAAGCTTTTTTACAAGCTGCTGAACTGCCGGAATCCTTGTTGAGCCTCCTACAAAAATAACCTTGTCTACTTTCTCAAGCTTTGCATCCTTCAATGCCTGCTTTGTAGGGCCTTCAAGCCTTTTGAAGATTAGGTCAATAAGCTCTTCAAACTTTGCCCTTGTTAATTCCACATTCAGATGCTTAGGCCCTGCCCTGTCTGCTGTTATAAAAGGCAGATTGATTGTTGTTTTCTGCGCAGAGCTTAGCTCTATCTTTGCTTTTTCTGCTGCCTCTTTCAATCTCTGCAGTGCTACTTTATCTTCTCTTAAATCAATATTGTTTGCCTTTTTGAACTCTTTTGCCATCCAATCAATTAATGCATCGTCAATATCATCTCCGCCTAAATGATTGTCCCCTGAAGTTGCCTTTACCTCAAAAACTCCTTCCCCTAATTCAAGAACAGAAACATCAAATGTTCCTCCTCCAAAATCAAATACAAGGATAGTGTGGTCCTCCCCTTTGTCTATTCCATAAGCCAATGAAGCAGCAGTAGGCTCGTTGATTATCCTTAGAACGTTTAATCCTGCAATCTTTCCTGCGTCTTTTGTTGCCTGCCTTTGCGCATCGTTAAAGTAAGCAGGCACTGTGATTATGGCATCTGTTACCTTATGCCCAAAGTAAGCCTCTGCGTCTGCCTTTAGCTTTTGAAGAATCATTGCAGATATTTCCTGAGGAGTATAATCTTTTTCTTCAATTGTAACTGTAAATCCCTTGTCCCCCATGTGCCTTTTGATGCTTCTGACAGTATGCTCTGGGTGTGTGATAGCCTGGTTTCTTGCCATTTTTCCAACCAATATTTCGCCGTCTTTTATTGTTACAACGCTTGGTGTTGTCCTGTCTCCCTCTAAATTATTGATAATCTTTGGCTTTCCTCCTTCCATCACAGCGACAGCTGAGAAGGTTGTTCCAAGATCAATTCCGATTGCTTTTGCGTGCGCCATTTTTATGCCCCCTGTTTTAATTTTTCATAGCTTAGTATTTTTTTAAGCATGTTTTTGTCTTTTATTATCTCGCTTATTTCTCCACCTTTGATTGTCTTTCCTCCTGATTTCAGGTAAGTGCTGTACTGCCTTACTGACTCAGGGTCTTTTTCATTGAGGAAATGGTTGAGCATGAACCAGATGCTTATTTTCTCGCCTTCTTTTGAGCAGCCTGATGCTATTCTGCATTCAAACGGCTTGACTTTGTGTATTGTGCATTTCTTTTCTTCGTCAAAAAAAATGCATTTTCCATATGGCTTGTTGTTTTGCCTCAGTATCTTTGGGCGAAAACGTTTTGTGTTAAATTTTTCAACTTCTTCCAAATATTTTTCTTTTAATTCATCTTCGCTTATTTTCAAAAACCCTGCAACATCCTTCAGTTGCTCATCCAGGAAAGCTCCTGAGCCGTAATGGCAGCCGTTTTCGCATTTTTCGCATTTGCAATCTTTTGAAAGCTTCAGTATATCTTCTTTTTTTGTTTGTTTTGATATCACTTTGCAACCTTTACCTTTGCAGTTCTTATCACTTTATCATGAAGCAGGTATCCTTTCTGCAGCTCTTCTAAAATTGTTCCTTTTTCTTTGTCTGCTTCCTCTGAAAGCAATGCTTCGTGCTTATAATGGTCAAATTTTCCAACTGCTTCAATTTTCCTTACTCCTTCATTCTCCAGCATTGAGTAAAGCTCTGCGTAAATCAGCTCAACTCCTTTCTGAAACTCTTCCTTGTTTTCTGTGTTTTTCAAAGCCAGCTCAAAGTTGTCAAGTATCGGCAAAAGCTTTGTTATCACGTCTTTTTTTGCAAACTGCAGGAAATCATACTTTTCCCTTTCCATCCTTTTCATGGAATTCTCAAATTCTGCCTGCAGCCTCTGCAGCAGCTCTGTTAATTCCTTTATCTTCTCGTCTTTGCTGTCTTTCTTTTCCTCTTTCTTTGCCTTTTTCTTTTCTTCTTTTTTCTCTTCTGTCATTTTGTTTCGTTGACTTTAAATCAACGTATAGTAGTTAGAATAAACAACTAATATATAAATGTTTTGGTTTTCTGTTGACTTAAAATCAACAGATATTTATAGTAGTTATGATTCATGTTTAATATGGTAATCATAGAGCAAAGGATAACGATAATAAAACAAAGAAGGCCTGTGAGGAGAACCTTGAATGAAGAGCTACAATGGTTTGGTGATTCTCTTGGCTTGTTTGGAGAAAGGGATAAGGACAGGTCATGCTTCAGGGTTTTTATTGAGCTTCTCAATGCAGCAAAAAAGAACCTTGAGTTGTCAAGCGATGAGATTGCCCATAAAACACATCTAAGCAGGGGGACTGTTATCCATCATATCAACAAGCTGATTGAATCTGGCTTAATAGTGCATGAAGGAAACAGGTATATGCTCAGGGTTGGAAGCCTTGAAGCTGTTGTTGAAGAGATTGAGAAGGACTTGCACAGAACGTGTGCAGACTTAAAGAGAATAGCAAATGCTATTGATAACGAGTTGGGGCTTTAGTGGAGGTTTGCTGTTGGCTTTAGCTTTTTAACCCTTCCGCCTTTAACATCAAAAGCATACACTCTTTTTAATTCATGGAAAATAGCTTCACTAACATCTGTGTGCATGCTAAAATAAGTGAAATGTTTTTCAACTTCTGGCTTAAGCTCTTTTTCTATCAAATCAGCCAAGTTTGCAGCAGAACTCCATGGAAAAACATCAGCAGTCTCTGAGTCAACAAGACCAAAAATAACAACATTGTTTCCTAGGAACATATAGTTTCCAAGCATATTAGGATAAAGTTCTTTTAAGGTTGGTAATACAACTCTAACGAAATTATTGCAGCCTTCTTCTGCTTTTTTACTTTTTTCATAATCAATAATACTGTCAATAGGGTATCTATAATTTGGCTTTTCCATCTTACATGCTCACCCCTTCTATCATCTGCAAAATGCATAGTGATATAAAAATATATGCCATGGCCTGGAACAAAAGAGAGTCAACAAAGAAAACCATTATGAAAAGTGCAAAGCCAAGCATTAATCCAAATACAGAAAAATCAATTTCCCTTTTCCTTATTGTTTCAAAAACAGTTTTAGTTAAGATCTTCATTTTAATGTCTACTTACAATACTTTGCATTTCATCAAGATAATTATCAATAGTGATATTCCTTCTTTTTGACCCCATTTTGCGCACAATATAATTGCCGTTGCCTAGGTTAACAAGCGTTACATTGCAGTTTGCTGTGATTTTGGCTAAAACATTTGCCTCTGGCTGTGTCATATTTTCTCTTGAGAATATTATGCCTTGAGGAACCTTTGCAATCATATAGCCTGGAAAATCCCTTGATGCCATGTAGGTATCTTTTAGTGTTTGCCTTTTTTCATCGATAGTTTCTTCTATATGGCCAGCATCGTCTTCATAGTCTCTTACTGTATCTTTCATGCAATCTTTACTATGATACATATACACAGAATATGTTCTTTCATCGTCTATTATCAGCTTGAACTTCCTGACAGTTGTACCATCTTTTAATTTTGTAAACCCATCGCAAAGATATTCCCTCGGGCCTACTCTTACTAAAGTTGTGTCCTCCATCAATGCCTCATTTGCCAAAGCCTCTGCTTCCCATTCAGACATATCTTTTCTAAAGTACAATATTCTTTCTTCTGTTATCTTTTTATAGAATCCTGGGAATTCAGACAAGCTAAGTGAAGTTTTTTTGTTCATTTTATCTCACCGCCACCATATATAGTGCATGACCCCAGCCAACAGGGGAATTTTCATTGTGCATATTTGTATTAGAATAGTAAAGCTCTGGCAGCTCACCTTCTGCGTTCATAACTTCCAATGTTCTTTGCAGGTAATGCTGGTATTTTGTTATGTCTCCTTTTTGCTTGTAGATTATTGCAAGCCACGGAAAGCCCATGCACCACTCTGCTTCTCCTATAATGTTATAATACTGATCATTTTCATACCTTATTATTCCTCTTTCTCTAACCAGGCTTTCTTCGACTCTTTTTAGAATTTCCTGAGCTTGCTCTTCTGTAACAATGCTAAAAGGATAAATCAATGAAAGCAAGGCCATATCAGCTTCTTTTGTTGCTGATTCGCATGGAAGTAAAGAATCAAGAACTTTTTTTCCTTCAATTATAAGCCATTCATCAACGTGCACAGTGCCTTTTATTTTTTCAAGGCCTGCAACGCATGCTCCAATGCTTGATGCATGGACTTCCTCATTCTCCTCCCATATCCCATTGTCCCTGTCTTTCCAGTACTCAACTGACTTCAGATAGTCAACCAGTTTCTGAAGAATTCTTCTGTCATCATCGTTTCTTATAACCCTGTAGTTTCTTTTTTCCAAATCTCCTATTTTGAATAAAAGAAGGCCGACAGCATCGTTCTGCTTGTTGCCCCATTCATCCCATATTTCATTTAGTGTTGAAGGATCGTACCTTGCGTGTATGTATTGGTAAGCGTGGATTGGCTTGTTTTTAATAGCCCACACTATTTTTCCCTCATGCTTCAGCAGAATATCCAATAGAGAATGATATGTCCTTATAGCCAGCAGTGGATCTATTGCTTCTAATCCAATGGCCTGGTAAACATTGTCCCTTATCCAGCTCTTGTCATAGCCTGTCTTTACTGTCTTCTTTGAAGCAGAAAACAAACCATTTGGATGCCTTAAACTTTCCAATAGCCTTAAGCTTTTAGTTATGATTTTGACCACCCTTACGCCCATAATAAAAACCTCGGTTTATAAAGTTTTTGGTTTTTTAACTACCATAGAGTAATAATACATTAGTTAATGTTTTAATTATTTTCTATATAGAAAATAATTAGGAAAACGTAAAATCAATTAACGAAATAGTTGTAACAAAGAATTTTATAGTTAAAATGCTTATTATAGAATATAACATTAGATTTACCTACAAAACCAAAGAACTGTAAAGAAGAAAGATTGTTGGAAGAGATAGCATCAGATTCTTCTCTAAAAAACCCACAATTAAAAAGAGAAGTTTTAGATTACTTAAATCATGGAAATGGTTATGCTTTGGTTGCCTGGTATCATCAAAGTGCATCTATTGTAAGGTATTCTCTTGAGAATAAACAAGCAGCAATTGACACAAGAGCTTCCTATAATGGAAGTAGACCAACGCCATATATTGTTGGTATTAGAACAGCTTCTGATTTAAACTAATTCAGGGCTAACATATCTTATTTCTTTTTTTAATTCAAATTCACATTGAAAACCACCAAATCTGTGAAATATTCTTCTTAAATCATTTATTTTAACTAAAGTTTGCAAACATTCATCTTTTTTTGTAAATTTTAAATTAGCTACTTCTACTAAATCAGATTTATCTTGAATAATATCATCTCCATCTTTTATTACAAATAATGGAACTTGGTGAGAATCAGTTAGAATAACATTAGGATTATGAACTAATTCTCCATTAACTAAATGCTTTTTTGAAACATAATTGCGTAAATATTTGTAAATAAAGGCTCCTTCCTCTCCAGAATCGACTAAAAAGCTTAGTATTTTAGTAGAATCCTGTGCTATTATAAATCTGTCCTTATCATTAAAATTTAAAACAACATCTCTTGAAATTTCTTCAGCTATGTATAAATCTCCTCTCTTTATTACAGCATAGTATTTATTGTCCTCTACAAAATCAAAATAACTTTTCCACCTAAAAATGCCTATTTTATCATGCTCAACTATTTCAGGAGCATATCCAAATTTTCTACTTATTTCATTTGACAGTAATTTTCTTAAGTTTGCAATATGTTGCTCTATATTGTGATAATATTTGACATGTAAAGAGACTGCATTAAGAAAATTATCATCTTCTATATTAAAACCACTGATTAATCCTTTATCAATAAATATTAATGCTTCGAGTGTTGTTTCTGTGAGCGCCATAATAAGGAACATAGTGCCTTTATATTTAAAATTATCTGAACAATAATGGAAAAATATTTATTTATGGAAAAACATATAAAAACCCAAAGCCCTATGGAAACAATATGGACCTTTATCTATTCGATATTGACGGAACTTTGGTAAGCATGATGGAGCTGCATGTTAAAGCTTATCAGGAGGCTTATATGGAAATTCTTAATCTCAGCGTTCCTGAAAAATCCCTTCTTCCAAAGTTCGGAAAGTCTGAGAAGCAGTTCAACATGGCATTGTTTGAGGAGTTTAATATATCCGATGAAGAAAAGATGCATGATATTATAGAATTATACAAATCAAAGCTAAAGAAAGTTATTGCAAAAACAAATATTAAAGTTCTGCCAGGTGTTAAAGAATTTCTTTCATTTCTAAAAGAAAAAAAAGAATTAGTAGGTGTTGTTACAGGAAATGAAAAAGAGATGGGAGAAGCAATACTTAAAAAAGCAGATCTGCTTGAATTTTTTACAGTATTTGGCTATGCAGACAATGTGGAGACAAGAGAAGATATAGTAAAGGAAGCGATAAAGCAGGCAAAAAAGAAGCGCAAAATAAAGAAAATAATAGTCATAGGGGATTCTCCTGCAGACATTGAGGCTGGAAAAGCAGCAAAAGCATTTACTGTTGCTGTTGCAACAGGGCATTACAGAAAAGGACAGTTAAAGAGCGCTGATCTGGTTCTTGAGAATTTAACAAAATACAACAAAATCCTAGATGCAGTTAAGTAATTATGTAGTTATTTGAAGATTTCCTTCTGAAACAATTTCTGAGCCGATTCCTTTGCCTACAAAAAATGATTTTTCATATGAAGATTCCTGTAATCTCTCAAAAAAAGACTTTGGCTTTTTGTACTCAGAAACGCTTGCAGTAATGTTGTATTTTTGCTCTATGTATCTCTTAGCTTCCTCTAATCCGCCAAGCTCATCAACCAAGCCAAGCTCTTTAGCCCTTTTGCCTGTGTAAAACATTCCTGTTGCAAGCTTTTCAACATCTTCTCTGCTCATTCCTCTGTTTTCTGCAACACTGCCAATAAAAACATCATGAAGCTCGTCCAAAACTTCCTGCAGCATCATTTCTTCTTCCCTTGAAAGCTGCTTGTAAGGAGAGCCAATGTCCTTGTATTTTCCTGCTGTCAATCCCCTGTAAGTAACATTATATTCCTTTAATAATCCTGCAAACTCCAAATAGCTTCCCCTAACACCTATAGAGCCTGTTATTGACATTCTGTTTGCAATTACATGATCAGTTGCAGAAGCGGCCCAGTAAGCTCCTGATGCTCCAACTTCCCTTATGACTGCAACTGTTGTTTTATTTACATTCTTAACTGCTTGCGCAAGCTCGTCTGAAGCAACAGCGCTTCCTCCAGGAGAATTAATTTCAAAAATTATCGCCTTGACATCTGATTTGTTTGCCTTTTCGATAAGCTTTTTTATATCATCAACAGTTGTAGGCTTGCTGAAAAAGCCTCCGTCGCTGACAACTATAGGCCCTGTAATTGCAATCTTTGCAATATTGCCGTCAAGGATAGGCGTGGTTTCAATAAATAAGCCAAGGAAAGCTGCAATCACTATGCTCACCAATAAAAGAATTACCAATACAGCAACGATAAATCCCCATCCTTTGCCTTTTTCTTTCAACTAATCACCTGCTTGATTATTTGAAAATAACTCCAGTATTTATTAATTTATTCATTTGATTTGCTCTCATTCTGCTGCGCTGTTCTTGTTCCATCATACCAATAGCCAAAACCATCAGTTGTTATCCTTATTGTACTATTATAGTCTGTCCTTAATACCTCAATGCCTGCATCCTTCAGCCTTTCAACAACCTCATCGTGAGGATGCCCAAAGCTCTCTTTATGGCCAGTGCTTATTACAGCAACCTCAGGGCTCACTGCCTCTAAAAATTCCTGGCTTGTGGAGTCATTCGCCCCATGATGGCCCACCTTGAGTATATCTGCATCAACATCCATCCTTTTTTCCATAATCTTCTGCTCGCATTCAATATTGCAGTCTCCTGTAAAAAGAAAGCTTACATCGCCGTACTGCACCCTGATTACAATTGAATTTGCATTTGTTCCATTTAGATAAGACTCGTTTGTATAGGCAACATAAGCGTCAAAAGAAATATCGTCGTCAACAAGCAATGTCCTGTCTTCCATAAGCGAAAAGTTCTCCTTTCCCTTAGTCTTTCTTTTTTCATATTTTATATACGATAAAGAGTCAGTAGCCTGGCCATTGTCGATAACATAATAAACATACTTCATTTTTCCTAAAATCCATGACATCCCGCCTATATGGTCTTCATCAGGATGTGTTGAAATAGCAGCATCAAGATAATTGACGCCGAGGCTTTTCAAGTATGCAGATACATTGCCTTTTGTATCAGGATAACCTGAATCTATCAAAACGTTTGCGTTGTTTGGCGTCTGGATAAGTATGGCATCCCCATGGCCAACATCAATAAAATGAACAGTCATGTTCTTTGTTTCATTTACTGTTTCGTTCAAAGCATCAATTTTCTTTGTTTTCCCCACAACGCTGTTATCAGCGCCTAACACTATATCAATGGCAGAAAAAGGATTTACAATATCGTTTGAAGCATTTTTCATGATATCCAAAGCAACATTCCCTGTTACGCTTCCTTTCATAGAAGATACTAAAACAAGGACTATAAGGAAGAAAGCAAATGATAGCACAACAGTATCCAGCTTCTTGATAGTGTTTTTTGCGCTTCTTTTCATCTCTAAACCATCTCTGTTTTAGTCTTGCTTAGCCTCTCAAGCAGCCTCTGCTGGCCTGGGTTAAAGAAAACATACAATGGATCGATAATCCAGAGCAAAATAAAAGGAAAAACAGGAACAACAAACATGCTCCTAACTAAGCATTGCCAGTATTTCAATTCCTTTGTTTCTGAAACAGCCTTTATTTTCATCAGCTTCTTTCCAATAGTATTTGCCTTGTAATCAAGTATTGAAAAATAAAGCAGCATTACTATGCCTGCAAAGAAAAGAACTGTTGTAAGAGTATTTGTCAAGTTAGGATTCTGTGTAAGATGAAGCTGTATTGCAGAATAATCCTTTGCAGGAAGAATATCCTCAAGAAGCTTCTGGAATGGTGAAAGAACAATTAAATCAAGAGCTGCAACATCAATGCCGAATGCAAGAAGCCTTCTCCAAATTGGAGCTGATTTTAATCCATTTAATCCAGGGATATTAAATTTTGCCATATAAAAGCGAATTTCTTGTTATTATTTAAAGTTTCCGAAGTTAACTTTATAAACACTTGCATTTTGTCCTGAATATGGCTAAAAAACAGGAAAAGGCAGAGAAAAAAACAGAGCAGCCTGAAATCAACATAGGCTTAGTTGGGCATGTAGACCATGGAAAAACCACGCTTACTGAAAGGCTGTCAGGAAAATGGACAGACACTCATTCTGAAGAGCTGAAGAGAGGAATTACAATAAGGCTTGGCTATGCTGATGCCACTTTTTACAAAGACAAAGGAATTTACACTGCAAAGCCAACTCCAACTGCCAAAAGGCTGAGGACAGTTTCATTTGTTGATGCTCCTGGCCACGAAAGCCTTATGGCAACTATGCTGTCAGGCGCAACAATAATGGATGGTGTTTTGCTGCTTGTAGCTGCAAATGAGTCATGCCCGCAGCCGCAGACAATGGAGCATCTTATGGCTCTGCAGATAATGGGCGTGAAGAATGTTATCATTGTCCAGAATAAAATTGATTTGGTTAAGAAAGAGCAGGCATTGAAGAACTATAATGAAATAAAAGAATTTCTGAAAGGCACTGCATATGAAAATGCCCCCATAATCCCAATATCAGCAAAGCACAATGTCAATATTGATGTGCTGATTGAGGCTATAGAGAAATATATCCCCGCTCCAAAAAGAGATGAAACAAAAGACCCTTTGATGCTGGTTGCAAGAAGCTTTGACATAAACAAGCCTGGCTGCCTGTCTAAAGAAATACAAGGCGGAATTTTAGGAGGTGCTTTAGTGCAGGGAAAGCTGAGAGTAGGAGATGAGATTGAGCTTAAGCCGGGAAGAAAGATTGAAAGGGAAAACAGGATTATTTACGAGCCGATTATAACAAAAATTGCAGGATTAAAGACAGGAAATGCCTCTGTTGACGAAGTTAAGCCCGGCGGTTCAATAGGTGTTGCAACAACACTTGACCCTTCTATAGTCAAAAGCGATGCGCTTGTCGGAAGCGTTGTAGGAAAAAAAGGAAAGCTTCCTGAGGTGTGGAATAAGCTTACCCTGGAAGTGCACCTGCTTGAAAGAGTGGTAGGGGCAAAGGAAAAAGCTGTTGTTGAGCCGATAAAGAAGGATGAGCCGTTGATGCTTAATGTCAATGCTGCTGCAACTGTAGGATTTGTGACTGAGATTTCAAAAAATACAATTAAATGCACGCTTAAAATACCAATATGTGCAGACAATGGAGCAAGAATTACTATTTCCAGAAGAATTGCAAACAGGTTTAGATTGATTGGCTATGGGATTATAAAATAATTAGAAATCTTTTCTCATTCTAACATGCTCAATAGAATCAAAAAGAGTAGGTGCTTTACCAGCAATATGATAGCCATGCTTTTTGTAAAACCTAATTGCAGATTCTCTTGCATTTAAAACTACATACTTAGCTCCTTTTTCCCTTACTCTTTTTTCTAATTCTTCTAAAACAAGAGTTCCAATACCTTTTCCCTGAAAACCATCTTCAACAGCCATAAAACGAATTTGTGCTTCATCAAGAGAATTAAAATAAGCTTTTCCAACAGCTATTGGAAGTTTATCTTTTTCACAAACCATAATATGAATACTTATGTCTTCAAATTCATCCTTTTCAGTACCTTTTGGCTGATTCCAAGGCTTTCTCAATATTCTCCAACGTAAATCATAATACCTTTCAAACTCTTCTTTTGTTTTTGGCTCATAAATTTCCATTGCCGTCTTTAATCAACAAACAATCTGTGCTTTTCCTTGCCGGAAAGTTCATCAAGAATTCTTCTGATTATTGTTTTCTTAGGGTCAGGCATAAGCTTTACTCTTTTCTTTATATCATCAAAGCTTTCAAAAGGCTTTTCTTCCCTTGCCTCTATGATCTCCCACATATGCTTTTTTCCAAGGCCTGGAAGAAGCTCAAGCTGGTGCATTCTTGTTGTTAAAGGAACTGCTTTGTTGAAAAACTCAACAAACTTTGCTTCATTCTTGGATATAAGATCCCCTATGATATGCTGCATCTCAGAAACTGCTGTTCCTGTCAGCCTGTCTGAAGTAAGCTTGCCTGATATATGGTGGATTTTCTCTCTTTTTTCTTCCCCTATGTAAACTTCCTCATAAGGCTGCAAGAAAATGCCTGGCTTTGGAACGAGCTCAAGAAGCGTAAAGTGATCTTTTCCCATGGCTTGCACTATAGAAGTCTTCCTGTGACTTGGACGCTTGTCAAACGGATAGCCGTGCTGCAAAAAGTCCAAGACAATTGCGTATTCCTCCTTTGCCCTTTTGCGCTCCATGTTTCAGCTTTTTTTCTAATATACTTAAGCATATTCTTTCACTACGTCCACTATTTTTTGTATGTTTGCGTTGTCAATTGTTATTGTGAAAGCAGACATTACTGTTTTTAACTCATCTGCTGTTTTTGGCATTATATCAATGACTTTTGTTATGTGCTCTTCCCTTAACCTTGGAATATTAAGGTTGCCAAGCTTTTTTCTTATCTCCTGCGCTTTCTTAGCGTCAATCTCAACAAACAAATTAAGGTACTCTTCTGTCTTCCCTGCCCTGAAATTCAGCTCCCCATCCCTTTGTTTTATCTTTTGCAAATCTTCCTTTAGCTCAGCCATTGTTATTGGTGTTTCTGATAGTAATTTTATCGCCATTTTTTGCCTCCTAGAATGTTTTGTTAAGGTTTTTTAAGATGAATAGGGTAAGTGACAACAGTCTTCTTCATGCCCTGGTCGCTTATAATGACTTCATAGCACCTTCCTTTTTTTCCCTGGATAACGCCTGATTTTCCATGAAATCTTGGGTGAAAAAGCCCTTTTTGGTATGCACTCTCTGCTTTAAGAACAACTCTGTCCCCTATATTAAAGCTCTGGAAGAACTTATCCAGGCTTATCTTTCCCTTCTGCCTGATCCCCTTAGACATCTTATGCCTAGTTCGTACCCTTGATCCTCCTTTCCTTTGCATGTTAAAGAATGCAAAAGCGGGGAGTTTTATAAAGCTTTCGGCTTATTTAAGCTCTTTAAGCTCTCTTTTAAGCTTTTTAAGCTCGTCTTCAAGCTCCTCTTTCCTGTGCTCCTGTGCTTTCTCTTCTGCAGTATGCTCCTCTTTCTTATTGAATATGTTCAGGCTTTTTATTATATCTATGTGCTCTGTCTTAACCTTAAAAAGAACATGGTCTCTGGCATAGTTTTGCGCAGCTATTATTCCAACTATTGCAATAGCGATATAGAACACAATAATATACAGGCCTGTGTCAATGGCATCAAAGCTGAAGCTGAAGAATAATGACTCCCTCAGCAAGCTGTCGCTTACAACAAATGGGTTAAAGCTTGCTATTTTCTTGAAAACAATAGGCATGCCTTCGAGAGGTATTATTGTTGATGAGAAGAAGAGAAGTATGCTTGAAATAGTGATAGAAGCTAAGGCTGTTGTTTCTTCTGACTTGAATATTGTGCCTATGCACATCCCCAGCATTATGAAGAAAGAAGTGATAAACATCAATATGAACATTGTTGTCAAAACTGAAGATTCAACCTTTGTATTGAAGAACACAAAAGATATTATTAAAAATATCAGAATCTGCACAGACATTATTATCAAAGCAGTCGTGTAAGTTGCACCCATAAATGTGTACCTTGATGTAGGGGAAATAAAGTTCCTGAAGAATGACTTTGATTTCTTCTCCACCATTACCAAAGTCGACCCAAGAAGAACAGATGTTATCATTATAACCAGCACAACTAATGTTGGAAACAAATAGTTGAAGTTTGTTTTTGTTGTTGCCACTGGCTTGATTGTTGTTGTTATAGGATTTACTATTTTAGTTGCATTCCTTATCTCAATGCCAAGAATATTCTGCCTTATGCTGTTGAGAGATGTCTGAAGCTGGTTAAGCTTTATCTCGCTTGCTGCAAGGTTCCTGTTCACAATGTTCAGGTCAGCCCCTGTTGTAGCCCTTGCAATAGACGCTTTCTCAAGCTTTTCCTGTGTTTTTGCAATGCTTACGTCAAGGCTGTCAAGCAGATCCGCCATATTGTTATCGTTGTTTCTTATAACTCCGTACGAATCATCAAGGGATTCCCTTGCTGTTGCAATCTCATAGTCTATGCCTGAAGTGTTTCCAGGAAGGCCTGCAAGCATGCTGTCTATATCTGCAAGAGTATCATATGTTTTCTGGACAAAAGCCTGCATTTCTTCGTATGAAGTGGAGTACGCATTCCTTATGCTTCCTGCCCTGAAGTCATTTGCATCAATTTCAAGGTCAAGGCTACCCAGAGAAGTTATTACTTTTGAAACCCTTTCATTGCTGTCTGTGTTTTCCGTTGTTATTGCAACGATTGCAGGGACTCTTTTCCCTATTTCATCTTCTGCATATGAAATCTTTGACAGCAGATCAGATGTCAGGTCAGTGCTTATCTCCTGGCTCTTTTCCCCTATTTTTGAAGATATTATATCAAGTATGCTCCATACCAAGTTTATTTTTGAATAATCAACATAAAAAACAACATCGGTTATTGCGTCCTGTTTTATTACCATATCAGGCGGGAAGATGATGCACATGTTTGTCTCTGACCTTTTCACATTATCTACGCATATGTCTTCTGAATCTGCCTTTGTTACAAGAATATTGTTCTCCGACAGCTTGTCCGTAAGCGAATTTGTAAGACCGCTGTAAGACTGGGAATAAGTGCTTACTGTAAGAAAGTACTGCCCTGTATTGCTGAAGGCCAACCCTACAAGGGTTATCAATATAAGGGGACCCAGTACAACGATCAGGGCAGAACTTTTTGATCTTGCAAGTATCTTAAAGTTCTTCTTTATTATCTCTATGATTTTTTTTGTCATCTTTTTTTGGTAAGTTCCTCGAAAATCTCGCTTAATGGTGGCTTTTTTAGGTCAACATTTATCAGGCGCTCCTTTGACGAATGCATTGCCTTAAGAAGCCTTTCCAGCAGCATAGGTGCATCTGATGAATAAACAACAAGGCCATTTGGCGTAATGGAATAAGTTTTTATATGGCTTTTTCCTAAAGTAGATATTATCTTTTTATAATCTCCAGGGTAAGTCTGCAAGTGAATCTCTTCATTAGGCGCATACAGCTTTTTTATCTCCACCACATTGCCTTTTGCTATCAGCTTTTTATTATGCAGCAAAGCTATGCTATTGCATAAAGTTTCAATCTCATCAAGAAAATGAGAAGCGATTATTACTGTTGTCCCTTTTGCATTTATTTTCCTAACCAAATCCCACATCTGCCTTCTTAGCAGAACATCCAGGTCTGCAGTAGGCTCATCAAGAATTAATATTTTAGGATCATGGACTAGAGCACATGCAATGTCAAGCCTTTTCTTCATTCCGCCTGATAAGTTTGATGCAAGAATATTTTTGCAGTCCTGAAGGTCAACCAAGGATAGCGCTATTTCAATATTCTTTTTCAGGATGTCGTCTTTTAAGTCATAAAGGTGCCCGAAGTACTCCAGATTTTCAATTATTGTAAGGTCATCGTAAAAGGAAGGCATCTGTGCTGCAAAACCGAACAGCCTTTTTACAGTGCGCTGCTCTTCATGCACAGAAAAGTAAACATGGCTTTCGTGTATTGGTATGAGCAGCCCTTCAGCCTTGAATTTGATATCGCCTTTCTCAGGCCTTAGGGCTCCGATAAGAAGGTTCAACAAAGTAGTTTTTCCTACTCCGCTTACCCCTATGATGCCAAAAACATCTCCTTTCTTTACGTTTAAATTAATATCATCAAGAATAAGCCTATGTCCGAACCTCTTGCTAACTCCCTCTACTTTAAGCACATCCTCTACCTGAGTCCCCATATAAAAGAAAGTGATTGTTGGGTTTTTAAAGTTTGCTGGTCATTAAGAAGTGAGAAAGGGGTTCTTTGGGGTGGTATAACAATATTGTTTATAATGTTAATTTATAAATTAGGAAAGAACTCCATTAGTTATGTTTAAAGTCATAGGGACCAATAGTTATTTGAGAGAAATTGGCAAATTGCCAAAAGATTATAGAGAAGCAGCAGATAAGATTCCAAAAAAGCTTGCAGATAATCCTTTTAGCGGAAAACCGTTAAATTACCCTTTTCTAAGGGAAACTCGTATAAAAGAAAAAAGAGTGTATTATTTAGTCTACGAATACTTAAAGCTTGTGCTTTTAGTAGCTATAAGCGGAAAGAAAGACCAGCAAAAAACAATCGACCATATCAAAGAACAATTAGATGAATACAGTGATATTGCCAAAGAAGTATCTAAGCAAGTTTCTTGAATCTGCCTTTTTTAAGGTCTTCTAAGCTTTCGGCAAACTGCCTTATCAAATCAAAATCAAGCTTCTCCAGCCTCTTTAGGCGCTCATACTCAACCTTTGGAATTGTCACTGTTTCTGCCATATTAATATAAATATCAATGATACTATTTAAAATTTGCTATAAAAACCATATAATTTTATAAATCCATTAGTTATACGCACAATCATGGTACTAGATAAATTAGGAAGCAGTCTGAAGGAAACATTGAGCAGGATAGCCAAAGCTGTTTTTGTAGACGAAAAGCTGGTTAACGAGCTTGTCAAAGATATACAAAAAGCACTGCTGCAAGCAGATGTAAATGTAAAGCTGGTTTTTGAGCTGACAAAGAAGATAAAAGAAAGGGCTTTGAAAGAAGATGTGCCTGCAGGAATAAGCAAAAAAGAATGGCTTATCAAGATTGTTTATGAAGAGCTAGTTGTTTTCTTAGGAGAAGAAGAAGGAAAAATAGATATTGCAAAAAAAGCAAAAGAGCCGTATAAAATAATGCTTGCCGGATTGTTCGGAAACGGTAAGACAACAACAGCAGGAAAGCTTGCTAATTATTTTGTCAAAAGAGGAAACAAAGTTGCATTGATGTCAACAGACACATGGAGGCCGGCTGCTTTTGCGCAATTGGAACAGATAGGAAAGCAGGTTAAAGTTCCTGTTTTCGGAAACCCAAAGCAAAAAAATCCTGTAAAAATATATGAAGAGTTTGAAGACAAGCTGAACAAATTTGATGTTGTGATAATAGATACTGCCGGAAGAGATGCACTGAGTGATAAATTGGTAGAGGAGCTGAATAAGCTAAATAAAAAAATAAAGGCAGACCAGAATATTCTTGTCATGGGGGCTGATGTGGGACAGGCTGCACAGAAGCAGGCTCAAACGTTCCATGACACCTGTAATGTTACAGGAGTTATTGTAACAAAATTAGACGGAACAGCTAAAGGGGGCGGAGCTTTGGCAGCATGCGCAGTTACAGGTGCAAAAATACTGTTTATTGGGGTTGGAGAAAAGATTGATGATTTTGAAAAATTCAAGCCAAAGAACTTTGTAGGAAGAATACTTGGAATGGGTGATTTAGAAGCTTTGCTTGAGAAGGCAAAAGAGGCCATTTCTGAAGAAGAGGCAAAGGACTTAAGCAAGAAGCTGCTAAAAGGAGAGTTTAATCTAATTGACCTTTACGAGCAGACTCAGGCTTTGAAAAAAATGGGGCCTTTGAGCAAGGTAATGGAAATGGTTCCTGGAATGGGGCAGATAAAAATGCCCAAAGAAGCTTTGCAGGTTCAGGAAGGCAAGCTGGAAAAGTGGAAGTATATAATGGATTCGTGCACAAAAGATGAGCTTGAAGACCCTGAAATCATTTCCGGAACAAGGATTGAAAGAATAGCAAAAGGCTCAGGCTGTTCAACTTCTGAAGTAAGGGATCTGATAAAGCAGTACAAGCAGTCAAAGAAATTAATGAAAACATTGAAAGGCGGCGGAATGAAGGGAATGGAAAGAATGATGAAGAAGTTTACTGGTATGAAGGGAATGATGAAGTAATATTACATTTCTATTATCAACTTGTCTTTAGATTCTGGGTGCAGCTTTACTTCCTCTCCTTTTTTAAGCTTCATGAACTCTGCCAATTTTTTATTTATCCTTATTACCAAACTGTCTCCTGCTTGCGCAATTTTTGTTGTTGCTTCTAATCCCCACAGACCTTTTTGTTTTGCAGCAGCATCGATTAAATCAGACGCTTTTTCATCATAGAAAACTTCGCCGCATTTAGAGCATACATCAGAATCAAACTTCCCTAAGCTTTCCCCATAAAGTTTGAATTCTGTTTTTTTCCTTATAAGGTTCCCTTTGTTGCACATATAGCATTTCATTCTTATCACCCAACCATAACAGTTTTTATTATGTATTTTTCACCAATTTGTTTGTAGGCAACTTTAATGTAGGTGTATGATGCCAAAAAGCCGTCTGTTTGCCTTATCTTAGCTCCTTTTTTAATGACCTCTTTAATCATAGCTTTTGTTATCGTATGCTGCACCATCCTTTCTTTTGCATGTGCTGTCAGTATCAACTCCATAATGCACCATAATTATAGATAATTATAAAGAAGTATATAAAGTTTTCGTTCTAAAACAATAGATATTAAAATACCTTAAATAAACGTCGTTACCAATAAGCTTGCCAAGAAACCGACCAGTATGCCAACAACAAAATCTGTTCTTCCGCTTCTTAAGAATTCTTGGGATGGAATTGTTCCCTCATCCAGCCTTTCATTAAGCTTTTTTACCCTGTTGGCAACTTTGGAAAGCATGATGCTTCTTAATCTTGTCTTTGATATTTCTTTTGCAAGCTCCTTGTCGCCTATGACATCGTTAACCCAGTTTACAAAGTCATTCTTTTCTTCTGTAACGTGATGCAGAAAAACCTCTCCAGGCATTATGTCAAGAGCTTCAGCAAGCTCTCTTAAATTCTTCAGCCTGCCTCCATTCTGCAGATTAAAGCTATTCTCCTCTTTTGCATCGCTTAATAAAAATCTTGCTTCGTTTGCTTCCATTTTGCGTTTTTGTTAATGTGTTTTTGTTAAATATTTTTTATTATGTGCTTAACGACTTCCATCCTTGCTTCGTTCTTGCTCTTATGAATCAAATTCTCTGCCAGCCTTGTCTCTCCCGTCACATCATGTATCCATTTTGCAAAATCGTTTTTTTCCTGGCTGCAGTGATAGTTATAAACATCGTCAGGCATCCTTTCAAGGCTTTCCTCAAACTCCTTTATGTTTTTAATTGTTGAACCGTCACATAAATAAAAAACCTTGTCTTCCGGCACATCGGTATGGATATAATTTGTGCTGTTCTGCCTTGTCGGCTGTTGCCTTACTGGCTGCTGTATAGCTGGCTTTGCTGCCTGTTTTACAGCTGGTTTTGCCATTTGTTTTGACTTTGCCTTTGACACTTTCTTTGCCTTAGCAACCTTGCCTTTGCCAGAACTTTTTGCTTTTTTAGCCATACCACACCTCTTTTTCTGTGTTTTGAGCTCCTATAAGGCCTTTAAGCAGCTTGGATTTATAATTTTTTTCCTTTATTCGCAAAGTTATGTCGTTTAAAATGTTCATATAAGTTATAAAGCCGTCATAAGGCGTATCGTAGGGGTTAAAGTACTTATGCACGTCTCCATCAGAGAAATACTTTGTGCACATATAGTAGAAATGGTCTGACGTCTGCAGCTTTCTCCATTTCTCAATAAGCTGCCTGTCTCCTGACTTCTTAATAAGCTGCTCAAAGCTGTAAATATGCTTTATTGCAGACTGCTGCATCTTATTTCCAATCCATGCGCTTAGGTCCCTCTCAAGATCAGCCCATGACATCAGATGAGGCACATCAAGCTCCCCGACGCTGTCGTAAGATTTTATGACTTCACTTGGTGTTTTGAAATTATTATCTTTGTGCTTCAGCAGCTCTCCTGGCAGATGCCTCATGAATTCAAAAATTCCTGTATCTTCCCACTGGTGCTCCCCTAAAGTTTCGTAATCCATAAATAAGTTAACATTTGTCCCGTTTCCATTGACTGCATTCACCCACTGTGCAAACTTTCCTGTTGTCAACGGCCACTCATTCCAGCTTTTATTTGAAAACCTGAAAGCAATATCATCGCTCAGCTTGTAGTTCTTCAGAAGAAGTTTCATCTTCCTGCATGTTTTCGGAGTGTATATAAAATTAGGAGACCTCCACTGCAGGTAATGGTCCCAGCCTTCTGCAAGGATTCCCTTGTAGCCGAGCTTTTCAATATAGTTTGCAATCTCATTGTTGTAAACAAGCTCAGTGTTCCTGAATACAGTAGGCTTGTATCTAAAATGCTTTTTCAGCATCTTTGCATGCATCTTAATCTGCTCCTTAAACTCTTCTTTTGAATAAAGATATGATAAAGAGTGGTAGTAAGTCTCGCCAAGCAGCTCAACGCAGCCTGTCTTTACAAGCTGCCTGAATGATTCAAGAACTTCAGGAGCGTACAATTCAAACTGCTCAACAGCTGTTCCTGACAAGGAATATGAAACCTTGAACCTTCCGTCATATTTTCTTATCAAATCAAGCATAAGCCTGTTAGCCGGAAGGTAGCATTTCTTGGCGACCTTTGTCATCACTTCTATGTTCTTTTTATGGTCAAAATAATCACCGCTGTTGCCAATGTCAAAAACACTGTATTTTCTCAGCCTGAACGGCTGGTGAACCTGAAAGTAAAAGCATACACTAACCATTTGCAACACCCCTGTATATATTTATGCATTTATCAGCAGCCTTATGCCAGCTTGCTTCCTTTGCTTCCTCTCTTCCATACTCTACCAGAGTTTCGTGCAGAGGAGAGTATTTTAATACTGAAATTATCTTGTTTGAAAGCTCATTTATATCCCAAAAGTCAACCTTTAATGCGTGGGATATCACTTCGCTGATTCCGGACTGCTTTGATATGATCACAGGAACATTGTTTTTCAATGCTTCTAATGGCGTAATTCCGAAAGGCTCTGAAACAGAAGGCATTACATAAACATCTGCCATCTGGTAAAGCCTGTCAACATCATCTCCTGCCATGTGCCCTGTGAATGTGATTTTGTGTGAGATTCCAAGCTCTGCTGCTTTTTCTATCAAAAACATTTCCATGTCTCCAGAACCGGCAATAACAAACCTTGCATTTTTGTAATGGTCAAGAATCTTTCTTGCGGCATACAAGAAGTAATCAGGACCTTTTTGCAGGGTCAATCTTCCCAAAAACAAGACTAGCTTTTCATTGTCATTTATCTTTGCTTTTCCAAAACCCTTATAGTCAAAATCAACCCCATTATGCACAACTTCGACTTTTTCAGGATTTATTCCATAATTGTTTACAATGATATTTTTTGTGTAATTAGAGACTGCTATCACTTTATCCGCTCCTTCCATTCCTCTTTTCTCTGCTTCGTAAACATGAGTGTTTATATTGCTTCCCCCTACCCTGTCAAATTCTGTTGCGTGGACATGGACAACCAAAGGCTTTCCTGAAACATGCTTTGCTGTTAATCCTGCATCATAAGCCATCCAGTCGTGCGCATGTATCACATCAAACTTCTCTTCTTTTGCAATTGTTCTTGCTTTCAGCGCATATCTATGGACTTCTGCAAACAGGTTTTTTCCATAAATAGGGCCTTTTCCCCTTGAGCCGTACATTTTGATTACCTGCTCGTATCCGCTTTCTGTCATATACCCTGTCAAAGGAGACTCAACCTCTATCCTCTTTACATTTGCGCCTATAAGCTTTACATGGCTTGATGAATGTCTTTCTGAAAGCCTTGGAAGCACAAAGCTTATTTTTACCCCTTTCTCTGACAGTGCTTTAGTCAACCCAAAGCATGCTGTTCCCAGTCCGCCGCTGCTTTCAGGCGGGAACTCCCACCCGAACATCAGCACCTTCATCTGCCTTCCTCCATTTTTTCTGCGTCATGATTTTGATTTTGCCTTTTCAGCTTCATCAAATGCTCCTTTCCATACTGTGAAATGTCGAATATCCTTACGTAATCTGATTTGAAAACCTCAAATACAAACCCTTTTCCAAGCAAATAAGTTAAATGGTTCTCTACTGTTTTCCAGTTTATGCTTGTGTATGTAGAAACCTGGTTGATTGTCTTTTGCCCTGTCGTCAGGCAGAAAAGGATTTTGTTCCTTATTTCTTCAAAAGTTCTTTTCTTTCCGTTTGTTTCATTTTCTTCGCTATAGAAATCACGTATTGTTTTTTCAAGAATCTCAGTTTGGGTTTCTGTCTTTAAATCATCAGCTGCTTTTCTCATTATTGCAGCAAAGCCGATAATTTTGTCTTTGCTGTTTTTTATTGGGGAAAAGGTTGCATCTATATTCAAAGAAGAATTGTTTTTATGCAGTTGCTTTGCATTGAAAGAGGAAACCTGCTCTCCCTGCTTTAGCCTTGAAATAAGAACTGCAAAGTCGTCATAGCAGCTTTTGTCCAGCAGCTTGAAAATGCTTTTGCCAAGAATCTCCTTTTCTTCATGCCCGAAAAGCTGCTCTGCTCCAGGATTCCAGCAGACGATTATGCCGTCTAAGTCTGTGCAGATGATTGCGTCATTTGCACCTTTTACGACGCTTGCAAAAAAATCTGTACCTATCATCTCTTTTTTGCGGACAAAGAACGTCCATCACCACTACCTTAAAATTGGTAAAATGGGTTTATAAATATTACGTTTTAGGCATAGGTTCTAACTATAATAGCGGGAATGCTCCTAATAATACATGATATATATGCTTTAGCATTAAAAAGTAGTGTTAAAAGTTTTTAAGTGTTCAGCGTAAAATAGGCTATATGGCTGAGACTAGAGCAGACTATCTTTTTGAAGCTTCATGGGAGGTGTGCAATAAAGTAGGCGGCATTTATACAGTCGTTGCCTCAAAAGCAGCTCTGATAAACGAAGCTTATCCTAATTATTTTCTGGTCGGCCCATATGTTGAGGAAAATGCAAGGCAGGACTTGATTGAGGAGCCTCCTCATCCTGAACTCTTCAAGGTTTTTGAAGAGCTTTACAAAGAAGGGATAGTATGCCACTACGGAACATGGCAGATTAAGGGAAACCCAAAGGCAATACTTCTTGATTTTCGCGGATTTTCTGGAAATAAAAATGGCCTTAAAAAATGGTACTGGGACACTTACAAAATTGACTCGTTAAGGGCGGGGTGGGATTTTGAAGAGCCTATGCTGTGGAGCACTGCTGTCGGGAAATTAATAGAAAAGTTCTGCCAGTTCAACAGCCCGAATGGAGAGAAAAAAGTTGTTGCGCACTTGCATGAATGGATGGCTGGGTTTGCGCTTCTGTACCTTAAGCCGCAGAAAGTGAAATGCGGCTGCGTATTTACAACGCACGCAACAATGCTTGGAAGGAGCATTGCAGGAGCCGGAGGGGATTTGTATAATTATCTTGAGCAGATTGACCCTATAAAAGCTGCTTATGACTATGGCATTGAGGCAAAGCACCTGACAGAAGTTGCATGTGCATTAAATGCTGATGTGTTTACAACAGTAAGCGAGATAACTTCAATAGAAGCAGAGAAATTGCTTGGAAGAAAGGCGGAGGTTCTTGTTTTAAATGGATTAGATATGGAAAAATTCCCCACATATGAGGAATGTGCAATAATGCACAGGGAAAACAGAGAAACCATAAGAGAGTTTGTTTCCTACTACTTCTTCCCACATTATCATTTTGACATCGCACAGACATTGCTTTTCTTTATTGTCGGAAGGTATGAGTACAGGAACAAAGGTCTGGATATTTTCATTAAGTCTCTTGCAAAGCTGAATGAAAGGCTGAAGGAAACAAACAGCGAAAAGACTGTCATTGCATTTTTCTGGATACCTAGAGATGTGCATGGCGCAAAGACAGAGCTTTCACTGAACAAAGCAAACTACATACAGATAAAAGATTTTGTAAGGAAAAATACAGGTGTTTTCCAGAGAAAGATAATAGATAACATAATGAAGTGCTCTCCTCTCTGCTTTAATGATGAAAAAACATTTTACAAAGGAGGGCTGTTTGATGATGAATTCTTAAAGGAATCAAAAATCATGAGGATAAATTTCCAGAAAAAAGGCAATCCTTTGATTGTTACACATAACCTTCCTTTTGAGGAAAGCGACGCAATTGTTAGGGGATGCCTGAATACAGGGCTTGACAATAAAGAAGACGACAAAGTGAAGATCATTTTCTACCCTGTCTACCTGACAGGTATTGATGGACTGATAGATTTGCCTTATTACCAGGCAATAACAGGCTGCCATCTTGGGTTGTTTCCAAGCTATTACGAGCCTTGGGGATATACGCCTCTTGAAAGTGCTGCCTTAGGTGTGCCTTCGCTGACAACAGATTTAGGTGGGTTTGGAAGGTTTTTGCAGGACAAGGCAAACCCTGACAGGGGAATTTTTGTGCTTAAAAGGTTTAAAGTAAGCGAGGAAGAAACAGTAAACCATTTTACAGATATTTTATTTAACTATACATTGCTTCATGAAAAGGGAAGGGTCCAGCAGAAGATAGCTGCAAAGGAGCTTGCTGCATTGTCTGACTGGAATGAATTGGTAAAGAATTATTATGAAGCGCATAATTTGGCTGTGCAGAAGGTGTGGAAATAATGGGAGAGCTGAGAAAAGATTACATATTGGACAGATGGGTTATCATCGCAACTGAAAGAGGCCAAAGGCCACATCAGTTCAAGCAGTTAGGTGAAATGTCTGAAGCAAAGGATTTTTTTGCTCCTGGAAATGAGCATCTGTGCCCCCCTGAAATATACAGAAAAGAAAAGAACAGCGGATGGCAGATAAGGGTTTTTCCAAATAAGTTTCCTGCTGTAAAGCCTGAGGGAACCTCTATTATCAAAACAGACAATAAATTCTATACGTACTCAGATGCCTTTGGAAAGCATGAAGTTATAGTTGAAACCCCTGACAACAGGCAGATGTGGGACTTAAGTGTTGCTGAGATAAAAGATGTCCTTGAAGTTTATAAGCTAAGGGTAAATGAAATCTTAAAAATACCGGGAATAAGGTATGTATGCATTTTCAAAAACCACAAAAAAGAGGCAGGCACTTCGATAATACATTCGCACTCCCAAGTTATTGCTTATGACAATGTTCCTAGGGTTGTCCAGGAGAAGATACAGGCCTCAAAAAGATATGATTCATGCCCTTACTGCGAAATAATTCAAAGAGAGAAGGATTCCCGCAGAAGATGCTTTGAAAATGCAAATTTTATTGCCTTTACTCCTTATGCTTCACGCTTTCCTTTTGAGATGCTTATTCTCCCTAAAGACCATAAAAGAAATCTTGATGAGCTTGACCTTGGCGAACTTGCTGACATAATGAAAAAAGTGCTTGTAAAGCTGAGAGAGCTCAACGCGCCTTACAATTATATCCTGCATTACTCGCCTGCTGATGAGAATCTTCATTTCCAGATTGAAGTTCTGCCTAGGCTAACAACATGGGCCGGATTTGAATATTCAGGAACAGTTATCAACCCAATGCCGCCCGAGAAGGCTGCTGAGTTTTACAGAAGACAGTAATATTTATAAATACATTGCTAATAAAAACACTAGTTCTTTTTTAAAAAATATAAAAAAGGGGTATAATGACTTTAGTTGTCCATAGGATTGACAATGAGGAAATAGAAAAAGAGGTTCACAACCCTAGCTTTCTTCTTACAAATAAGATTGGTGGATATACATCTCTTTCCGATTACCCTATATCAAGATTCCAGGGGGTTTTCTTCAATGATAATTTTGAAGTATTCAAGGTAATAGAAAATATTTTTCCCATTAACAAAGGGGATGTTAAGAAGCTGACCAATAATTTTTACTCTGTAGAAAGGGAAAGGGGTGTCAAGGAAAGGTTCTATATGCCTTTTAGGCATAACAGCATCGTTTATGAGCTGGACGAGGAATGTGAAGTGCAGATAGACCTTGATGTGAGAAAAGCTTATGACGTGAGGGAATTTGGAAAGTACTACAAGATTGCAAATGAGAATGACAAGGTAATAATAACATTTACAAAGAAAACAGACAAAAGAGAAGACAATAGTGACGGCACAAAAGAGTATGAGATTTATGTTGTTATAAACAATGGAAAAGAGTATGAAAAGCTTGATGAATTCTACCCAATACACTATGATTATGATATGTCAAGGAATTCTCAGCCATGGGAAAGGTATGTGTACAAGTCAATAAAGATAAAGGCAAAGAAGCTCATCATATCATTTGGAAAAAACAAGCAAAAAGCCATTGAAGAAAACAAAAGGATCATAAATGATCTAGACAAGATAAAAAAAGGCCAGAAAATATATGTTCAGGGGTTCAGAAGGAAAATAAAAGACAATGAGATAAAGTTCGCAAACAAAGCGGCAGAAATAGGGCTGTTCCATTTAATAAATAATATAAAAAATAAGCGTGGAATTTATGCAGGGTTATGGTGGTTCTTCCAGTACTGGACAAGGGATGAGGCCGTAAGCACAAAAGCTTTGATGCTTGAGGAAAGGTTTGACCTTGCCAAGGAAATTCTGATGAGGCAGGTTAGAAATATTAAGAAAGACGGAAGGGTTCCAAACAGAATTCCTGATTCTGAGCTTGAAAGCGCTGATGGTGTTGGATGGGTATTCAAGAGAGTGTATGATTTCATAGAGATGCTTCACCAGAAAAAGCTGATAAATGATTATTTGGCCCACAAAGAGCTTATAGAGATAAGAAACCAGCTTGAAAAAGCAATTTACAGCATGCAGAAGCACTATGTAAGCGATGATTTTGTGCATAATGCCCCAAAAGAAACATGGATGGACACAGAATGGAATGGAGATACAAGAGAGGGGGTAAGAATAGAGATACAAGCTCTTCAGTTAAGCATGTACAAGCTGCTGCAGCTGGTATGCAAGGCATTGAAAGATGACATTTCCTACAAAAATGCTGTTGAGCTTGAAAAAAGGCTGAAGGCCAAAGTAAGGACGCATTTGTTTGACGGCAAATATTTATTTGACGGACTGAATGACCCTACTGTAAGGCCGAATGTTTTCCTTGCACATTATATTTACCCTGAACTGCTTACAAAAAGCGAATGGATTAAGTGCTTTGAGGTGGCTCTGGAAAAGCTGTGGCTTGAGTGGGGAGGAATAGCAAGCATTGACAAAAGCCATCCGTTATTCTGCGAACAGCATACAGGACAGGACAACAGAAGCTACCATAGGGGAGATTCCTGGTTCTTCCTTAACAACATGGCTGCCTTATGCATGGCAAGGCTTTCAAAGAATACTTTCAGGAGATATATTGAGAAAATAATAGAAGCATCAAGCAAAGAAATTCTCTGGCACGGCATTGTTGGCTATCATTCTGAGATTTCATCTGCCAAAGAACTGCAGAGCAAAGGATGCTTTGCGCAGGCATGGAGCCATGCCTTGTTCATAGAATTGATTGATGAGATGTACTGACAGATACTGGCAAAACCTTTTTAAACTGCTTTTCACAAGGAAGGGATAATGGTTAATATATACATTCCCCTTGGCCTGACATTATTGTTTGGGATTATACATTTTTACTTCGAGGACTTTCTGCAACATCTGAAAAAATACGACCTTTCATTCATAAGCTTCAGTTCAGGAATATTCATTGCCTATATTTTTCTTTCAATGTTTCCAAGGATAACTGACGGCGTAAAAGACGTAGGCTATGGGATCTTTTTCATCATACTATGGGGGTTTGTCATATTCCATATTGCTGAAAAATACGTGTTCCAGCATACTGAAGGCAGAAAAAAGGAAAAAAGGCTTAATGATATAAGGACAATAGGCTTTTTCATCAACCATATAATACTTGGAATGTCGCTTACTTTTTTCTTTAAGGTTGACAAGCCTTTAGTTGCTTATCTTGCGCTTGTGCCTGTTTTTTTCCATATGCTTTCCTCTACAATAGTCATTGAGCACCTTCACAGGCATGTAAGAGAAACAATAGGCGGAAAAATCCTAAGTTCAGGAAGCCTGTTTTTCGGAACTGTTTTCGGAATAATGCTTGATGTATCAACAAAGACATTTTATGCATTGTTTGCATTCATAATGGGCGTTTTGCTTTACATTGTTGTAAGGGATACAGTACCTAAGTATAAAGAAGGCAGCCCTGTTCATTTTCTTGTTGGGATTATTGTTTATTTAGCGCTTCTTGGAATTGAGGGATTTTTCAGCTAGAAGTTTGCAAGGGTTTTCTGGGCAGATTTCTTTTTCTGCTCAAATTCTTTGTAATTCTGCTTTTCTTTTTCTGTAAAAACAGGATAGCCATACTCCCCGTCATAGCCTGGAGCTATTTTTAATTCCCCATTTCTGTTCTTTATTATTATATCTGCCAGCGCAGGGCTTATTTTTTCCAAATCTTCTTTTTTTGCATTTAGAAGAACAAAGTATTCTGACTTGAACATTTTTAGTAATGAACTGTATATTTCCCATGTTTTTTTTGTTGCCAGGCCGTTTCCTGACAAATTCGCAATAAGCTCTGATAGAGGGATTAAAGTTTTGAAAGGGTGCGCGCCTTTCAGCTTGTAGCCTTCTTCCCTGTCTGCCAATTCCTCCACCCTTGCCAATACACCTATTGTTAAGTCTCTTTTGCACTTAGGGCATTTTCCTCCAAGTTTTATGCTTTCCTTTGGCTCCAGGCAGACATTGCATTTTCTGTGTCCATCAAGATGGTATTTTCCATAGCCTGGGTCAACTTCGATTGTTTCCCTTGTCTTTTCCTGGTTTCTTATCCCCTCAATTATGTTTTTGTATGTTAAGCTGTTGACATCAAAAATAGTTGCTTCTCTTCCCAGCCTCCACGGCCAGAATGAATGAGAGTCAGAAAATGAAACCAGATTATATTTATCCAAAGCTGATATGCGCCAGTTCATTGCAGGATTGCTGGACATTCCTGTTTCCAGAGCATGAATATGCTTTGCCTTGTCCTGGAAGCACTCTTCAACTGTGTCAAAGCCTGACTTTGAGCCGAAGATTGAAAACCATGGTGTCCAGATATGCGCAGGGATTATTTCAATATCTTTTGAGATATTCATCAGCATTTCTGCAAAATCAGGAGAAGGAATCCCGAAGATCGGCCTTCCATCGTAATCAACCCTTCCATGCTTTTTTAACTCATCTGTTATCTGCCCTACAACTTCTAAATTAGGTGCAAGAACAACATGATGCACTCTTCTTCCTTTGTTGTCATGCGAATAGATAAGAGAAATTTCTGTTGCCAGCATGAATTTGAATCCTGTTTTTGTCTGGTAAATTCCTGAACCCTTTTCTGTTTCTATTAATTTTGATTTCAGCTCCTTTATCCATTCAGGGTGCGTAAAGTCTCCTGTTCCCAACAAATCAATGCCTTTTATCTTTCCGTACTTCTCAAGATTATCAATGCTTAAGTCTTTAGAGCAAGCTCTTGAGTATCTTCCATGTATGTGCAAATCAGCAATTATGTCCAAGCTACCACCTGAAGTTACTATTTTGCAGTTGTTTTTAAATATTATGGCAGCGCTGCGGCTTTGCTTTATTTTAAGAAAGCTTTATATACTCTGTTGAACCATATCCAAAATACCATTTTGGAGGTGGTAGAATGGCTAAAAGAAGTAATATGGATTTAACTGCTCTTGTTCTTGTCCTTGTAGGAGGAGTGAACTGGGGCTTGGTTGGACTTTGGAACCTTGATTTGGTACAAAGGGTCTTGGGTGCATGGCCAACAGTAGCTAAAATAGTTTATATCTTGATTGGACTTTCTGCATTATACATGATATACTGCGAAGTCAAGCAATAAGATTTAATTTTTTTTATTTTTTTCTTTTAATTCTTCTTTTAACAAATCTCATGCATTTCTTGCTTTGTGCTGTGGTTAAGTCAAGCAGTGTTCGTGCCAATGCTGCGCTCTGTTAGCTTCTGCCTTTGTTTTCGCAACCGAGCAACTTTCGCAATCGCCTATTTATCCGAGCACGTCGCTTGGCAGCATTGGCACTTAGATTGACTTAATCGTTTTGCACCAAAAAATATAAAAAACAATAAGCAAAAGCAATCCTAATGAAGGCAAAAAAGGCGTTAGGGACATTGCAGAATTCTGAAGAGTTTAAAGAGTGGAGGAAAAAGCACCCTCATGCCTTCCTGTCCCATATATTCTGCATGAAAGATGAAAAGAGCGAGGATTGGCAGATTGGCTACCATAATAGGGACGATGATATGGTTACGGCCTTTGAGCTGAAGGAAAAGGTAAACATCTGCCCTCCTGAAAAGCCGTTTAAGAGAGAAGAGTATACAATAAAGGAGCTTAATATGGGCAATGTTAAGATTGCCATGGAAAAAGCCCTTGAAACAGCAAAAAAAATACAGGAAACAAAATATATAGGGGATTTGCCTTTCAAGACAATAATAATCCTGCAGAACATTGATGAAGGGCAGGTATACAACATAACTTACGTGACTATGACCTTCAAAACACTGAACATCAAGATAGACGCTGCAACAGGGGAAGTAAAAAGCCATGAATTGGTCTCTTTAATACAGACGCCAAAATAAAGGTTGCAGAATATATTCTAAAGTTTAACATTATTTATATATGAAAGAGTTTAAAAAATACCTATATTATTTTACTCCAAAGGTGATGTAGTTGAAATTAAGGATACAGAGGCTGGATAAAGGCATTGATTTGCCAAACTTCAGCAATGAAGATGATGCTGCAATTGACTTGAGGGCAGCTGAATCGCTTGTTCTGAAGCCAATGGAAAAAAAAGCAGTAAAGACAGGAATAAAAATAGCTATCCCCAGGGGCTACGCAGGCTTGATATGGGACAGGTCTGGCCTTGCTGTAAACCACTCTATCCATACAATGGCAGGAGTCATTGACTCAGGCTATAGGGGAGAAGTGGGAGTAGTGCTTGTTAATCTTGGAAATAAAGAGTTTAGAATAGAAAAAGGCATGAGGGTTGCGCAGATGCTTGTACATCCTGTCCTGAATGTTGGCGTAGAGGAAGTTGAAGAGCTTGAAGAGACAAAAAGAGGAGAAAATGGATTTGGAAGCTCTGGGCTTAAGTAAAAATACAGAAAGACAATAAACAGAAACAAAGAGGTGTAAAAATGACAGTGAGCTGGAAAGCGCAGAAAGATTGCAAGAAGCTTGATGGTTTTTTTGAGGATGAAGATGAGGAGGGAACCCCTTCTTACCCAAAGAAAAAAGTTAAACAAAGTTAAATAAATCTGAAAACAGCATTATGTGTTTTTGAATTCTAATGGCCTGTCCTGCTTGTAATGGATTCCAAGCTTTAGTGCTATCTCTGCTTTCTGCAGCTCTGCACCTATATCCATTGCATGTATCACAAAAGAAATTGTAAAATCCCTGTCAATCTGCTTGAAAATATCGAATGCCCTTTTTCCCCTGTACTCTTTTAGCACTTTTCCATCTGTCAGCGCATGCGCTGCTTTTATCTCTCCATTGTCCAGAGATATTATAAGATTCCCCCTTGGATCGTATTCAAACTCATCGTGAGGAGAATGCTTCTCCAGCAGCTTCTTTACATCTTCAAAATTCTCTTCATAAATATGCGCTGATGCAGAGTTGAATGTGAGGCTTCCCATGCCTAATCCTACATCTTCTGCTATTTCCTTCTGCATTTTTCTGAAGGCAAAGCAGTTCTGCGGCCAGCCCCTGTACATATCGTTGCTTCTGAAGTATACATTCATGAAAAGCCTGTTTTTCTGTATAAAGCACTGCACAACTGTCAGGCATGGAGGATGGTCTGAATTGTTGTCTGTCTTAACATTCCATGCAACAGCAACAGCTCTTCTTGTATGCTTCTCTTTCTTCAACTTTTCCTTTATTGTATCAATCTGGTTTATTGAGTTATGTGCCATCAGCCTTATCCCATAAGTATAGTTAAGGCTAGGCACCGGCTCTGTTGTAAGAACCTGCGGAAAATAGTTATCCAGCTCTTCTCTTGTGAAGTTGAAGTACCCTTCCCATTTGATATTGTCAGGGTCTTCTTCTGTTATCACAGAAACAACATTAAGCAGCTCCTTCATTCCAGTACTGTGATGCGCTTCCTTTTTCTCCCCAAACCTTATTATATTCTTAAGCACTTTCAGCCACACTTCTCCTACATATTTTCCCTTTATTTTGAAAACAGACTCGTCTGAAGGGTATGTGTCAGGAGGCTCTATCTTTGGCTCTGGGAATTGTTTTGGCGAAGTAAACGGCTCTTTTGGCTGCAAATCCTTTATAGCATATTTTATCTTTGCTGTGTCAAAAATATTCCTCAAATCAATCAGCTCTATACTTTTCCTGAATAAGTCAACGGCATCTTTCGGAATTTCCTTTTCTATGTCTCCGTTTTCCACTCCGATAATACAGTGATTCTGGTCAATGCCGTTTTCCTTCAGTTTTAACAGAGCAGTCCCGCTTCCTGACTTGTCCATACCACATATAACAAGGTACCTTATCTCGGGCCTTGCAAAAACATTCCTTATGACTGCATTTATGCCTGCTTTTGAATAAAGCTGCCCGACAATTACATAATCGCTTTCATTTAATCCCTTGATTATTGCGTCTTTTTCAGTCCATAAGGTAAGAATGCCTATATTTTTTCCTGCTCCTTTTTTTATCTGCTCATCAAAATATAAATTACTCACTTTAATCTACCCTTTATCCTGCTCCAGATTTTTTCATGAATCTCTTCCCTTGGAAGCATTTTATTTCCCTTCACACAGCTTATTACAACCCATTTGTTATTCTTTGCCAGCTCCAAATATACTTTTTCTGCATTTTTCAGGTGGCTTATATCTTTTTCATGAATGTCTGCTTTTGTTTTGTTTTTCTCTGCCCTTTTATCAGCATATTTTTTGGCTATTTTGCTTGGAACTTTTAAATAGATTATAATATCTTCTTTTGGTATTTTCAGAAGATTGTGCTCAACATAATCAAGCCAGAACAGGAAAATGTTTCTTTTTGCCTTGCTTTTTATCTTGCCTGCCTGATGCGCTTTGTTTGATGAAACATACCTGTTTGACAATATGATGTTGCCTTTGTCAAGCCAATCCTGCATCTCCTGCCTTGCATCATACCTGTCTAGGGCAAAGAATAATGAAGCAGTGTATGGGCCTACTTCCTTTGAGTTTCCGTATGCCCCTTTAAGGTACTTTTCTGCAAAAAAGGCTGACTTCTTCCCGTATCTTGGAAAGTCTGTTTTCTTTATCCTGTAGCCTTCTTTCTTCAGCCTTTTTATAAGAAGTTTTGTCTGTGTAGCCTTTCCGCTCCCATCTATCCCCTCGAGAACAATAAGCTTGCCCCTTTTCACCTTTTTCATGCAATTGCTAAAAAGCCGTGTTTTTATATATTTTATGGCTCTGCCAGCTCTGCAATAGCAATATGAGAAACATACAAATAATTATATAAATACTGGAATTTTTGCAGCAATATGATAATAGCTTTAGTAGGCCTTCCAGGCAGTGGAAAAAGCGAGGCTGCAAGAATTCTTGAGAAAAAAGGGTTTTCAATCGTAAGGCTTGGTGATGTTACTGATGATGTTCTAAAGGAAAGAAAGCTTAAGCAAAAGGAAGATAATGAGAAAAAAATAAGGGAAGAAATAAGGGAAAAGTATGGAATGGGAGGCTTTGCTGTTTTAAGCCTGAAAAAAATAAAAAAGCACAAAAATGTTGTTGTTGATGGTGTTATAAGCTATCAGGAAGTTGAAGTTCTTAAGGATAATTTTGAAGATGTTTTTCTTGCTGCTGTCCATTCAAACTATGATGTAAGGCTCAGCAGGATCAACAAAAGAAAGGAAAGGCCGTTGGCAGAGAAAGAATTGAAACAGAGAGATATGCATCAGCTTACAAAGCTGAACATGGCGATGACTTTTGCAAAGGCAGACTATACAATAGTCAATGATGGAAGCATTGAAGAGCTAAACAAAAGAATGGAAGAGCTGCTAAGAGATCTGCAGGACCTTGTCCCTGGACTTTAACCCTTTTATTATATTTACTTTTTTCTTTAATAATTTTGAGAAGAATTTTATTATTTCCTTGTTTGCCTTGCCTTTATCAGGAGGAGCAGCAATGTTTACTTTTAATGATTTTTTTGCCTCATTGTAGCCTGTTATTTCATTTTTACTGGAATTTGGATTTACAGAAATCCTCAAAGAGTTTCCTTCAGTATAATCCTTAACTATATCCCTAGCTATAATCTCTCCAGACATGCTTGCACTGCTCGCATTTGTAGAACTTTGTTTCAGGCTCATCCGAAGCCCTTGTCTGTATAAGCCAGAAGTAAGCCTTGTTATGCCCGCACTTGTCGCATTCTGCATCTGTCAAGGGAAGGGTTTCAACTTCCTCAGGAACAACAACATCAATCTCATGCTCAGTTTTTTTGATTTCTTCTTTCAGCGTTGCCTCTTCTTTTCCCTTGCTTTTATAGCCACAGCTGCATAAAGTTCCTTCCTTTTTAGGCACCAGTATTGAACCGCATTTTGGACAAAACATTTTTACCTTCATCTACCTCATATTATGTGCAGCATTGCCAACAGCTCTACAAACATTATTTTTACATAACCAAGCAATGGAATTCTAAAGACTGCTTTTCCAATAACTTTGTCTCCAGGTATGTGGCCTTCAAAAGGCATTGAAGCAGGGTTGTTGTCCCCTTTTGTCTGGAAATAATAGCCTTCCTCATCCTGGCCTGCTCTTACAACCCTGTGGATAATAGGGTCTGTCCTTATCACTGATGAAAACACAATTACGTCGCCTACATTTATTTCATTCGGCTCTTTTCCTACAAGCACAATTATATCCCCTTTGTTAAATCCGTTTTTAAAAGGCAATGTCTTAAAATTCTCTTTTGTAATTTCAAACCTTTCATAGAAATCCTCATGCTGCTGCCACCATATGTCAAACTCCTGCGGATGCTCCATGCTTGATGAGACAACTGCAACAACAGGGAAGCTTGTTCCAAGCAATAATCCAAGACCTGGGTAAACAATGAATTTTATCAGTACAAAAGCCAGAATAACATTGACAACCCAGCTTAGTGCAGAGTCATCTTCCCAGATAAACCACCACAGCTTTTTTGCAAGCCTTTTTGCTTCTTTTTTATTCATAAGCTGAATCCTGCTTAGGTGTTTTTAAAGCTTTTGATTATATCACCCAAAGATTATGTGAGCGAAACATTATTAAATCTCCTCTGTGTTACAATAGAACATGGCAAGAAAATCCACCGTAGAAAGGAAAACAAGAGAAACAAATATACAGATATCTGTAAACTTAGATGGCAGTGGAAAATATAATATAAAAACACCAATTAGTTTTTTTACACATATGCTGGAATCGTTCTCTAAGCATGGGCTTTTTGATATAAATGCCAAAATAAATGGCGACATTGAAATAGACCAACATCACACTATTGAAGATACTGGGATTGCCTTAGGGAATGCGTTCAAGAAATCTCTTGGCAGTATAAAAGGGATAAACAGAAGCGGGTTCTTTGCTTTTCCGATGGATGATGCTTTGAGTTTGGTTGCTGTTGATATAAGCGGAAGGCCTTATGTTTCTTTTAATGCAAAATTTAAAAGAAGGACGTGTGGCGATTTGGATACAGATTTGGTACAGCACTTTTTTGAAAGCTTTGCTTCCGGCCTTGGGGCAAACATTACAGTAAATGTTGCTCAGGGAAGACTAGACCACCACATGATAGAATCATTGTTTAAGGCATTTGCCAAAGCAATGAAGATGGCTGTATCAAAAGATCCTAAAGCAAAAAATATGATCCCGAGTACAAAGGGGCTGATAGAGAATTTTGGCAAGTAAAACAAATATTTTAACTCCAAAAATCAAATGACAGCCAAGAATGACTGCTTAACCAGAGTATTTTCTCAGTTAATAGAAGAATTTAGAATAAGCAGTTCAGATGTGCAAGCATTAAAAGGTGAATTGGTTTATTTTAAAGAAGATAAAGAGATTATTGCTGGTAAAATCGTTAGGGTTAATGACCAAAAAGCAGATATTGAAACAATAGCACATCCCTTTTCTATAAATAAACAAGAAAATACAATTAAAGATGTTGAAATATTTTATGTTGAGCCATATCAAACTACATTAAGTTTTGATGATAAAGGAGAAAAAGCTTCGTTTAGGGCAAAACGAATATATTTAACAATACCTTATTCTATATATGCTCATTATAAAGTTCCTGAATTTTCCATCCATAGAGATGATAAGAAATTAGATGAAATTCTTGGGGAGGGTCTAGCTGAAGTTTCTAATATCCCAGATATAAATAATTTAGAAAGGCTTTCAGCATTTATTCTTAAATACCACAATGATAAATTAAAACAACCACCAAAATATGATGAACGTCAACGACCTCTTGGAAGTGTATTAGTTAGCAATGAAGGCATTTGCAGGCATATTGCTGGTTTATCATATTTATTTTTGAAATTGCATGATTTAAGCCCGGTGATTGTTATATCAAGCCTACCGAATATCGATGAGAGGCATAGTTTTTTATATGCTACTTTAAATCGTTCTGTGTATGTTTTTGACCCTGTCAATAGGCTAGTCGTTCCTAAAGAAGATCTAATTGAGACTTTAAAAACAAGGGAAAAACCAATAAAATATCATAAACCAACAGAAAAAATGTCTTTTGTTTTTGATTACAAAGGACATTAAGCTATAACTGCCATTTCTTGCCAAAAAGCTTATAAAGCCAACAGGTTGCCTTTCCACTATGAAATTCTGCCCAAGATGCGGAAAGAAAGGGATTGTAGGAGAGATGTGCAATAGATGCCTTGCTGAGGTAAGAGGAAGCGTACTGGAGTACAAACCAATTAATATTAAAGTCTGCATTGCTTCCAAAAGGTTTTTCTACAAAAACAAATGGATTGGATTTTCAAATCTGGAAGATGTTATAAAGAAAATAGCAAAGGAAAAGATAAAGCAGGATGTTAAAAAGATAAAGCCTTTGATGCCTGAGATAATGTTCAAGCCTGGCATTAACTATGACATTGAAATTGAAGTTGATATTTCTGCAAAGGAAAAGTATTTTGTTACTGCAAGGGTAGAGATGACTGTATCTCCACAGTTTTCAAAAATAGGCACACAGTATTTTGAAGGCTGCCTCCAGGTGAGAAATCCTGGCAGCAGGGTTGAAGAATACATAGAGAAGGACTTTGAGAATGCGGGGAAAAGAGGAGTGTTTGTCTCAAAAAGAACGCCTATCAAAAACGGCTATGATTTGCTTGTTTCCTCGCAAAGATATGTCCAGAACCTAGGAAAGAGGCTTCAGCAGGAGTTTGGTGGCGAGCTGAAGGTAACGTCAAAGCTGTTTGGAATTGATAAAATAACATCAAAAGAGCTTTACAGGGTAAATGTGTTTTATGAGGCGCCTTTGCTCTCAAAAAATGATGTTGTTAAGATTGGAAATAAGATAATAAAAATAACAAATGTAAAGCAAACCATAAGCGGGGTTGACTTGAAGACAGGAAATAAGGTTGGATTTAAAGGCAAAAATGAAAAGCCTGAATTGCTTGAAAAGAAAGAAACAACTGTTGTAAAGGATTATCCTGCAATAGGGGTTTTAGACCCTGAAACCTATCAGCCTGTTAAGGCTGAGAACAGTAAAAAAGTTAAGATTGGCGAAAAAGTTTTGGTTGTAGAGGACTGCGGCAAATTCTATATCGTTTAAGAAAAAAGGGAAAAATAAAAAAATTTAACCGAAGTTAAGCTCTTCTTCCAAATTATCAAGCTCACCTAAGTCAAGCTCCTTTTCAAGATCTTCTACTGAAGGAATGTCTGAAACATCCTTTTCAAGGTCCTGAATCTCTGTGTCGCTGACTTCTCCGGCTGGTCCGGCGGCTTTTGTTTCAGCAGCCTCTTTCTTGCAGGCTGTTAAAGTTATAGCCAAAAGAGCGATCAGTAAGATTGCTGCGATTTTTCTCATTTTCATCCTCCAAAGATAAACTTATTTATTAAGTTTATTCCTCTTCAGACTCTTCTTCGCTCTCTTCTGCTGATTCTTCTTCAGACTCTTCTTCGGATTCATCCTCTTCGGATTCCTCTGATTCCTCAGATTCGTTCTTTTCAGCTTCTTCTGTTTCTTCAGCAGAGCCTTCTTCAGCCTTTTTCTTCTTTTCAGACTCTTCTTTTACTTCCTTGACAACTTCAGCTCTTTTGCTTTTGATTGTCTTGAAGATTTCTTTCAGAGTCTTGTGGGCTTCTCTTAGGTTCTGGTGAGCTGCTTTGACATATGCATTAAGCTCCTTAGCAACTTCATCAGTTTCACCGGCTGTCTTTGCACCGCTGTAAAGCTCTTTGGCCTTTTCGTAGTTGTTTTTTGCTTCGTCAACCTTTGCATTGTATTCATCAACCAAAGGCTTTAAGTCACTTGTGTCCTGGCCTTTTTCCTCAAGCTTTGCAATCATGCTTTCAAGCTTCTCTCCTGCATGCTCGAACCTTTTAATTATATTTCCAAGCTTTGCAGCTACAAGCTTTCCAACAGACTTCTTTACTGTGGTTTTTGTTGCTCCCCAGGCTTCTTTAATGTCTTCTGCAGCCTTTTTTATGTCTTCTCTTGAAGAGTTTTCATCAAGGCTATTAAGTGTCTCTAGTGCTGCTTCAACATCTGCAATGTGGCCGTCAAGCTTAGCAAGCAATTCCTGCTTCTCGCTTTCTTCCATGTCAGAGCCTTCAACTCTCTCTTTTATATTTTTAAGAGCTGTTAAAACTCTCTCTCCTGACACAATAAGGTGGCCCTCTGCATTCAGCTTTAGCTGCTGGCAATCCTGTGTTGCATTATTGTCTCTGCATTCCTTTATTCTTTCTCTTAGCTGTGTAAGCTGATCCCTTGAAAGCTTTACGTGCTCTCTGACTAGCTTAAACTGCTCCCTCTCTTTTACGTAGTCTGCTCTAGCTTCCCTGTAATCCTTTCGAGCATCTACAAGCTTCTGCCTTGGTGTTAAATCTGTGTTGTTTGAATCGTCAGCTGAATCATCAGATCCATCCTCAACAGAGTCTTCAACAGCATCTCTGCTGTCTTCTTCAGCAAATGCCATTGGCACAATGCTGAACACCAACAGCATCAGCACAACCAATGTTGTTAGTTTTTTCATGTTTCTCTCCTCCGTTTTAGTTTTTTTGTGGTTGGGTTTGTAATTTTAGTCTTTGTGGTCTTTTTTTAGGTACTATCTGTCCACTAGCTTCAATAGGCGGTATAAATTCAAAATCATCATCTGGAATATCACTGATTTCATCGTTTAAGAGTAAGATTGGATCTTCTTCTGTGTGGTCTTTGCCATTCCCATTTCCCTTTCTTGTCTTTTTTTCCTCGACATAAACGCCTGCTTTTCTCTCTGCAATTTCTATTAATGCTTGCTCTGCTATCTCAGGCTCCCTTCCAAAAATAGGGTAAATGCCAAGCCATTCCTCTGGCTTTAGGTTTTTATATACACTAGAGCGGCGTTTTCTTTTATAGCCTGTTCTTTGCAGGCGCTGGTCCAGTTCATATAAAACCTGGAATGCTATAACATCTTTTGTTTCTTTTTCGAAGAATCTTCCTAAACCTAAAATTGTTTCTTCCAGCTTTCCAAGCTCGCTGTCTGCCAAAGCCATTGCAGCATCATTTCCGCGTCCTGCATTTTCAATAGCATCATATACCTTCACTAAAATATCATTATAAGTTCTTAACTGCCCTTGTATAATTCCCTCTACAAGTTCTTTTCTGTCATAGAATTTCAATCCAGTATACCCCATATTTTTCATTATGGTTAAAATATCTTTAATTTGTGGCTTTATAACCTCTCCAGCTTGCTGCAGCCTCTCTGATTCTGAAAGGGTTTGAGCTGTTTCTTTTTCTATCGTTATTTCAAGTGATGGTCCTTGATGAGCTTTTGTACTTTTTGGTTCTTTATATCCCTTCCCTATCAAATAATTTGTTACATCCCCCACTAAACCATCTAGAATGCCCCTTACTTCTGTACCAGAGCCGGTTTCATGGCGTATTTTTTTATCCAATTCATAAAGTAAATGAAAAGTTCTGTTTCCATTTCCTGCTTCTAAACTTCTATAAATAACCTTTATATAAGGGACATAGGGTGTTAAGTTTGGATCTTGGATATCCCTAAAAGTAAAACCATATTTACTAAAGTCAGGTAGTTGAACTGGTTTTGGTTGGGTGGGTTGTGGTTTGGCTTCTATATGGGAGGTGGTATAACTACCAGGTTTTACATGTCTTAGAGCTTCCCTAAGATCTTCCCTATGTCCGACTATGTTATTACGCGCCATAGCCACTATAATGCCAACTTTATTTATAAAGATACTTTCAAATTTCAAGAAAAACAAGGCCAAATTGAGCTTCTAAAGCTTTATGAAGCTTTATCTGCCTTTCTTTTACTTTATAGAAAGATTTTTATAATATATTGCCGTAACAGAGCCTTATGGGGAAAACTTCAATATACAGCCTATTATTTTTAGTGTTGCTATATAGTGTATCTGCTGCAACAATAACAGGAACAATATATGATATTGAGCTAAATGAAGTAGATAACGCTATAGTTGAGGTAAACACTACACCTACGCAGAGGGTTGTCTCAACTAATGGAACATACTCCCTGGATATTCCTCTGGGGACATATGAAATAACAGCAAAATACAGGCCTGACCAGGTTTTTCTCTTTATAACAAAAGAGCCTTTGATAGTAAAGGAAGAAGGAAGATATAATTTAGACTTATTTGTTTTCCCTGACCTTACGGAAGAAGATAAATTCCTGAATGATACAGAAGAGAATTTTGAAGTTATAGAAGAAAAAGAGCCAAAAGGGGTTGCCTATTTTACCATGATTGTCGTTTTGGTAGCTGCACTGATTGCTTTGCTGAAATTAATATTTGCTGAAAAAAAGCAGGAAAAGAAAAAAGCAGGAAAAAAGCAGAAGCCAATGGCTGAGAAAGAAGTCGTTGTAGAAGATGAGGATTTGGCCCATGTGATGAAGATAATAAAAAGAAATGGAGGAAGGGCTACGCAGAAAGACATAAGAAAAGAAATGCCGCTGTCAGAGGCAAAGATAAGCCTGATGATAGCAGAGCTTGAGGAAAAAGGATTGGTGAAAAAAATTAAAAAAGGAAGAGGGAATATCATAATATTAAGGTGATAGCATGCAGAAAAAGAAAAAGCCTGAATACAGCAAATTGATAGAGGAGGACAAGGAATTATTGAGCAAGAAAGAAGTGGAAAAGAGCCATGAGCAGTTTATGAAAGAGACAGGATTTCTCACAAAGCTGTTAAAAAGGTTCAAAAAACTATGATAATTCTGGATGGTTCTTATTTAGAAGGCGGCGGCCAGATAGTAAGGACTGCTTTAGGATTGTCTGTTCTGACAGGAAAGGCTTTTGAGGTTGACAATATAAGGGCTGGCAGGGAGAAGCCTGGCTTAAAGGCGCAGCATATGACTTGCGTAAAGGCTTTGGAAAAGCTTTGCAATGCAAAATCAGAGGGAAATGAGATTGGGTCTTCTTATCTGAAGTTTTTGCCTGGAAAATTTAAGCCGCAGACTCTTTCTGTTGACATTGGAACAGCAGGCAGCATCACTTTGCTGCTGCAGTCTTTGGTTGTTCCTTGCTTGCTAGCAGAAAGAAAAACAAGATTAAAGATAACAGGAGGAACCTCCGGACTTGGACAGATGCCTGTTGATTATTTTACAGAAGTTTTTGTACCTCACTTAACAAAATATGCAGACATTGAATGTAAAGTAGAAAGGTATGGGTATTACCCGCAAGGTGGAGGGAAGTTTGACATTAAGATAAAGCCAAAGTTTAATTTTGAAAACAAAGGATTGGCTCCAAAAATAAATCTTATGGAGCAAGGAAATTTACTGCAGATAAAAGGAGTTTCACGCGCTTCAAAGCTTTTGGAAAAAGCAGAGGTTGCTGACAGGCAGGCAAAGGCTGCAAAGATGGTACTAAGCAAACTGGATTGCCCTATCCATATAAGAAGCGAGTATTGTGATACACTCTCTCCAGGCTCTGAAATAACTTTGTGGGCCATATTTTCTAAAGGCGAAGAAATTGACTTTGGCAATCCTATTCATTTAGGAGAGGATGCTATAGGAGAAAGAGGAAAAAGATCAGAAGAAGTCGGCCAGGAAGCTGCTGCTAAACTGAAAGAGCAGATTTCAAGCAAAGCCCCTGTTGACAGGCATATGGCAGACAATTTGATTCCGTTATTGGGGTTGTTCGGAGGCAGAATAAAAGTGGCTGAGGTAACTACCCATACACTAACCAATATTTACACTGTTGAGAAATTTCTGGACGTTAAGTTTATTGTTGATAAGGGAAATAAGGTCATATCTGTACTTTAGAATAGTAAACTTTATATTAGATTAGTCTTTGCTGTCATTATTGGTGTAGTGATGGTTAGCAGAATAGAGGTTGTACCAAGAATTCCTGATTCTAGGGCTAGAAGCCTGGAACAAAGGCTTATAAGCATTGGTTTTCCTGTAAGCAATACGCACTTAATTGATGTTTATTTAACTGACGCTAACTTAACACAAGAAGAGCTGGAAATTGCTGCTTCATTGTTATCAAATCCTGTTACAGAACAAGCAAGCGTTAACCAGCCTCAAAATCCTGAAAAGTTTGATTGGGCTATTGAAATCGGATTCTTGCCTGGCGTTACAGATAATGTTGGGAATACTGCCCAAGAAACAATAGAAGATGCTTTTGGCTCTGTTTTTGAAAAAGGAGAGGGTATTTACAGCTCCAGAGTAATTTTTATTTCAGGAAGCTACTCAAGAGAAGATGTTAAGAAAATTGCAGACAGCTTGGCAAATCCTTTAATCCAAAGTATAAGGATTAAAAACTATGAAGAGTTTGCAAATGATGATGGAATGGGTAAAGTTGTTCCAAAAGTTAAGTTGAATGCAGAACCTTCTACAGATATTGTTGATATTATCGATGCAAATGATGATAAATTAGTTGAAATTGGAAAAAAAGGAATTGCAAATGAAGATGGGAGCAGGAGAGGGCCGTTAGCTTTGGATTTAACATATATGAAAGCAATTCAGGCCTATTTTAAGAAAAAATTAAGAAACCCAACAGATGTTGAGCTTGAATCAATTGCACAAACATGGAGCGAGCACTGCAAGCACACTATTTTTGCAGATCCAATCGATGATATTGCTGAAGGGTTGTATAAAAGGTTCATAAAAGGCGCAACAGAAAGGATAAGAAAGGAAAAAGGAGACTGGGTGATTTTCCCGAAAACCTTGCTCTTCTTGGCAATAGGAAAGTATGCAAAAGATAATCGTGGAAATATTTATTTTGATGAAAAGCCAATTCCATTTGGTTTTAAATTAGAGTAAGACTAATCGCAATAAAATGAAATCAACAACTTATGCAGATGCTGGTGTAAACATAGATCTTGGTGACGATGTTTCTAAAATACTGTACAATGCTGCAAAAGAAACATGGAAGAACAGAAAAGGAAGATTAGGAGAAGTAATAGTTCCTTTTGATGACTTCAGCGGAATAAGGTATATAGATGTTTCTAATTTGCCGGAAGGCACTGTAATGAACATCGGATTTGATGGTGTTGGAACAAAAGTAGAACTGGCTGAAAGGATGAATAACCACAAGACAGTTGCTTATGACTTAATTGCAATGGTTTGTGACGATGCTGTTGTCAGAGGGAGCGAGCCTGTGATAGTTGGCTCAATTCTTGATGTGAATTCTCTTGGAAAAGGAAAAGAAACGCATATTGAGCAGGTCAGGCAATTAGCTGAAGGCTATATCAATGCTGCAAATGCAGCAGATGTTGCAATAGTAAATGGAGAGGTTGCTGAATTGGGAAACAGGGTTAATGGTTTTGGCCATTTTAATTATAACTGGGGTGCTGCTGTAGTTTGGTTTGCTAATAAAGACAGGATGTTTACTGGCAGTGAAATAAAGCAAAGTGATTACTTAGTTGGATTACGAGAAGAAGGCTTCAGGTCTAATGGCTTGTCTTTAGTTAGGAAGATTATGGAAAATCTTTATGGCAGCAGATGGCATGAAAGCGAAGAAGGCCAAACCCTGGCTAAAGCAATATTAAATCCTTCAAGGATTTATTGTAAAGCTGTTGTAGATATGTTTGGCGGATATGATGGAGAGCCAAAAGCAAAAGTTCATGGTGTTGCACATATAACAGGAGGAGGATTGCCAGAAAAATTAGGAAGAGTACTAAAGCCAAGCGGATTAGGAGCAATTGTTAATGAACCTTTTGAGCCTCCTGAAATAATACTGTTCTGCCAGCAAGAAGGCGATGTTCCAGATGAAGAAGCATATAAAACATGGAATATGGGGCAGGGAATGGTTGTCATTACGCCTGAGCCAGAAAAAGTTATTGACATTGCCAAACAGCATAATATTAATTCTGTTGTTATTGGAAAAGTAATAGGAGAGAAAGGAATTAAGATAAAAAGCAGGGGCAATGAAAAGCCAGGAAAATATTTATCTTTTATCTAAGTGTTGCCAGCTCAATATCTGTCTTCAGCCCAATAACTTCATAGTAAACCTTTTTCTTTTCTTCGTTGGAAGGAAGCTTCTCAAATATCGGCTGCAGATTATTGTAGATAAGCCTTGCCTTATGGGCCTGGCCTGCCCTTAAAGCAGCCCTGGCGTCCTCAATCTTGGCGTAAATCTCGGCATTTACAGCCAGCTTTGTCTTCATCAGTTTTTCCATAACAACCCTTTCCCTCTCTTCCCTGTCAATAATGCCTTTTTCCTCCTTATGCTCGACTAGCTGCTTCTCTTCCCTTTTGATAGTGCCGTACCTTGACTTCAATTCCCTTTTCTGCTCCCTTAACAATTTCTCTTTTTCCTTCAAATCCTTTTCCATTCTTGTTAATTTTGACAAAGGCATTACCTTCTGCTTTAATCTCTTTTCTTCTGCAGCCAGCTTCTTGATATTATCCTTAAGCTCCCTTACTCTTTCAACCCTGCTTAAGTCTTTTTGCACAGTATGTTCAATCTTGCTTACAGCTGCCTCTCTTTCCATTATTTCTGCTTCTTTGGCAGCAACGTCTTTTTCCTTTTTGTCAACCTTCTCCAGCAAACCAACTATCTTGTTCTCCTTATCCTCAATGGCTTTCCTGTCCCTTTCAAGCTGCATTATTTTCTCTATTATTTCCTCTTCCCTGTCTCTTAAGAGTTTCTCGTCTGCTTCCAGCTCTTTTAGTTTTCTTGTAATGCTGTCTTCTTCAGAGCTAAGCTTTTTGATATCCTTGTCAAAGTCCTTTACATATCCTTTCTTATTTTTTATATCCTCTTCCAGTTCCCTTTTTTCAATAGTTAGCTTAACAACCTCATCCTCTGCTTTTTTGATATCTTTCATCAGGCTTTCCTGCCTTTTTATCATCTCAACTTCCTCTTCTTTCAGAGACTTCTCTTTTTTCTTTAAAGCTGTAGCATGCTCATCAAGCTTTGCCTGCAGTGCCTTATGGTCTGCAAGAAGATGCTTTTCTGATTCGCTTACCTTTTTCTGCGCTTCTTTTAATGTTTTTAGCTCATTATTGACTTTTTCCTCTGTCTGCCTTAGCTCTTTAATATCTTCCAGCACGTCTTGTTCCTGTGCTTTCAGCTCTTCACTTTTCTCTTTTATTCTTCTTTCCTCTTCCTGTTTATAATCGCGTATATCCTTGATCATTTTTCTCTTTTCAGCAGAAAGCTCTTTTTCATGCCTGGCTGTTTCTATTTTCTGGCGGTCAACGTACTTCTTCAGCTGCTCTGCCTCGTTTGTAAGCCCTGCTACATCTTTTTCAAGTAAACTTCTTTTTGCCTCAAGCTTAGAAACTTCTGATTCTTCTCTTTTTCTCTTAGATTCAATCTGAGAAAGCTCTTTTTTGACTTCAAGATTCAGTTTTTGAGTTTCAAACTCTTTTTCGTGCATATGCTGCTCCTTTGCTTCAAGGATCTTTTCAACCTTTTTCAGGCTTTCCTCTTTCTTGTCAACAACCTGTTTTCTCTTCTCTATCCTGTCAGCCAGAGTTGAAAGCACTTTTTGGTGCTTTTGCAGCTCTTTTGCAGAGCCTGCATGCTTTTTTTCTGCGAACTTTATAGAATGCTCAAGCTCTAGTAAATCCTCTTCTTTTTTTGCAATATCATGTTGGAGATTTTCCCTTTTTTCTTCAAGCTTTCTTACTTCGGCCTTTACATCTACCCCTTTGCTTCTTTCCTTCAAAATTTTTTCCCATCTCTCAAGCTCTGCTTTTTTTGTCAGCAATTCATCTTCATGCTTGTTTAAGTCAAGCTTTTTTTTGTTTATATCTTCCTCCAGACTTTTGAGGTATTTTTCTTTTTTCTCAAGGTCAATCTGTATTGCTCTCTTTGGATGGATCACTTTTGAGAAGAATCCTTCTTTCGGCTTTTCAGGAATAAGCTCTTCAGGAAGAGGCGGTGGAGGAATAATATCTTCTTCCTGCTTTTTTGCCGGAATTTCTGCTTTAGCTTCTGCTTTTTTCGGCTTTTTTGATTTTTTTGGCTTGCCGATAGATTTCCTTGTCATTCTAGAAGCTCTCTTAGATTTTATAGCCATTATCCACCCCTTTAAAGAGTGGTGAAGATTGTAGAGTATATATATAGTTTTGTATTAATTTTTGAATGAAAACAGGCTCTGTAAAAACAAAAAGATTTATAAACGCCCTATAAACCCAGCATATTATGGATACGTGCATAAGCTCAAACATAAGGGTAACAAACCAGGAAGGCACAACAAGGTTCCCATGCCCAAACTGCCTGAAGTATGAAATAATCAGAACAGGGCATGCAAGAAAAATTGTTGCAAAGTATATCTGCCCTAGCTGTGGCTTTGAAGGCCCTAACTAAATCTATTAAAATGGCTCAAGTAGTTATAACCTTAAAAATAATGCCTGAAGCGCCTGATACTGACTTAGGAATGATTGAAGAAGAAGCCTCTAAATTGGTTAGTGAATTTGGAGGAAAGGTTGCAAGGGCAGAGCATGAGCCTGTTGCTTTTGGAATAAAAGCAGTAAAACTTATTTTTTCTATGGATGAAGATATTGGAAGCACGGAAGAGCTTGAAAATTCCATCAGCAGCTTAGAAGGCGTAATGTCGGCAGAAGTTGTTGATGTAAGAAGGACTCTTGGCTGAATTCTTGTTAATTTTGTTAAAAAAATAAAGCATTAAAGGCATTAAAGAAGATTTGTTATTGCCTCTATCTTTTCTGCAACTTCATTTCCTTTTTTTGTCAAGGTAAGAATCTTCAGCCTTCCTGATTTCTGGAAAGTTATAAGGCCAGCCTTCTCCATCTGCTGCAGAATCTTTACAACATGAGAATAAGTGCAGTCAATCTGCTTTGCAAGGTTGCTTGCATAAATATCAGACTTTGCATTTTTGAGATTTACCAGCATTAATGCAGGCTTTTCACGAAAAAAAACGCCAAAAATCGCTTTTAACTTCATCCGCAACCCCCTATTTTCGTTTATACGACTTAATCATATATATTCTATTAGTGTGGATTGGAATTATTTATATATATTTATATATCAGATAATATATATTTAAGTATATATAAGCTTTTTTTGCTATTTTTGCAAAGTTTTTTAAATTTCGGAGCAATGTTTTCAAAGATGGACCAAAAATTTCTCTTTCCGTACGAAAAAGTAAGGAATATACAAAACAAGCTGATGGAAAAAGTGGCTTATGCAATAGAAAACCGCAAAAATTTGGTTGTGCATGCCCCTACAGGGCTTGGAAAAACAGCTGCTGCGCTTTCCCCTGCATTAAAATATGCAATTGACAAAGGATTAACTGTATTTTTTCTTACCTCAAGGCACACTCAGCACCAAATTGCAATTGAAACGCTTAAAGACATACAGAAAAAGCACAAGATTGACATTAGCATCGTAGATGTTATCGGGAAAAAATGGATGTGCGCGCAGCAGGGAGTTGAAAATCTGCGCTCCAATGAGTTTTTTGAATACTGCAAAAATGTAAGGGAGAAAAATGAATGTGAATTTTATGCAAACGCAAAAGAAAACAACAAATTTACCATAAATGCAAAAAAAATCCTGGATCAGATAAAACATGATTGCATGCACACTGAAGAGCTTGTGCAGCTTGGGAAGCTTAACAAGCTCTGCCCTTATGAGCTTGCCATTGGATTGGGAAGCAATGCAAGGGTTGTTATTGCGGACTACGCATATATTTTCAACCCAAGCATAAGGGAAAGCTTTTTGCAGAAAACAGGAAAAGATTTAGGCAAGTGCATTGTGATTGTTGATGAAGGGCACAATCTTCCGGGAAGGGTAAGGGATCTGATGAGCGATAAAATAAGCTTGAACATGCTGAAAAGGGCTGTAAGCGAAGCAGAGAAAAGCAAATATGACGAAACAGCTGGGCTTTTGAAAGGCCTGATAGCAGTTCTTGAAAGCTATGCAAACGAATGCGATAAGGAGAAGATTGTGGGGAAAGATGATTTTGTATCTAGGGTTGTGCAGGACTGTGGTGATTATGAGCAGCTTATAGCTGATTTTGAATTTGTTTCAGAGGAGATTCTTGCAAGGCAGAAAAGCAGCTCTATTGGAGGAGTTGCAAGGTTTCTGGAAAGCTGGCAGGGAAATGATGACGGGTTTGCAAGGATATTCAGCAAGGCAAATGCAGAGCTTGCATATAAGTGCCTTGATCCATCTTTAGTCAGCAAAGAAGTTATCAATAATGCGCATTCTGTAATAATTATGTCAGGAACATTACAGCCGACTTTTATGTTCAAAGATCTTCTTGGATTTGAAGACTGCATAGAAGAGGAATTTGAAAGCCCTTTTGATGAGGAGAACAGGCTTAACTTGATTGTTCCGCAGACAACAACAAAATATTCATTAAGAAGCGAGCAGCAGTACAGGAATATTGCAAAGGCAGTGTCTGAAATAATTGACGCTGTCCCTGGAAACACAATAATATTTTTTCCAAGCTACCAGATAAGGGATGATGTTTACAAGTTTGTATTTGAAGAAAATGAAAATAAGTTTCTGAAGAAAGAGCTTATGCTTGAGCATAGGGGAATGCTAAAGGAAGAAAAGGCAAAGACGCTTGAAAAGTTTAAAAGTTTTGAAAAAACAGGGGCTGCAATGTTCTGCGCTTCAACAGGAAGCTTTGGTGAAGGGATTGACCTGCCTGGCGATTTGCTAAAGTGTGTTGTTGTAGTTGGCTTGCCTTTGGAGCAGCCGAATCTTGAAGCAAAGGAATTGATAAATTATTACCAGGAAAAATATGAAAGAGGGTGGGAGTACGGCTATTTATTGCCTGCTTTTACAAAATGCCTGCAGAATGCAGGAAGGCTGATAAGAAGCGATAAAGACAAAGGAGTTGTTGTTTTTCTTGATGAAAGGTATATATGGCCGATGTACAGGAGATGCTTTCCTGAGGAGCTTAACATTGTGCATACTTTGGCTTATAAGGAAATGATAAGGAAGTTCTTTACAGCATAGTCAACTTTTTTGTGTGGGTTGAGCGTCTTCAAAATTCTTTATGTATTTTTCTAAGGCTCTGCTTCCCCGTAGGGGGCATCCCCCAGCAACGAGCTCGATATGTTATAGAAGGAATTTTGACCTGATGACGCTCAACCAACTTAAGTTGACTACACTTTATTTGCATAAAGTTTAAATACGCATTTAATATTCCCTTCTGAAAAGAGGTGCGAGCCTCTGATAATTCTGGGGCAAAAAGCCAAAAAAATAAAAAACTGCTAAAATGCTGCCGATAAAAGAAGACAAAAAACTGCTTGTGTTTGACTTTGACGGGACAATAACCCATGATTATAGAAGAGAAAAAGATAATTTCGGGTTTTTGTGGTTTTCCCTCCCTCATGAGCATACAGATACAGGAGTGGTTGCCTGCAATGTTGCTGGTGTAAGGTACAGGCATGGGCTGGCAAAAACAAATGCAGAATATCTTGCAACATACTCCAGGCTTGCCTTTGGCGCCATGCTGCTTGGCCCGGTCCATTTATTGTCAAAAAAAGTCAATCCAAGATATATTGATGTTTTAAGGCAGCTTTCAAACAAATATTTTCTGGAAGGCACTCCGAAAGAAAGCCTGGACAAAGCTGTCGATGAGTTTATTGAAAGAAAAAAGCAGCCTGAAGGGTATAACATAGATCTGCTGGAAACCATTAAAAAACATAGAGAAATGTATGGGAGCCATGCTGTAATCATCTCTTCAACATGGAGCTCTATTGCTGATAAGCTTCTTACTGAGATTGGATATAGGGATATTTTTTCTGAGATAATTGCAAATACGATGATGTTTGATGTGAATAATGGAAGAAAGTCTGCAATAGGCTTGACAGGAAATGTCTGCGGAAACAAGCTTGAGCACCTAAGGGAAGTGATGCAGAGATATGGTGTTGGAAGGGAAGAAATTGCTTATGGCGGAAATGAAAATGATGATTTAGCGTGCTTGTTAGAGGCAGGCCAGGCGATAATCCCGCCTTGCTCTGAGTTAGAATTAATCAGGCATTTTGAAGGAACAAATTTTGATGGAAAGGACAAGCCTATAATACAACAACAATTGATAATAAATTGATAATGCAATAAATAATAAAAAAGCAAGCGAAAGGTGAGAGGAGGACCCTAAGGCCCTCCAAAAGTGATGTGGTGATGCAATTTTCCAAGCTTGGAAAAAGTATGAAGGCTCCCCATGGAAGGATTGTTGGGGGGTGGTTGAGAAAATAGAACCAATCGGGGGAGCCTATGAGCATTATTGGCGAATGATTTTTGCCACCTCTTGATTCCACATTATGCCAATTTTCTGCATGGCTTTGGAAAACCTGTCTGAAATCTTATAGCGTTTTTTGTATAAATCATAATCAATCATCCCCATTGCTTTCATCGGTGTAAGTATCCTGTCGTAAAACTGCCTTTTGTTATATGAAATTTTGATCTGGTTTCTTTTCTTTACAGGCCCAAGCTCTTCTTCAACATCAATGATAGTGCCATCATGCAGCTTGTTGGCAAACAAAGACATCTCTGTCTTTCCTATTTCTCCTCCTTTTTCCCTCATTGCATCAGTAAGCATCTTTGCAACCATAACCTGCTGCTCTGTTGCAAAGATCACTTCAAACACGTCATCGGGGAGATTGTATTGATCAAACAATATTACCATGTACCCTCACTTCTAATATATTATATATGTTAGTATATAAATGTTGTGTTTTTATGAACTAGTATAGGAAAATGTATACTAAATAGCAAAGTTATTGCTCCATAGAGCTAACATGTTTTTTTCTTGCTTTTAATTATTTTCTATATAGAAAGAAATTAGAAATTAACTAAAAACACCACTAATAAGTAATAATAAAACGAAAACTTTATAAATAAGGAAATAGAATAGTTACTAATTGGTGGTAAAATGAAAACTGAAAACACTATTCTAGGAGAGCTGAAGAGAAAGTTCAGAGATTTGCCTAGCTTGGTTACTGAAGAGTTGGCTGATAATCCTGGGTTTCTGAAAGCAATGCATGACAGGATGGCAAATAAAGCTGGCTTTTTAGCAGATATTGTTAATGCTTACAAAAGGCCTGCAGATATTGAAAGAGTCTATGAAATTTGTGCAAGACAGGAGGATCACAGGATAACTTCTGAGCACCAGGCAAGGGTCAAGATGATCACAGCGCATCTTTTAAATACAATAGGTGTTCCTGCACAAATAGGGCAGAGCACACTAAAGGGAGCATTAATACATGATGTTGGAAAATACTTTATTGAGCCTGAGCTTATGTATGGAAATGGATTAAATCCCGGATCTCATGAATATATGCTAGTAAGGGAAGGCCATGGAGTTGCCAATGTTGTTGCTGCAGACTTGATGAATATCTATGGGCAGGAAGGGGATATTATAAGAAGACATCATGATGGATATCCATTAAAAGGGAAATCAAGGTTTGAAGATGATTTAAAGTATTTGCTTCCAAGAAGGGCAATGCAGATTGCTGACAGCGTGGATGCAGCTGCAAGGGGAGGCTACCAGAAGCAGCATACTCCTGAAGAGGCAGTTGCTGCTGTTAAAAACAGGATTTTGAATGGAGAGCTTGGCGGAATAGGGCAGTGCAGAATATTTCTGGACAAATTAACTGAAATATACACTCCTGGAACTGTTAATATGATAAGGGAAACTGGAAAAAGTATAGTTGATACTATAAAAAACAGGTACCCAATTGAAAAGGCAGCATAAACCTTTTAAACTTCTTTTTATTTACCTCTTTAATGGAAAAGCATTCCTCAGCAGGATTGGTTCTTTTCAGGAAAGAAAAAATCAAAACTTTCTACTTGATTCTTCACTATGAGTCTGGCCACTGGGATTTTCCAAAAGGCGGCATTGAGGAAGGGGAAAGCTTAAAAGAAACTGCTGCAAGGGAATGCGAAGAAGAGACAGGAATTAAAGATATAAATTTTATTGATGGGTTTAAGGAAAGAATAACCTATATGTTCAAGACAAAAGGAAGTTTAGTCAGCAAAGAGGTTTTCTATTTACTAGGGGAGACAAAAACAAAAGAAGTCAAGCTTTCTTATGAGCATATTGGGTATGAATGGGTTGAGTATGACAAAGCATATGAAAAAGTGACTTTCAAAAACTCAAAAGATGTTTTGAAAAAAGCAAATGATTTTCTGCACAGCTCACTTTACTCTTTTGTGAAATGAGGATATGAAATGAAAACAACTAAGAATAAAATAAAAAACAAAAAGACACAAATGAATATAAAAAAGTCAAAGAAGAAAGGCCATTACTTAGTTGAAAGCGAGCATTCCACTGGAAAATTCTATGAAGTTAATCCTGAAAAGCCGTTCTGCACATGCCCTCAGTTCAGATTTAGAGGATTAAAAATGCACTCCAGCTGCAAGCATATCACTGCTGTAAGGGAGTTTCTTGGAGAAAAGACAATAAAATCAGGAAAACAGGTTCTGGAATATGTAAAGAAAAACAAAGAAGTTGATGCAGTTGAATTAATAAAGAAGTTCGGCGAAAAGGTCATTGAGCAGCTGAAAAAGCAAGGGGAATTGGTGGAGAAAAAGGGCAAAATAAAGCTTCTGGAATAGTTGGCAGCAGCCATTGAGGGTTAAGCCGAGCGGCATTTGCGCCGATGCTGCCAAGCGACGTGCTCCAGCCAAGGAAGCGATTGCGAAAGTCCCTCGGCTGCAAGAGCAAAAGCAGAAGCGAACAGAGCGCAGCATCGGCACTTAACATGACTTAATCGCAATTGAGAAAATTATATAAACCCATCGTATTTTAGCCTAAACATGCCAACAGACAAGGAAATAAAAAAAGAGTTCAAGGCAAAGGCAAGCAAAGACCCTCAAAAGTACTATGCAACTGAAGTTCTGAACCAGGAAGGCTTCAAGAGAAAGCAGTGCAAATGCGGAATATTCTTCTGGACAGCTGTTGAATCTAATGTGTGCGGTGACCCTGCATGCAGCGGAGGGTTCAGGTTTTTTGATGGAACGCCTGCAAAAAAAGAGCTGGATTATATTGGAGTCTGGAAAGCTTTTGCAAAGCATTTTGAAAAATTAGGGTATACGCCAATTGAAAGATACCCTGTTGTTGCAAGGTGGAGGGATGACACTGACTTTGTGCAGGCAAGTATTTATGATTTTCAGCCTTTTGTTGTTTCAGGAGAGGTTAAGCCTCCTGCAAACCCTTTGGTTGTGCCGCAGTTCTGCTTAAGGTTTAATGATATTGATAATGTTGGAATCACAGGAGCGCATTACACAGGATTTGTAATGATAGGTCAGCATGCCTTTATGCCTCCTGAGAAATGGGATCAGAAAAAATACTTCAGAGATATTCATTCATGGCTGAAAGATGGATTGGGTTTGCCGAACAAAGAAATAACCTTCCATGAGGATGCATGGGCAGGAGGAGGAAACTTCGGGCCTTGCATGGAATTCTTCTCCCGTGGACTAGAGTTGGGAAACCAGGTTTACATGATGTATGAGCAGACTCCAAAAGGATACCAGGAGTTAAAGCTAAAAGTTCTGGATATGGGAATGGGACATGAAAGGAATGCATGGTTCACAAAAGGAACATCAACAAGCTATGAAACTACCTTTCCTACTGTCTGCAAAAAATTATATCATGCAACAGGAATAAAAGTGGATGAAAAGCTGATGCAGAAGTTTTTGCCTTATTCTTCATACTTAAATGTTGATGAAGTTGATGATATAAACAAAACATGGGGAGTTGTAGCAAAGAAAGTAGGCGTTGATGTTGAAGAATTAAAAGATAAAATACTTCCTCTTGCAGCACTGTATTCTATTGCAGAGCATTCACGCTCCCTTCTGTTTGCGCTTAACGACGGAGCTTTGCCTTCAAATGTTGGCGGAGGATACAACCTGCGTGTTATCTTGAGGAGGGCATTAGGATTTATAGACAAATATAAATGGGATATTCACCTTCCTACTGTATGCGAATGGCATGCTGATTACTTAAAGCCATTGTTCCCTGAGTTGATGGATAATCTAAAAGAAGTTGGAAAAATACTTGATGTTGAAAAAAGCAAATACGAGGCAACAAAGCAGAAATCAAGGCAGATTGTCCAGAAGATAATAAAAGCAGAAGTAACAGAAAACAAATTATTAGAATTATATGACAGCCAGGGAATTGCTCCTGAAATAATACAGGAAGAGGCCAGGGAACTTGGAAAGAAAATTAAAATTCCTGATGATTTCTACGCAAGGGTTGCAGAGCTGCATGAAAGAAAGGAGCAGGAGCATGAAACAAAGAAAGAAGAGAAGCTTGATTTAGAAGGAGTTCCTGAAACAAAGGCAAGATACTTTGACGACTGGAAAAAATATGATTTTAAGGCAAAGGTTCTGAAGATAATAGGAAAGAATGTTGTTCTGGATGAAACCTACTTCTATCCTACATCAGGAGGGCAGATCCATGATGTTGGGGCTTTAAATGAGGAAGAAGTAGTTGACAGCTTCAAGCAGGGAAGCATTATTGTTCATGTTCTTAAGGAAAAGCCAGGATTTAAGGAAGGAGACATGGTCCATGGAAAAATAGATGCAGAAAGGAGAATGCAGCTTGCCCAGCATCATACTTCTACCCACATAATCAATGCCGCTGCGAAAAGAGTGCTTGGAAACCACATAAACCAGGCTGGAGCAAAGAAAACAAAGCAGAAAGCGCATATTGACATTACCCACTATCAATCATTGACAGAAGAAGAAATGCAGAAGATTGAGGATGAGGCAAACAAGATAGTTAATGAAAAAATTCAGCTGCAGAAAAGCTTTATGCAGAGAGATGAGGCAGAGAAAAAATATGGGATGACAATATACCAAGGAGGGGTTGTTCCTGGAAAGCTGCTTAGAATCGTAAACATTCCTGAGGTTGATGTTGAATGCTGCGGAGGAACGCACCTTGACAACACGGCAGAAGCAGGAAGAATCAAGATTTTAAAGTCAACAAAAGTGCAGGATGGCATTGTAAGGATTGTCTTTACTGCTGGAAAAGCTGCAATGCAGGAGGAAAAAGGAGAGGAAAATATTGTTAATAAGCTGGCTTCTGTCCTGGAATGCGACGAAGACCAGGTGCCTGCAAGGGCTGATGAGTTGTTCTCAAAATGGAAGCAGAAAGTCAAGAAGAAAAAAGAAATTGACACTGAACTGACTTCCAATGAAAAGTACCATGGAGACATAATAGCAAAAGTTTCTGAGATTTTCAAGACACAGCCTGAGTATTTGGTCAAAACAGCACAGAGATTCAAGAAAGAGCTGCAGGAGTAATTCTGCATAAAGTTTATATATTATGAACGCTTATATATTTTCTATGGAAAGAAGAAAAACAATACAATTGGATGAGTATGAAAGCACCATATTGTACAATATGGCTCAAAGGGGTTTCCCTCTAAATATTAGTTTTGATAGATGCAAGTACCCTGTTTTTTCTCTTGATAAACTTATTCCAGAAATTCTGGCTAATTTTGATAAAAATCCACAATATAAAACAAGGCCAACAGTTATAGAAGGATTGCCTGTTGTAATCAGATATGGCCCTAATGGAACTCAAATAAATTATGAAAAGATGATTGAGGATGCTGTTAAAAGAGGCATTGTAAATGAGACAGGGTTTATATTGGCTAACGCCAGAAATTTATTCTATGGCTTTGGTGTTACAAAAGGCAGAGAGCCGCTTGAAGAAGCTGTTAATACATTAAGGCCGTCAATAGATCCACATCCTGGTTGCCATATTCTTACACCAAAAGAATATGGTTTAACAAAATCAATAGATTTGTATAAGCCGGAAGATGTTGCATTAATTATAGAATGGCACGTACGTGGTGGTTATCCTCCTGGAAGTTTTGAACGCCAATTTAGAAGGTATTAAAATATTCATAATGCCTGTTCTCAAAGAGGATTGCATTGATTACCTAAAAACAATAGATGACTTAATTGATTATAAAGTCACTCTTGTAGCCATTGGTGGAACTGCTTTATCTTTGATAGACCTTAAAATTGAAACAAAAGATATTGATTTCTTATACCAAAGCCCTCAAGAAGAATTTGAAGGGTTATGCAGAAGGGTTGCTGCAGAAAGGGCATATGATTTAGACATTTTTTCTGCATTTGAAGTGAGTTATATGAATATTCCTGATTGGGTTGAAAGATCAGAAATTTATGAAGATGTTGGTTTTAGAAATATTACATTAAGAATATGGAATTTTTATGATATAATTTTAACTAAAATCGATAGATTTTATGAAACAGATGATACAGATATTGAAACAATATTAAAAAATAATGCCATATCTAGAGAAACATTACAGGCAAGGTTTGATTATTTATTTTCTATTTATATGACTTCGGAAGAAAAAGGGCTATTCAGAAAAAGGTACTATGGTTTTCTAGAAGAAATGGGTAATTTGCTCCAAGAGTGAGTATATAGCAACATTTATATAGTTCTTTTACCGTATATAGTTTAGAGGGTAAATTATGAGTTTTCTATCGCAAATGCAAAAAATAGTAAATTGTGAAGTATGCGGGAAAGAATTCCTGGCAATAGGAGATGTTAATCCAGATGAAACCCTATTTTGCAGCCCTGAGTGCAGCGAGAAGTATAAAGATTAGAATTCTGTCAGCTTGGACTGTTTGTTGACTGTGTTTAGCAGCATGCTTTCTTTCAGTATTTTGTCCAGATCATAGCCAAATTTCTTTTTGACAAGGTTTTTTGCATAAGCAAGCATTAATTCTTTTGAGGCAAACTCTATTGGCTTGCTGTTCATTGATTTTCTTGTTGCTTCCCTTACAACCCACACTCCTAAATGCGCCCAGTATTCATTTGTTATAAACCTTAATGTCAAAGTTGAAGCCTGCCTTTTTATCCTTTTCATCTCTTCCAATATTGCGAGCCTTGCTGCATAATAGCCTCCAACAGTATTGTCTGCGTAATTTTTTCTTCCGAAATAATCTTCATAGTCTGACTTGAAAATACCGTATCCTTTGCAGTCTGCAACATAAGTTTCAAAAAGCTCATACCTGAAAACATCAGGGAAGAATAAAACTAGATAATAATTTCCAAGATAATTTCCGAAGTATGCAAGATAATTGCTTTGCTGGTATTGCTTTATTTCCTCAATTAAATATTTTCCAAGAGTATCATCAACAGTTGTTATGCTCCATCTTGTCGGAACAAGCTTTCTCTGTGCCTTTACACCTAAATTGCCTACGCTTATCAATTTAGTCAAATAGTGCTCATCAAAGCCTTTTTTGTATAGCTTATCCAGCGCATTGGCTGCTTTTAAATCATAGTCATCAACAAGCTTTTCAACCTTTGCCGGTATTTTCGGGTTTTCTGTTATCCTTGCGTCCTCTAATCTTATCCTCGGGCCCATAGGCATTGAGAAGTCAGAGAAAGATAATTGCGAGAAAGGCCTTTTATTAAGGTGAATTTCAACATCCACTGGCTTATTTGCCATTGAAATCTCCTGGCTCATCTTCAGGAATTTATCATCAAAGCTCTTAATGTTGGCCTTAAAGTTTGAATTTATTAGTTCATTCCTGAAATCTATTACCTGGTTTATCTGAAAATTCTCTCGGCTCCACAATAAAGGATTGTCCTGTTCTATGTAATCCTCTACCCCAAGAATCCCCACATTGATGTTCGGGTACCCGAACCTTCCTACAAAAACATTTGGAGCTTCTCCAAAAAAGTCCTGTTTTGCTTTTATATTAAAAGACTGCTTAAACCTGAATCTTGCTGTCAATGGGCAGTCAAACTTAGAGCATGGATTGAAGTTTCCGCATTTCGGGCAGGTTATCATTTACGCTAAGAAGCTGTAATAGAATATAAAACTTATGATTTTGTTGGAACCCTTATGTTATAGTTCGGCCTTAATTTGTTTGGATTTTTCAGCTCTGGGTTCAGCTCAAGCAGAGTGCCATTGTTAATGCCATGATTTCTTGAAATACTATATAGTGTTTCGCCTGGTTTTATCATATGCAACGCATACTGCTCTGAAAATAATTGTTTTTGCTCTATCTCCAGCTCAATGCTATGAGTATCCAAAACATCTTTTCTGCTTAAAACCTTTACAACATAATCTCTTGTTTCGCCCGGCAGATGGTCTTTTATATTATGCCATGATTCTCCCTGCCTTTTCACTATCTTCCTTACTTTTGTTTCGCCGCAGTTATAAGAAGCAACTGCAAGCATCTCATTGTTGTCAAATTTGTCCAGCAGATTCCTTATATAAGCTGCGCTTGCATCTATTGCCAGTTCGGGGTCGTATCTTTTGTCAACAAAATTATCCCTTTCAATACCATAAGCAGATGCTGTCAAAGGCATAAACTGCATTAGTCCCCCTGCACCTGCAGGAGATGTTGCATGCAGCTTTCCTTTTGATTCTACAGCCGCGATTGAAACAAGAAGGCTCTTTTCTATATTGTATGTTTTTGATGCAGCTTCAAAATAATCATCATATTGTGTTAAAGAAGAAAGCACTTTTTCCAAGCTCTCTCTATGTGGTATTTCATCAAGCAAAAGCTTTGTGTTTTTTTCTATTTCATCTCTTCCTGTTTCATTTTCAGGCTGTTCTTTAGAAGAACTTGAAAAGTCGACTGCTATTTCAACATAAGCTGGCTCAACGTGCTTTGTATTGGCAAAATCATTTTTCATTACTGCCTGCACAGCCAAAAAACCAGCTGCTAAGCCTGTTGCTATGCCAGCTGCAATCGCCTTTCCTGGTTTCCCTTTTAGTAGCTTTATCAAAGACATTTTCTTTAGAAGCTATGCCTCTTTCCTTGTTTTTTGGTTTTATTCTTTATAAAGTTTTCTATTTTTAACTACTATTTAGTAATTATTTTATTTATTTTCTATATAGAAAAAAAATGATAGATGTTTAAAAACCTTTAAAAACTATGGAAAAACTGCTGTAATTATGCTATACATTATAGGCATTGGCTTGGCTGATGAAAAGGACATTACAGTCAAAGGGCTGGAGGCAGTGAAGGACTGCGACAAGGTTTACCTGGAATATTATACTTCTTTGTTAGATTGTGATGTTTCTGCTTTGGAAAAGCTTTATGGGAAGAAGATAATAATAGCTGACAGGGAATTGGTTGAGCAGAAGGCAGAGGAAACAATTCTGAAGAATGCTAAAGACAAGAATGTTGCTTTTCTTGTTATTGGTGATGCTTTGTCAGCAACAACGCATATCGATCTGATTAAACGAGCTAAAGAATCAGGGATAGATGTTCATGTAATCCACAATGCTTCCATCATGAATGCTGTTGCTGTTACAGGATTGCAGCTTTACAAGTTCGGAAAAACGACTTCCCTTCCGTTCTGGCAGGAAAACTTTAAGCCTGAAACTGCTTATGATGTTTTAAAGGAAAATAAAAAAATAAACGCCCACACATTGATTTTGCTTGACTTAAACCCAAAAGAGAAAAGATACATGACTGTTAATGAAGCAATTGATATTTTGTTAAAAATAGAAGAAAAAAGAAAAGAAAAAGTCTTTACAAAGAAAACTTTTTGTGTTGGCTGTGCAAGGATTGGGATAAAAAATCCGACAATTAAAGCTGGTAAAGCAGAAGAATTAATAAAATTTGACTTTGGCCTGCCGCCTCACTGCTTAATTGTTCCTGCAGATATGCATTTTATGGAAGAAGAGATAGTAAAAAGCTTTTAGCAAGTCTCTGATAATGGTGCTATTTCTGCTGGCCCTAATACAAAAATAGTGTCTGCATGCAGCTTGTCTATCCTGAACTCTGGGTAAGGGGTTGTTGGGCCTGTGGAGATTTCATTTACCATCGCAAGCTCCTGCCCGTCTGCAAACTGCCCTCTGCAATCCCCGCTCCAGTACTGCCAGTCAACATGGCTCGCTGTATTTGAGCCAAAGGCCATGTTAGGAATTGTTGGGTTTATCAAAGATTCAACTGCATAAGGAGAATTGGTTCCTTTCCAGGTGTCTTCTTTCTCAAATCTCTGCAAAAAGCTTGGGCCGTTGCCTTTTGAAGCAATATAATATCCCTGCCCTATGATTTCCTTTATATCATCTACGCTATAAGCTGCCTGCTCTTTCGGAAACTTTACAATTCTTCTTTCATACCTATCGTTAGGATCTGAATTAGCCAAAATATAAGGGTCAATCATCCCTTCTATTGAAAAGTTTGTTGAAATGCTTACATTCCTTCTCCATGAGGAAATGTTTGTAGGCGTTGTAATGTTATAATTAACCCATATTGTTACATTGATTGTAAAAGCATCAAGCATATCAATATCCACGCTTGAAATATTATATGATAGGTCTGCATTATAAGTATGGTTTGTCATATTTTTTGTTAGGTTAATCCAGAAAAGCAAAGTGTTGTTGTGCATTGTGTCTATGCCTAAAGGCTTATTTGCATCATTTAATGCATAAAGCTCTTCTCCGGCTGCATCAAGCATTGAGCCATTCATAACTACATTCCTGAAGTCTTTTTTAATATCATCGCTAAACGCATCTGGATTTCCAAGCTTGCTGGCATTGTCTGTTTTTTGCGCTAATGCGTACAAAGCAGAATGGGATGAGGCAAACAAAATCCTTTCAAGATAAACTCCCTCAAAAGTCTTTGCAAAGTCATTCAAAGCAGCAACTTTTACCTGGCTGACTGCTGTCCTTTCCTCTACAGAAACCTCTGTCTGAGAAAGCGCGTACATAAGGAACAAAGTAACTATGAATATCGATGAAAGCGTGAAAAAAACAGCTTTTTTTCCTACTGCCATACCCTCACCTCTGCTGTATGCGGGCCTGACAAGGTTTGGTCAGGCTTTATCAATAAAATGATTCTTTTTGCAGATATCAATACGGTTGCATTGGCTTCTGTTGCTCCAAAAGTTGGCGTAAAGGTATAAACATCGTCATTGTCTATGGTTAGGTTGACAGCATATTGCGGAAGTGAAACATCCTGCAGGACAATTTCTGTAAAGTCTTTTGCGTCCTGCTGCTGGCCTAAAATATAGAAATAAGTTATCTGCTCCAGCAAGGTCCTGTCATACCCTGAAACAGGGACCATTGCCCTGACAGTTGCATTATTAGAAACATCAGCTACTTTTGTATTAGCCAAGTAAGTTATTGTGTCTTCTGCAAGAAAATAAGGCTGCTCTTTTGCCTTTTCTTCTAATAGTATTGAATAAACCAAAACAAAGCCGACTATCAGGATAGTTAAGCTAATAGCCACATCCAGAGTGAAAAAAAAGCCTCTTTTTTTTAATTCCATGTTAATATCGTCAATCTGACAGGCCTGCCCTGGTAATAGACAATCCTTGTTGTCCTTGCAATATTGTCAGCGTCAATCTTTATTTTTGTTGCTGTTTCGCTTATGTCAACTATTGGGCCCAGGCAGCAGATGATTTTCTTTGGCTCTGTCGGGTGCGGAACTGCCAATCCCTTCTTCACATTATTGCACCATAGCTTTATGTTGATATCTGCAATGCAGTCCTGGCTACAGATGTTTGTATTGCCAACTGTTCCGTCATAAGTTCCATCCGGCAATTGATTGCAGCTTAAGGATGAAGGGCATAAATTGTTAAAGTCTGCAGTTGTTGTTTCTCCAACATTAACATCTATTGTTTTTCTTTCTGTGGTATATCCTATTTTTGAAGTTACTAAATCCCTTGAGCCTCCAGGCACATTGTTTATTGTATAATCTCCTCCTGGCCCTGTTGTTGCTGATAAAGCAGTTCCTAAAACCCCAACAACAACATTTATTTCAGGAGTTCCCTGGCAGGATACTGTTCCTGTTATTGTTCCTGTATTAGGCTCGCAAACTCCTGCTGCACTGCATACTAATCCAGGGGCGCAGCTATCTCTTTGTCCTGGCGGAGTGTTGCAGTCAGTGCATTCGCAGTTCTCATCTATATCGCATAAGCCGTCATCAACGCATGTAACAGGAATTGGAGAAGGTGTACAGTCTGCCCTGCAAATTCCGTCTCCGCACAAAGTTGTTCCTTCCTCGCATCCTGGCTGGCATGATGCTTCTATGCATGCTGGATTGTCTGGATCCCCACAATCATTATTGCTTGTGCATGGCACTGCGCATGAAGCAGAGTGGCATATTGCAAATGTGTCTGAAATAGCGCTTACAGAATTGCATATCTGGTCTATATTGTCGCAGTTCTGGTCCATGCCATCTCCGCAGACTTCTGCTTCTCCTGGGTTTATGTTTGGGTCATAGTCATCGCAGTCTGCTCCTCCGCATTGTAACGCTGAAAAGCCGTCATTGTCATTATCACCGCAGGCAACAGAACAAGGAATCTGCTTGAAGAAGACTTCATCGATATTATTGTTTGTTCTATAAAATGTTAGTCCAAAATTAGCTCCGTTCCATACAAGGTATGCCCTGTCTCCTTTAGTTTCAGTGCCTGAGGTTAAAGGAGTATCGCTAATTAGTTGATTCCCATTGGAATCAATCTTTGCAAAATATATCTGCCATTGCCCGCTTGATTGGTCAGCCCATATTATTCCATAATTGCTTCCGTCCCATGATATAGAAGGAAAAAACGACTTGCCTGGTGTAAATGTAACTCTCTTGTCATTTGCCAACAGCCTTTGTCCATTTGCGCTTATTCTGTTAAAATACACCTCTTTTTCGCCAGGGTCTCTTCCGTCAGCCCATACTATGCCGTACTCAAATCCGTTCCATACAATAAATGGGTGCGAACTTCCTGCCTTGCCGCTTGACACCTGAACAACATTTCCATTGATTGTTCCATCCGGCATAATCCTGACAAAATAGATCTCACTGTTTGTTCCCTGCCATATGGCAGCCAGCTCTGTTCCGCTCCATGCCACTTCAGTAAAACTAACACCAGTTACAGCTCCTGATATCTTTTTCTCCGCAACAATAGTATTTCCATTCTCATCAATCTTCATAAAATACGCAGTACCGCTTCTTTCGTAAACAACACCATAGCCGTCTCCAAACCATGTTATTCTTGGAGTTTCTCCCGTAGTTATTGTTTTTTCTAAAATTAAGTTGCCGTTTATATCAGCAGTTGAGAATTTAATGTTGCTTCCGTCCTGCCAGACAAAAGCATACTGATTTCCATTGGAAACAAAAGAAGGATATGCCCATCCTCCGGTAGAAGATGTCAGGCTTCCGACTTTTTTTGGCGAAGCAAAAATCTTGTTTCCATTTGCATCTAATTTCATAAAATATATTCCTTCAGCGTTTTTCTTATCATCCCTCCACGCAACAGCATAATCTCCACCATTCCATATTATAACAGGCCAGTTTGAATCATAAGGGGAATCTGAAAGCTGTAATGAAGCTGAAACATCCTGCGGGGTACAGCTTGTTATTGAGCATCCTTCATCTATAAGGCCGTTTCCGTCATTGTCAATCCCGTCTCCGCACAATTCCTGCGCAGAGGCAAACGGAATAGCCAAAGCTAAAGCAAATACAATATTCAATATCCAAAACCCCTTACGGCTGCGCAATTATACCACATCTATTATCGTTTAGTTCTGCTTCACTGCTTCCAATTCCATTAACATAGTTTGGGTTTGGATTATCTTCCAGTGATTCTGTATTTAGTGGAATTAAATTCCCGTCTGCGTCCTCCAAATAAATGCAGAAATTGTCTCTTACATTTAATTTGTCTTTCATGCTTCCATAATTTTCTCCTTCATATTCAGTTATAACCTGCCTAAGCTTTACCTCATCAACCTTTTCATCCTGGATAAAGGCATAATCATTTTCAGGATTGCTTACCTGAGCTGCAATTGACTCTCCCTGCTTGCTTAATCTTGATTCCTTCTGCTTTTCGGTTATATTTGCCAAAATTCCAACGAAAACAATGAAGACTATTACGAACAGGGCAACAGCTACTAAAATATCCATGCTCCATGCCTGCGCTTTTTTGATTTTTACACCCCTGTACCTCTTTCTTATCTGATTTTCCCTATTTAAATATATCGCTGGAGTTGAAATTATATCGTTATTATAAAGTAGTGCAATACATAAACGTTTATAAAGAATTATTGTATTTTCCCATATATGATAGAAATAGATGACCTAACAGGAATATCTGAGAATAAAAGAAAGCAAGCAATTGAATGTTTAGATGATTTATTGACTTTCAAAGACAGTGAAGGAGAACTATCACCAATAATAACAAGATACAATTGGTATACTGTTCTTTCAAAATCCGATAGCATAGTGACATTCTCAAATATTCATGAAACAGAAGATTATAAGAGAGATATGATAAGAGATTTAAAAATTCTTGGATACGATGATACCACAATATTGATGAATATTAGGGAAAAGGCGGCAATATTCTTGTGGGAAATTTATTTTAATATCAGAGATGATAAAAATAAGATTTTGCCCGGTTTGAAGGTAAAAGATTCTATGACAAAACAATACTTTGATTTAGTACCATTTGAAAAACCTTTAGAAGAATATAAGCAGTTTAGTGAAGCAAAATGGTATTTGATAGCTGAAAATCATGGATGGGAGCTTGATATGGCTTTTAATAATAAAAAAGAATTATTAGATTTAGTTAACTTATTTTTGAGAAAATCAGGAAGATTTGTTTATGATGAAGAAGGCAATATAATAGTTGAAACGGAAGAAGAAAGAACAACAAGAAGTCCATGGACAGATGCTTATGAAACTCCAGTTTTACTTTTTGGTGAAACTGCTTTAAAATATCTGGATGAACTGCCTCATTTCATTCAAGCAACAAAAATAGTTTTAAAAGAAAATTCAAATGAGATAAGCTTTGTCATCCATAGAAATTTAGATCAATTAAGGGATTTGCCACATTACGAACAATTATTAAAACTAGGGTTTAAAGAAGAAGCCTGTCTTGGTAACAAACCATTTATAGCTGAATATATAGATAAAAAGCGATAAATATAAATACAATAAAAACTATTATAGTTATATGGGAATCGATACAATTGTGAATATACATCCAAAAAGGATACGTAAGATAACCGAAGTAGATGAAGTTCTGTCAAAAATTGACCAGTATGAAAAACAATTAGGTTGCAGAGCTGGTGTTGTATTAAAACAGAATATGCAATTAGGCGGTAGTTATAGGGTTATTTCTGAGGAAGAAGCAACTAGAGGACCATATAGTACATGTGAAAGATATGTTGGGTTTTTTCCGCGTTCTTATTTCGAAGAACTAAGAAAAACACTGAAAGGCAATGGATCTTACCAGCACTAAAAGTTTATATATTTGATTTTCTTTAATATTAAAATGACTGGTTTAAATAGCAGATTGGCTGAAAAAACAGCCTTGTGATGTTCAGGGGCAGGTTTATCAGAATCTTTCCGGATATATACAGGATTCTGCTGCGAGAAAAAAGCGGGAAGGGCCTTACGAACACCGTGCTGATTACTTAGGTTAAGAATGCTTTATGAAAGAAATTTTGGTTTTGCCAGAGAAAAAGAATTAAAAATTGCCCATGGCTCTTCAAGAAAGGAAACTTTGTTTTTACATAGAAGGCTAAAAACTGAAATAAGTGGAGAATTAGAGCGGTACTTAATAAGGCAAATTTAGACAATATTTATATATGATAAAACACTAATATAATATATATGATGCCTACTAAAAAACCTGACTTGGATTGTATGATTCCCATCTTATTAGCTGAAGCTATGAAATTAATTCCTCAAAAAGGAAGAGCAATACAGCTTTATAATGGGGATGGTTTTATTGATGATAAAATAAAAAATCCATATTTTTTGGCTTTTCAGAAAGGGTTATCTAAGTTATGGGATGTAGAATATGGCCAAAGAATGTTAACAGAAAGCATGGATATTTCTCAACAGCAGTTTTTAGAATCAGTTCGTACGCAACCTTATCAAATAAAAGCGGAAATTTATCAAAATCTTGTAGACTATATCAATACAGAAACACCCAAAGAACGTGGAGAAGTTGAATTTCCTGAATCAACATATCTGATGGGTTATTAGATAAAAATTTATATTTTTCTCGTCTGCAAAAACAACCTTTGATTTCATCTTGCTGATAGTTTAGGCTTTTTCAGGTACTTTTCAAGCATCTTTGGCATTTTTGATATATAAGCATATTTTTGGTTTACGTGAATGTGAGTATCTTTTCATTTTCTCCGCCTGCAAAAGTTGTTAGGTATCCGTACTGCTGGTCTATGTAATTCCATGTCTGTCCTGAGTTGTTTGAGTATAATATATCGTATACAACAGGATTGGGGCTTATTGACTGTATCCACCTGATATCTACGTATTGGTCGTATACGTCTGCTGCCAATGGCTTTGTTATGCTTGGCGCTGTTGGCGTTGCCATGCCTGCTGCTTCTCCTGCAATAACCATTGCTTTGTACGTGCTTAATTCCGGCTTGTCTTCTGTGTGCCAGTAATAGTTCGTGTACTCAATGTCTAAGTTGTTTATTCTCAATATGCCTGGATTAGCCTGGATTGTCAAAAGAACAGTGCAGTTTTCATTTAAGCTTGCTGCGCATTCATTGCTTACAAAATTATTTACCTGCTGATAAATATCTATTATTCTTGTTCCTGTTACCTGGCCTTCCCAATGCTGGCTGCCTACATCAATTGAAACCATAGGAAAGTTTCCGTTTAGAGTTAATTTTGCCTTGTAGACATTTGCTATTTTTGGTATTTTCAGGCTGACTGCCTGGGTGCCTGGCGGCGCTACAAGGCAGGAAGGATGCGTTGAGCAGGAGTCTAGATCATTGCAGTTTGCTAGTCCATCGCAGTCTTCATCATTGTTTAAAGCATCATCGCAGATCTCTGTTTGCGGATAAACAATCCCTGTGCATGCTCCCCATGTTGTGTCTGCCTGGCATGTTTGTATTCCGTATTCGCATAAGCCCACATCTGTTGATCCGCAGTTTTGCGTTTGGCCTGGCGTGCAGACGCATGCTAACCCTTCATCTATCTGCCCGTCGCAGTCCTGGTCTATTCCGTCGCAGATTTCTGCTGCCCCTGGATGGATTGTCGCATCATTGTCATTGCAGTCCCGTCCTTTGTTTCCGCAAGTGTTTCCCTGATAATCTATGTTGCTTGAGTAGCCGTCTCCATCTTCATCCGGCGTTGGGTCGAAGGCGTAAAGCTTTCCTTGTCCGCTTCCGTAAGCAGCGCTTCCTGCATAGAGCTTGCCTTGGTATTCTACGATGCCGTAGCGGATAGATTTGTCCCAAAGGTTTGGAATATAAGGATAAATTATTGTCCAAGTACCAGCAATATTTCTTTTTTGCAAATAACTTGGATCTCCACAGCCAACATAAACTTCATTGTTGAAAATAGTGCCTCCTCTGATCCAGTCACAAGTAACATCACTATTTAACACTTCGGCTTGCCTTGATGAACTCGGCGTATTCCACCTGTAAACCTTTCCAGTGCTTCCGCCTGCAAATAATTTGCTGTCATAAACAAACAAAGTAAGTATCTCCTTTACAGAGCCTACAAAAGTGCTGAACAAGCTCCAGCTGCTTCCATCATAAACATATACTGCACCAACATCTCCAAAAGCTTCATCTGATCCTACTGACAGATATAATTTATTGTTCCAGACACGCAAAGAATGTCCCCATGTTTGCGTTGATAACGAAGTTGTTAATCCAGTGTCCTTCCATATGCTTCCATCATAAGAATAAACATCTACTGAGATAGGGTTGGAATTAGGAGTGTATACTGAAGCAACATAAAGCTTATTATTGTAAACAGTCATGCCTTTAAGTGCATCGGCGCCATTGCCATTTGTTTTTACATTAAAAATCTCATTGAAAGTTGTTCCGTCTGTTGAGCGATAGACTTTCCCAGGGCCGTTTGTTGTAACGTATAAATTTCCATTGTAGATTGCAAAGTTTGTTACGGTATATACGTTCAGATCTACTACTTGTTTTTTAGTTACACCATCATAAGTATAAATTCTTCCGTCACCTGACCCTGTTCCAAAATAAAGCAGGCCGTTATAAACAATTGCGTTCTGTATATTACTCATTGGAACAACAGCAGCTGTGTACCAACCTTGGCAGACAGAAGCAAGAGAGTAGGGAATAACCAATAAGAAGACTATTAATACCACACCTCTTTTGAACTCCATATGCCTTTTACTGACGATTTAGCTTTAAAAAGCTTGTTGTAAGGGAAATAACACATTTGGTAAATAACCACCACTTAGTTACAACAACCACAAAATTTATATATTAGAAGTATATCCTAGCTTTAATTGGGGCTAAAAATGTACGAACCAAAAGAATCTTTACTTTCTCGTGTATATTATATAGCTAGAAAATCAGCTGGAATAGGTCTTCTTACAGGAGCTCTTGCACTTGGCACTTACGCCTGCGGTGGAGGATCTGGAGGAGGAAATGGAGGCGGATCTGGTGGAGGAGGCGGTGGAGGTTCTGGTGGAATTACTTATCAGCAGGCTAAACAAGCCATCGATAGTATTGTTGCTGATGTTGAAGCTTCTT
>CAYWPA010000004.1:0-80130 GCA_964459835.1 uncultured Methanosarcinales archaeon
GATTCTATGATAAAACTATTTAGAGGTTTTGAACATATAAAGAGTTTTGAAGAGGGACATTTAACTCCGTGGGGAGCTAGTCAAATCTTCATATTTAGCGTATTTAGAAAGAAGGATGACAAAAAATGAAACTAAACAACATCAATTTAGACAAAGCTGGTGCTTTTGTTGAAGAAGTCAAAAAAGACAAAAGCAAGGCAATAAAGGTAAAGAAGGTGGAAGGCAGCTGGAATTTTGAGGAAGGGGATCCGCAGTTTGCATCAACTTTAGAACACGCAAGTGGAACTACAATTATAGAAGCAGATGCACCGCCATTTTTAGGCGGCAGTGGCTTAAAGCCAGACCCGGTGCAGTATTGCTTGTTTGGATTAGCAGCTTGCTTTGCCCAGACATTCGCTTCGATAGCAGCAGAAAAAGGTGTTGAATTGAAAAAATTAAAAGTAGCTGCCGAAAACAAAGTAAATCTGTCGAGAGCGTTGGGATTAGGCAACGAACCAATTGTTGAGAGAGTTAAATTAATTGTAGAAGTTAGCGATGTTGATAAAGATAAGATAAAAGAAATAGAACAATTAGCGAAGGAAAGATGCCCTGGAGTTTATTGCCTTACAAACCCTATAAAACTGGATATAGAAGTGAAGTAATAAATGAAAATAGGAATAATCCTAAACACGAACGATGCAGAAACCTGCTGGAATTGCTTTAGATTTGGAAATGAAGCTCTCAAAAATAACCATTCTGTAAAAATATTCTTGCTTGGCAAAGGTGTTGAGATTGAGAATGTAAAAGATGACAAATTTCCTCTTCTTGAGGGCTCAATTAAAAAGTTTTTAAAAAACAATGGTGTTATTCTCGCTTGCGGAACTTGCTTAAAGTTAAGGGGAACTGAAGAAAGCAAGATTTGTCCTGTTTCTGCAATGGAAGACATGCTGAAAATAGTTGAAGAATCTGATAAGGTTCTAATGTTTGGTTAAAAAGACGGCAATCCCTAAAAAGCAAGAAAAAATTTTGTTAAACGCTTGTTATGAAACAGTGCGACAGCATTTTTCATTTCTCTTTCTTTATGGCGTTTGACGAAGGCGACAACTAAAAAGATTTACGGTTTACTATCAACGATAGGCGGGGTTTCGAATTGAACTTAACATCGCAGTTGCTGTTAGGCGTCCCGAACGGAACGAAGCGTAGGGAGAGCGCAGCGTGGTCGTAGCGTACATTTTTTATCATCAGATAATTGGTTTCCCGCCACTATAACGTGCAAAACAAAATTTTCCATTTTGGGCGAAGGGCAGAGGGGTTAGGGGTGAATGCCCGAAGCCCAAATTACTTATTTTTATTCAACTTGGAAGGAAAACATCATGTCGGCTTCTAAATGTTCAGCTATGTGGCAATGAGCCATCCACTCTCCTGGATTGCTCACATCAAGTAAAATATCAATTGTCTCTCCTGAAGGGATCATCACCGTATCTTTCCAGACCAGATTTGTATTTTCTTTACCGTTTTCCGTCAGTACTAAGAATCTTTGACCATGAAAGTGAATCGGATGTTGCATTGGATGCATTGAATCAGGATCGTTGAAAATACGAATTTTTATTTTATCACCGACTTTGAAATTCCAATCAATGTCCATGTTTTCTTTGCCCATTTCTTCGTCAACAATCTTCCATTTAATGTTCTCCGTGTCTGACATTACATTCATTGTAGGATTCTCGTCTTCCCACTCAATTCCATCGGGGTTGAGACTCATCAATGAGCCTCCTATCATTGCCCCATCGGGCATCATATGCCCACCTTGACTCATACCAGGCATATTCATCATTTGCCCCATCATGTCAATTGTTAATGATATTCTTTTGTCGGGGGTTTTATCAAAATACTGTCTGAATGGTTCAATACTTTTTACTGCATCATTATTGGTCTTTAATTCGGAAAACTGTGTAGCGTAAGATTCATCAATTTTTTCTTCCGAAACTACAACTTGTCCCAAGTTGTATGTTTTATCTGGCGTTTTGCTTTGTAGCATGTATGAACCTGTGTTTTCAAATAAGACTTCAACGATTATTCGTTCCGATGGCCCGATGATAACACTCTCTTTCCATTCTTCATTTTCGTATGCACCACTATCACCCCCCACTAACTTCATACGAGCGTTTTTAATAAAAAAGTTGAAAGGTCGTACATTTGCCGCATTGGTGATATAAAAACGAATAATTTCTCCCTTTTTTGCTGAAATTGAATAATCTGTTTCACCATTTACAAGCATGACATTACCAAAACGTCCCATAAGTGTGTGATCGGCTCTATCTTTGTCTAATTTTATCTGGTCATTTTCAATCAGGATATCATCAAGAAATAAAGGAATTTCACGATTAACTCGAGACCAGTAATTATTATCAGAAGCGACAACTAAGTAATTTCCATACAATCCTAGTTCTTGCTGATAATCTTCACGAACATGAGGATGATACCAATACATACCAGCATCAGGAAATTTTAGTTTATAAGTAAATGTTTCACCGGGCTTAATTGGTGATTGAGTAACTGGAGGCGCGCCATCAAATTCATTATCCATTCTAACTCCATGAGAATGAAGCGCGGTTTCCATATCAAAATTGTTTTTGAAATTAATTGTAATTTCCGACCCCTGTTCCACTTTGATCATCGGACCGGGAATCATGCCGTTATAACCAAGCATGGTAAATTTTTTGTCATTAATTTCTTTTTCTACATATCCGGCACTAAGATCGTAAGAATCGCCGTTTTTCAACTCAATGATTTGACTTTGTTTGACAGGGGAGAGGGAACTATCGGTATTTTGATTTAGAAAATATATACCAAAACTAACTAAGAGTATGATTGCTAAGATGATAGGAAGTATTTTGCTATTGATTGTTTTTGTCATATTAAGATTATAGATAGGTTGTGTTTATAAATAAATCGTTTTCGGAACGGAGTGGAGAAAACACATTATTGTCCCCCTCATAAAAATTAATAAAATTTTGTTTTGCTTCCATATTAGTTGTGCGTAGCGGGAAACACTACTTTAAGATAAAAAATGTATGTCGCCTAACATCGGAATTTAACGAAGTTCAAAATTTGAGAGCTGGAGTGAGCCACGCCTGGCAAATGCAATAAGCCGGGGGCAAACCTTTATAAACACCTCATTTTTCTTTCACAATAGCTGAGTCACCGTTAAAGGGTTTCCTGATAAGGAATTAGGGCTCGGGAGGAAACAAAATGGCAGAATTTAAGCTTGTAATAGGGCAGAAAGACGGAAAGTGCGTCCAGAAGGAACTAAAGGACGATACAGCTAAATCTTTTATAGGAATGAAGATAGGAGACACTTTCAAAGGAGAGCTTCTTGATTTGACAGGATATGAATTCCAGATAACAGGAGGAAGCGACGAATCCGGCTTTCCGATGAGAAAGGATGTTCCAGGAAGCTCAAAGAAAAAAATTCTTGCAGTCAAAGGCATTGGAGTGAACAACAAGAAAAAATACAGGGACAAAAAGAAAAAGGGCCTGAGAACAATGAAAGGGATGAGGCAGAGAGTTACTGTCGCAGGCAGCACAATTTCTTCAAAAACATCGCAGATCAATATCAAGGTTCTGAAAGCAGGTTCTAAGCCACTGATTGAAGCACCGGTTGAAGCTGCACCAGCAGAGCCAAAAAAAGAAGCAAAAGCTAAAAAGAAAGAATAGACAACAAACATAGTGAAAAAGAGATGATAGTGAATGAGCATAGTTAGCGTTGTATTTCTTTTGGATAAAGACTACAATAGAAGAATATATGAAGAATTATTCAATGATGTTCAAAAATGCATATCTTCTGATGACGTTGAGTTTATTTATGCTCTAGGCTATCAGGATTTTGAAAAAAAGCTTGAGGCGATTAAAGATAAGGATGCAAGCATGCTTATTAGGGCAGATTTTAATGGCAGATTGTGTGGATTGTTGTATTATACGCCGGCGTTTAATTATATAATCAACAAAAAAGCAGGTAGCCTTATTATTAATACACAATTACCGCTCAACATGGCTCTTTTTGGAGACCTTGAAAAAGAAATACTCAGAATGAAAATGCCAAAGCCTATGAAAGCTCCTTCACCAGCTTCGCAGCAAGCTTTGTAGTTAAATCAGCTGCGTCTAAAGGCGGATTTACCTCTGTGATGTCAGCTATTTTAAGGTTTTTAAGCATCTTTAATCTCTGGACAAAGTAAATCATCTCCCTTGACGTTAATCCTCCAGGCTCCCTATAGCCTGTGCCAGGCGCAAATGCAGGGTCAACAGCATCAATATCTATGGACAAATAAAATGCAGGCCATTCCCTTGCAGTTTCCATAATAAAATCACATGCTTCTCTTATTCCATTTTCTTGTATCTCCCTCATTTTAATGCAGCGAATATTATGCAGCTCAAGAAATTCCTTTTCATTTCCTGTCCAGTTTCTTACGCCGACAAGAAGTATTTTTTTAGGCTCAACAATTTTCTGCCTTATCAAAGCAATCAGCAAATCATCATGCCCAGGGGGCATAAACTTATTGTCGCAGTCAGGATGCGCATCAAAAATAACAATACCAGCTCCAGGATTTTGCTCAGCAAAAGCTTTGAATGCGGAAAAAGTTATTGAATGGTCTCCACCGAGGATTATTGCTTTTTCATTTTGTTTTATGCTTTGTTTTATTTTATTGTGTATATTATCAGCTGTTTTTTTACAATCATCAGATATAATAACCTCATCAATATCAAACTCAACATTAAAGCCAGATTCATTAAGAAATAAGCTTCTCAGCTGCTCAATTATTTTGTCCGGAGCTTTCTCGCAGCCTTTAACAACAAATCCTGAAGGTATCTTAATGAGTTTCATGCACTCTGGATTATGTCAAGGATCCTTTCCTTCATCCTTGCCTTAGGCAATGCCCCTAGGAACCTGTCAACTTCCTGGCCGTCCTTAAATACGATAAAGCAAGGGATGCTCTGCACTGCATACTTTCCTGATATCTCTTCATTCTCCTCAACATTCACTTTTGCAAACTTTATATTCTCTTTTTTCATTTCTCTGGACAGCTCTTCAAAAACAGGCCCTGCCTGCTTGCACGGCCCACACCATTCTGCCCAAAAGTCAACAACAGTAATGCCAGATGAAATGCTGTCATCAAAATTGTCGTTTGTCAATGCATCAACCATTTTCCCGTACCTGCCGGATTCTGTCTTCCATCAAGTATCTTTTTGCGTCCCTGTCCATATCAACAAACATGTCTGCTTCTTCCTTAAGCTTTGAGGAAGCTGTTTTTCCAAAAGCCATGATTTCCCTTTTGCATCCCAAAGATGCAACATGCTGCAGCAGCTCAAGGAAATCGCCGTCTCCTGAAACAACCACAACAACATCAAGCTTTGATGCCATTCTCATTACATCCATTGCAATTCCTATGTCCCAATCCCCTTTTTTTGCTCCGCCATAGAATGTCTGAAGCTCTTTTGCCCTTACTTCAAAGCCTATCAGGCTTAAGGCATCATGGAAGCTTCTTTCCTCCTTAATGTCTGCCTTAATAACATACGCAAAAGCCCTTATCAGCTTTCTGTCGCCTACAGCAGCTTTTAGTATGTTTGCAAAATTTACTTTTTTTCCATAAATGTTTTTTGCAGAATAATATAGGTTCTGCACATCGATAAAAACTCCGACCCTCTGCTCTTTATGCCTAGCTGTTTTGCTTTCTACCATTTTAATAGCTCACCTTTCCCTTTGATATATATTCGTATGCGCTGAAAGCAGCCATTACTCCTTCAGCTGCCCCAGTTATTGCCTGCTTGTATCCTCTATTAGCCACATCGCCGGCTGCATACACTCCATCAACATTTGTTTTGGATTGATTGTCTATGACAATCAGCCCATGATCATCAATATTGCATCCTAGCTGTTTTGCAAGCTCATTTAGAGGGATATGCCCTATAGCAATGAACAACCCCCCAAGCTCTAGCTCGTTTTTGCCATTGTAGCTCTTGTCAAGAATAATTTTGTTCATTGCTTTCCCATCACCTTTTATTTCCTTTACATTAGTAAAGTTTATGATTTCAATATTATCTTTTGATTCAACCCTTTTTAAGTTTATTGGCTCAGGATGGATTTTCTCCCCCCTGTATATTATATAAACCTTTTTGCAGTGCTCTGACAAAAGCAAGGCTTCTTTTGCAGCACTGTCGCTTCCGCCAGCCATACCAACTGTTTTTTTCTTAAAGAATGCAGCATCGCACGTTGCGCAGTAGCTGACTCCTTTTCCATTGTATTCTTTTTCTCCCGGAATGCCCAGCTTTTTTACCTTTGTTCCTGTTGCAATAATTATTGTTTTTGTCTTGTATTCTTTTAAAGGTGTTTTTACAATGAAATGATCGTTTACTTTCCTTACTTCTGTTACTTCATCATCAACCATAGGGATTTTAAAGTAATTCATATGATCTTCAAAGTGCTGCATCAGCTCTAGGCCTGTAACGCTTGGAAAGCCAGGATAGTTTTCAACCAAGTGGGTTTTTGTTATTAATCCTCCCCTTTCCTTTACTATAACGATTGTATCAAGGCCGAACCTGTATGCATATATTGCAGCAGAAATCCCTGTAGGGCCGCCTCCAATAACAACAACGTCGTACATCTTCTCTTCCATGGCTTATTGGCTGGATAAGTGGTATTTAAAGGTTATGATGGCTGTTAAGCAGACTAAGCCATCAAAGGTGTCAATGCCGCGCTCTGTTCGTTTCTGTTTTTTGCCATCGCAATCGACTATCTGTCGCAATCGCTTCTTTTTTAGTGGCACGGCGCTGGGCGGCATTGGCGCTTGAGCTGGCAGTGCCTATTAAGCCAAACTTTTATATATTTCAGGCCATTCTCCAAATTATGCCCTCCATCCAGTTTTATCCTGTTGATATTAGCTACAAAGTAGTAGATGGGAAAACTTATGTCTATTTGTTTGGAAAAACACCTGACAATAAAGTAGTCTGCCTTGTAGAGCAGTTTAACCCTTACATTATTGTTGTTCCAAAAGAAGGATTTCTTCAGGAGCTAAAAGAGCAGATAGAATCTATTGATGGTGTTGTTTCTTGCAGCATTGAAAACAAAAGACATCTTCTTGACAATATTGACATCCTTAAGGTTTTTGTCAATGAGCCGAATGGAAGGGCAGGCTTAGTGCAGAAGCTGAAAAACAGTGAGCTTATGCAGAACATAATTAAAATAGCAGAGCATGATGTTTCATTTACAAAAAATTACATGTTTGAAAAAGGCATAACGCCTTTTATGCTATACGAAGCTGAAGGAGAATTGGCAAGGGAAAACGTAAAGGCAGATATTGTACTACGGCCGGACAGGATAGAGATGATAAGCGAAAAGCTGAAGGAGCAAAGAGTGCTGGCATTTGATATTGAAACATACAACCCACTTGGCCTGAACTTTGTTCCTGAAGAATTTCCCATACTTATGGTTTCTGTTTATGGGAAAGGCTTTAAAAAAACAATAGTTTGGAAAGATTTTAGCACAGAAAACAAGGATACTGATTTCGTAGATGGTGAAGCAGCATTGATTGAAAGGTTCAAGAAAGTAGTTGAGGAATACAAGCCTGACATAATAACAGGATACTTCACAGACGGCTTTGATTTTGCCTACCTTAAGATAAGGGCTGAAAAGTACAACATCCCACTGGATTTTGGCTTTGACTATTCTGAGCCGAGGATTTTTGAGGGAAAAGCCCAATCAGTAAAAATAATAGGAATAAATCATATTGATGTTTACAAGTTCATAAAAACTTTTATGGCAGACAAGCTCAAAGCAGGCTCTCTTGATCTGGACAGCGTTGCAGCAGAGCTTATAGGAGAAAGAAAAAATAAAGTGAAGATAGAGGATCTGGCAGAAATCTGGGACAGGAAAGATAAAAAAGCAATTGAGCAGTTTTGCATGTACAATCTTAACGATGCAAGGCTTGCGTTTCTTCTTTATGAAAATATCTCAAAATACATTGCAGAGCTTGTAAAAATAATATCGCTTCCTCCTTATGATGTTACAAGGGTAGGGTACAGCCAGCTTGCTGAATGGTACTTAATTAAGCAGTCAAAAGCTTTCAATAAAATAATTTCAAGCAAGCCGGATGAAAAGGCCATTGCAGAAAGGATTTCCGGCAGCTATGAAGGCGGCTTTGTTATGGAGCCAAAGCCCGGCATTTACGAAAATATATGCGTCTTTGACTTCAAGAGCATGTACCCAACAATCATTTCAAGCCACAATATCTCTTTAAGCACGCTTAACTCGCACTGCGATGATTCACAGAAGGCATCTCCTCCAGGCATGGATTGCTGGTTTTGCCAGGGCAAAAAAGGGTTTATCCCCAAAGTGCTTGAGGATTTGATCAAAAGAAGAATGAGGATAAAAGAGATAATAAAAAAGGAAGGGGATGATGTGCTTGAGCTTAGGGCTGAAATTCTAAAGTCATTGGCAAACGCATTTTATGGGTATTTTGCATATCCGATGTCAAGATGGTATTCGCTTGAATGCGCAGCAGCAACAGCAGCATGGGGGAGGCATTACATAAATCTGGTGGCTGAAAAGGCCGAAAGCTCTGGTTTTGAAATATTGTATGCAGACACAGACAGCATATTTGTTTCCATAAAAAGCTGCAGAAAAAAAGATGTTTATGATTTTGTTGATAGGATAAATGTTGAGCTGCCTGAGCTTATGGAATTGGAGATTGAGGATTTCTACAAAAAGGCGATGTTTGTAAGGACAAAGGCAAAAACAGGCGCAAAGAAAAGGTATGCGCTGCTTTGTGGCAATGGCATGATAAAAGCCCATGGCTTTGAGAGCATAAAAAGAAACTGGAGCATTATTGCAAGGGTTGTGCAGGAAGAGGTTTTAACTGCTGTCTTAAAGGAAAATAATATAAATAAAGCTGTTTCTTATGTGGCAGGGATAATATCCAGCCTTAAGGATCATAGTGTTCCTGTAAGCATGCTTATCATTACGACAATGCTGCAGAAGGAAGTGCAGGATTATGAGCATAAATCAGCGCATGTCATGGTTGCGCAAAAGATGAAAAACCTCGGCCTTCATGTAGGCCCCGGAAGCATAATAGAATATACCGTAGTGATGGGGGGCGAAAGCATTGCAAAAAGGGCAAAGCTTCCTGTTGAGGTAAGCAAATCAGACTACGATGCTGAATATTATATCAGCCATCAGGTGCTGCCTGCAGTGGAAGGCATATTTGATGTTGCAGGAATTGATATAAAGCAGGAGATTGAATCAAAAGAGCAAAAATCACTTAAAAGCTTTATTTAAAATGGCAAAGCGAAGAAGAAAAAAGAAAGAAGACCCGCAGAAAGTAAACAGGTCGCTGAAAGATTTCTTCAAAGAAAAGCCTAAGTTTATAAAGGATATAGAGGAGCTGACTTTTTCCCAGCTAAAGAGGCTTGTTAAGAAAAAATGATAAAGGCAATAATTTTTGATTTAGATGATACTTTGTATGACTGCACAAATACCCTTACTCCTATAGCAGAAAAGCTTTCATGCAGGAAAATCATACCCTTGCTGGCGAATTTAGGAATTGATATAACGCCTGAGAAATGCTATGATCTAAGGCAGAAGCTGTTTCCTGAACATGGCCCTTCTTTCAGAAATATTACAAAAGCAATGCTTAAGGAATTGGGAGTAAGCGAGGATAAGCTGGCAGCGATAACTGAAGAAGCACATACAAGCTACCACAGTGTCCATGTAGAAGGCATAAAAGTTTTTGAAGGCGTTCATGATTTGCTGAAGGAGCTGAAAAAGAAATACAGGCTTTACCTTGTTACAGGCGGAGATCCTGAGCAGCAGAAGAAAAAAGTACAGTTTCTTGGTATTGGTAATTATTTTAGAAATATATACTACCATGACACCGTGAGTGAAGCAATACAAACAAAAAGAGATTATTTTGGATATGTAATTGACCAGACAGACTTCCATCCAGAGCACATCCTTGTTGTTGGCGACAGGCTTGACCTTGAAATAAGGATAGGCAGGGAGCTTGGTATGAAAACAGCAAGACTGGATTTTGGAAAATACAGGGTTTTAGCAGAAAGAGAAGATTATAAAGATAAAGAGGCTGATTATGTCATCAAGAAAATAACTGATATCATTAAGGTTCTTGAAAAGCTTTAGTCCTGCTCTATTCCAAGGGCAAGATCGATTACTTCTTCTGTCCAGCCGACATCCATAAGCTCTTCTTTTATCTGGCTCTTTGGCTTTGCTTTCAGAATCTGCTTGTCAACATAAGTCTGAAGCTTGTCAAGCTTATTATGCGGAACGTGCACTTCATGTATTGCCAGCTCTATAGGCAGCTTTTTCCACCCAGCCTTTTCCAGCTTTTCTGTTATCTCTTCTTCCTTCATGCCCTCTTTTTCTAATTTTTCAATGCTATCTCTTAAATGAATTAAATCATATTTCTCAGGCTTTCTTTTTTCAAGTATTTTTTTCTTTATGGCTCTGGCTGCTATGTAGATTAGTATAACAAGACATAGTATGCCTATACCGATAAGCAATATCAACAGAGTTTTCATTTTAACCTCTTTTTTGGAATGGGCCCGACCGGATTCGAACCGGCGACCCCCGCCTTGTAAGGGCGATGTTCTGACCGCTGAACTACGGGCCCAATGGAAATCTGGTTTTATAGGCAATATAAAAAGGTTACGACATAATTCACATATGCTTTACTTTCCACACTGCCTATTTGCAGGAACTGCTACATCCATCTTTTTTGGGTATTGTAAATTTAGGTTGTTCATTATTTCTATGAATTCCTCCTTACTCTTGCTTGCTAAACGTGGATTTAATTGTTTTTCTTCTCCAATTGTTGATGCTGCCAAACTTTTATAGTTATGCGCAGGATACACTAATGTTTGATCAGGCAATGTAAACAGTTTTTCATTAATATTCTTGTATAATGTTTCTGCTGATCCTCCTTGGAAATCAGTTCTTCCACACCCTCTGATAAGTAAAGTATCTCCAGTAAATACCATTCCATCAACATAATAGCACCTACATCCAGAGGTATGCCCGGGTGTTGCTAAGATCTTGATAGTATACTTTCCAAACTCTATTTCCATTCCATCACTTATTGTAATATCTGCACATTTTACTTCAGAATCACCTATACAAATCTTTGCTCCAGTTGCTTCACGAATTAAAGCTGAACTTGTAATATGGTCTGCATGTAGGTGAGTTTCTAGAACATACTTTAGTTTAATATCTAAATCCTTAATTAACTGTACGTCACGTTCTAAGTGTTCTTTAACAGGATCAATAATTACTCCTTCTTTACTTTCAGGATCAGCCAATAAGTAGGTATATGTGCTGCTTTCCAAGTCAAAGAGTTGCCTGAAGATCAAAGACATATGGCAGGGTTTACAAAAGGCTGTTTAAGTAGTTTTCTGTTAAATTTACAAGCAAACCTTTATAAAGAAAATAATCTATTTTCCATATGGGATGAGCGAGAGAATACTTGATTTACTGCAGAACCAGGATGAGATTAGCTGGCAGTCTATTATCTATGACCTTGTAAAGACAGAGCAGATGGATCCTTGGGATATTGACGTTTCTGACCTTGCCAGAAAATTCGTAGACAGACTTAAGCAGATGAAGGAGACGGACTTAAGGCTGTCTGGGAAAGTTGTTCTTGCTGCTGTTATTCTTCTGAAGATAAAATCCAAAAGGCTGATTTCAGATGATATTGCATTGTTTGACAACATGGCTTCTGGGCAGGATGAAGAAAGCTTGATGCAAGAAGAGCAGGAATTAAAGAAGTATCCAAAAGTAAAGGGAATAAGATTAATACCAAAAACACCTCAGCCAAGAAAAAGAAAAGTCTCTGTGTATGACCTTGTAGAAGCACTGCAGCAGGCCTTGGATGTAAAGAACAGAAGGATACTAAGAGAAGTCAGGATTCCAACAGTTGAGATTCCTGAAAAGAAGTATGATATTTCAGACTTAATGAGGCAGATATATTCAAAAATAGCAGGCCATTACAAGACAAAAGACAGTAAAATAACTTTCTCCCAGCTTGTGCCTAATGATTCAAGAGAAGGAAAAGTGATGACATTCCTTCCTTTGCTACATCTTTCAAACCAACGAAAAATTGACCTTGAGCAAAAAGAGCATTTTGGAGAGATTGAGATTAACCTGGCAGGAAAAGTTGTTGAAAACCTTGATGACATTAAGGAAGAGGATGCAGAAGCATAATTCTGATGGAAGAGCACATATTAATAACTAATTTTAATGGCAACCCTAATATAGGGCTTTATGGCTTTGCTAATGACAAGTTTTGCCTGCTTGGGAAAGAAGTCCCGCAAAAAATAGCGCATAAGATTGAAAAAGCTCTTAAAGTACCTGTTCATCAGGTTACTATTTGCGGAACATCATTGATTGGCGCGTTCTGTGCAGGAAATTCAAAATGCCTTCTGCTGCCAAGCATTGTTTTTGAAGAAGAGCTAAAGGTTTTGGATAATCTGAACATAAATTATAGGCTTATAGGGACAAAGCTGACAGCATTGGGCAATAATATATTATGCAATGACAACGGCGCATTGGTTAATCCTGATTTTTCAGCTGATACAAAAAAGAGGATAAGGCAGGCATTGGGTGTAAGCTTAAAGCCAGGTGAAATTGCAGGCATAAATACAGTTGGCAGCCTTGGGATAATAAACAAAAAAGGATGCCTGATCCATAGGGATGCTGCAGAGTTTGAAATAAACTTTATAAAGGATTTGCTTAAAGTTCCTGTATATACAGGCACTGTCAATATGGCCAATCCTTATATTGGCTCAGGAGTCTTGTGCAACAGCAAAGGCTTTGTTGTCGGGGATGCTTCCGGAGGACCGGAAATAGCCAATATTGACGAGGCTTTGGGCTTTTTGGGGTGAAAATATGCTGAGTGAAAAGGAAAAAGAATTATTGAAATTGTTGGTTAAGGAAGAAATTGAGAAACTTGAAAATGAGGAAAGCACTATTGTTGAAGCAGACGGGTTTTTGGAATTAGGGATTGACGATTACGAAGAAGCTTTGAGGAATTTATTAAAAAAACTGTAAAATGGAAAAAACATTGAATGAAAAAGCACTTCAGGCAAAATACATGGAAATGCAGATGCTGGACCAGCAGATAAGGCATCTCAGTCAGCAGCTTCAGGCTTTGGATGTCCAGACAATGGAGCTTAGGGCAGTTGTTGGCAGCCTTGATGAGTTGGCTGAGGTTAGAGAAGGCACTGAAATTCTTGTGCCTATAAGCGGCGGAATATTCGTAAAGGCAGAAATAAAAAATACAAAGAATTTGTTTGTTAATGTAGGCTCAAGTACAAATGTTAAAAAGTCAGTTCCCGACACAAAGAAGCTTATAGAGGACCAGATAGTTGAGATGCAAAATCACAGGGAAGATGTCCTTAAGCATGTTGAAGAGCTGACAGGCAAGGCAATGGAAATAGAGCACGAGCTTATGGAACTGTCAGTGAAATGAAGAATATCGATAAAGACGTAACAATTCTTGCAGCTGCGTTCGGATTATTATTTTTTGCGTATGCTTCAAGCGAAGCTCATTTGACAGCCACTTTTAGGCTACAGGGCCATACTGATTTTGCGCTTATCTCTTTGGTTTTAATTTACGGATTTTTTACAATTACAAACCTGGTTGCACCAACTATCATATCTTATATCGGCCTGAAGAAATCAATGTTTTTTGCAGGCCTAGTGTATTCTGCTTTTATCTTTTCAATCACTTTTGGCAACAGGCTTGTTATGTATGGATTTGCAGCTTTGCTTGGGATGTCAGCCGCTTTGCTATGGACAAGCCAGGGAGCCTATTTGCTGAAAGCAGCAAGCAAAAAGCATTATGGCGAAAATGCAGGATTTTTTACATCTGCTAGATTTATAGGCACAATTGCAGGCTTGCTTATTTTTAGTTATTTATTAAACTTTTTAGCTGTTACCAATGTTTATTTGATTTATTCTATTGTTTGTCTTGCCGGAGCTTTTATTTTATTGAAACTAGGGCAAAAAAAAGTTGAAATAAAGAGAAAACCCATAAAAGATATAGGTTTAGTGTGTAAATATAAGAAAATATGGCCTCTAGTCTTGCTTTATTTTTCCTCTTATTTGGTTTTAGGTGTTGGTATTACAATCCTTCCATTGAAGGTTTCTGAAAGCTTTGGAATAGAAATGATCGGCAAGATTAGTTTTTTGCTTTATCTTGTACCTATGTTAACAGCATACATTTTTGGAAAACTTTCTGATAGGTTTAACAGGCAGATGTTTTTTTATCTAGGTATCTTATTGAATATATTTGCAATTCTTATATTGCTTAACACGACAACAATGTTATGGTTTATTATTGCTGCTTTAAGCATGGCAGCATATATGTCAATGCCTCAGTTTATCGGCCTTGCTTTAATAGGGGATATGTTTGACAGAAAAGAGCATGAAAGTGTTATTGCTTTCTTATGGATATTTTCTGCACTGGCTATATTGGCTGTTCCTTTAACTGCTTTATTTTTGCCTCTGGACACAATACTGGGTGTTGTGTTAATATTCTCGATTTTGGCTTTTATAGCATTTCAGAGCTTTGTTAAAAGGCATATTAAGAGAGCATAAGTTTTATAAAGGATATTTCTGTTATTTGCAATATGTTCAAGTTTTTTAAGGAAAAGCTGAAGGGAGCAGTAGAGAAGTTCTCAAAGGATATAGACAAGGCTGCCAAGGACGAGGTAGCTGAAAAAACAGCTGAAAAGCCGAAGAAGAAGGCAGGTAAAAAGGAAAAAATTGTTGAGAAAAAACTGCCAGAAGAAAAAAAACAAAAAGAGAAAAAAGAAATAAAAAAAGAAGAAAAAAAAGGCTTTTTTGGAAAGCTAAAGGAAAGGATAACTGCAGAAAAAGCTGAAGAAAAAGAAGAGGCTGCTGAAGCAAAAGAAAAAAAAGGGATTCTTGAGTCTGTAAGGGAAAAGATAACTACAAAAGTCCTTTCTGAGAAGCAGTTTGACGAGCTGTTCTGGGAGCTTGAGGTTGTTTTGCTTGAAAATAATGTTGCTGTTGATGCTATTGAGAAGATAAAAGATGATTTGAAAAAATCAATTGTTGAAAAAAGAATACAAAGAGGACAAGTTCAGAATACAATAGAAGAAGCATTGAAGCAATCAATAGATGGCCTTTTTTCTGTAAAAGGGATAAATATCTTTGACGAAATTAAAAAGAAAAAGCCATATGTTATTGTTTTTGTGGGAGTAAATGGAAGCGGAAAGACGACCACTATTGCAAAGATTGCAAGGCTATTGCTTGATAAGAAAAAAACAGTTGTTCTTGCTGCAGGCGATACATTCAGGGCTGCCGCAATACAGCAGCTTCAGGAGCACGCAGACAAGCTTGGAGTAAAGCTGATAAAGCATGATTACGGCTCTGATCCAGCTGCTGTTGCATTTGATGCAATAAAATATGCAGAGGCAAAAAAGATAGATGCTGTTTTAATAGACACAGCAGGAAGGCAGCATGCAAATGTTAACCTGATGGATGAGATGAAGAAGATCATAAGGGTTGCAAAGCCTGACTTAAAGATCTTCATAGGAGAGTCAATAACAGGAAACGACTGCATTGAGCAGGCGCAGAGCTTTGACAAGGCTGTTGATATTGACGGCATAATATTGACAAAAGCAGATGTGGATGAGAAAGGAGGAGCAGCTGTCTCTGTTTCTTACGTAACAAAAAAGCCAATAATTTTTATCGGCATGGGCCAGAAGCACACTGACTTAAAGGAATTCGACAAAAGCATCATCCTCAGAAGCCTTGGGTTCTGATCGCTGCTGTACTGTTAACCTATCTTCATCTTCAATTTTTTTTGGCCTTTCCACCCTTTCTACCAAAACAGATTCCATAGAAAATGGAGCTTTCTTATCGTCCTTTGGGATTACTTTAATCTCTATTGAAATCACTCTTTTTTCTTCACCAGACCCATTTACAGATACTTCAGAAATAAACCTTCTTTGCGGAGCTTGCTTATAATCGATGATTGATCTTAATAGTGCAATTTCTCCGAGTGTCTTTATCTCTTCATCTTCAATTTTGCCTTTGTTTTTTTCTCTTCTTTCCTTAAATCTTCGCTGCTTCTTCTCAAGCTCTGCAAGCTTCTTTGCAGCATATTTTGGCACATTAATTGGGTCATAAAGCATAATCTTGTTTTCAGCTACATAACCTATCCCAAAATTAAACCTTTTTACATGATCTTTTATTTTTTCGTAAACATCTTTTTTTGTATTGAACAGCAAGTAAAATCTTCCTGCTTCATAATAAATTTTTATTGCAAAAGGTGAGCCTCTTTCATTATAGTCTCTGCATTCAAATTTTACAGATTCACTGCTCATTTCAGTTTTCCCCCTACTTCTAAAATACTTTTTGTTTATATCTTTTAAAATTTTATGCAGATCTTTTCCATGAAATCTTCTGTCGATATACTCAACGCCATATCTACAACCATGGGCTTCTTCGTATCCTTCTGTAGGCAAAGGAAAATAAGCTGTTTTCCTTTCGCTGCCAAATAAGGATGGCTTTTGATTTACGCCTAACATTGCAAGAATAGTGCCTTCAAGTGGAGACATGTCATTGCTGTTTATTATGGCCTCTCTTTGCTCCTTGGATAGTTTTGGAAGCAAGGCATAGCCCATGCCGTGCAATAGAAAATTTTCAATGCCTTTGGTATTGCCTGCGTTCGGTTGCTTTATTTTCATGGAAAGTAGGGATATTAATACAATATTTATAAATTTTCCCCACTTTGTAGTAGCTTTCTTTTTTCAAAAAGCTTTTTAAACTACAGCTTATTTCTTAATTTTATGGCATTTTCAGATTATGTTAAAGAAGGTATAGAGATAATCAAGCTTAACAGTAAAGCTATTACCAAGGCTGCAAAGGATGAGGATGCCTTTAAATATGGATTATTGATTCTTATCATTGCAGGAGTTGCCCATGCATTCGGGCAGAGGAATATCTTTGCAGTTGTACTAAATCCAATATGGTTTGTGATTGCTGCATTTATAGGCGTAGCAATTGTTCATTTTTTTGCAATTCTTCTGGGAGGAAAAGCCCAGTATATGGAATTGTTCAGGTCATGGAGCATTGCCAATGTTTTGCAGTGGGTTGGCATTTTGGGATTGATTCCCTTCTTAGGAGGATTAGTAGTTGGCTTGGCAGGATTATGGATGATTGTTGTTGGAGTTGTCATTGTCCAGCATGTCCACTCGCTTTCATTAGGAAGGGCTGTTTTGGCAGTTTTAATGCCAATAATAATAATTGGAGCAATAATACTTTTGCTTTCATTGATCTTTGCCGCAACAATGTTCAGTTTTATGGGCGGCTCAATGATGGGAAGAATGTGGGGCTAAAATAATCTATAGAATCAATTAATAGAATTCAATTTCTCCCTGCAAATAAATCCCTTTGTGCAGCTTAACTGGCCTCCAGGAATCTTTTACAACCTTTGCATTCAGCCAGTCTGCTAATTCTTCTGGATTCCCTATTGTTGCGCTTAAACCGATAATCTGTATGTCTTTAAGCAGCTGCCTAAGGATTGTGATAAGAATTTCCAGTGTCGGCCCTCTGCTTGTATCATTAAGCAAATGGATTTCATCAGCAATAACTACTTTAACATCTTTCAGCCATGCAATCTTGTGCCTTATCAAAGAATCAAGCTTCTCTGAAGTTGTTATTATCAAGTCAGCTGCTGCCAAATGGGGTTCAGGAGAGTCAACATCACCTATTGACAGTGCAACATTAAACATGCTTCCATATTTCTTTTCAAAATCCTTGTATTTTTCTGTCGCCAGGGCTTTAAGAGGAACTATGTAGATGGCTTTTCCCTTTCTTTCAAGTATGGATTTAACAGCTGCTAACTCTGCTATTAGTGTTTTGCCTGAAGCAGTCGGGGTGCAAACCAACAGGCTTTCACCTTCCAAAAGGCCTTTTTTTATTGCTTTTTCCTGCGCAGGCCTTAATTCCTGAATGCCTTCCTTTTCAAGCACAGAATACAGCTTTTCCGGAATGCCTTTTTTGATGTCTTGAAGCTCCATTATTGGCTGGTTTTCTTCTATGTTTTTATTTTTTCCTATAAATCCTAGTTAAGTCAAGTGCCAATGCTGCCAAGCACTGTGCTCCAATTAAGGAAGCATTTGCGAAAGCGCCTCGATTGCGAGAACAAAAGCAGAAGCGAACAGAGCGCAGCATTGGCACGAACACTACATGACTTAACCTATAAAACGAAAACTTATTAAACATAAAAGGCTGAAGCCCTGCAATGGCAAAAAATAGGAAAACCAAATCAACACCAAAAAAAGGAAAATCAAAAAAGACAAAGTGCCATATCTATCTTTTCAGGCATGCCCAGACTTACTACAACAAAGACCATATTTTTACCGGCTGGAAGGATTCCAAGCTTACTCCTCTTGGCAGGAAACAGGCAAAAGTTATTGCAAGGAAATTAAAAAACAAGAATATTGATGTTGCATACCAAACAAGGCTTTCACGCTCCAAGGACACATTAAAGGAAGTTTTAAAATACCATCCGGAGTGCAGGAAAATAATAATTGATGACAGGATGATTGAAAGAAGCTATGGAAAGCTGCAGGGCAAATCGCATTCTTATTTTGCAAAAGAAAAAGGAGAACAATATTATAAAATGCTTCTGCACTGGCATAAAATAAACCATCTTTCTGAAAAAGAGAAAAAAGAGCTGATACAAAAGCATGGCGAAGCAGAACTGCATACTATAAGGAGATCATACACTGTTGCACCTCCCCAGGGTGAAAGCATAAAGATGGTTGAAAAAAGAGTCAACGCTTTTATCAAAGATTTGCTTAAGAAAATAAAAAAAGAAAAAATAAACGTTGCAATTTCTGCCCATGGGAATTCAATGAGGCCTTTTAGAAAATATTTTGATAAATTATCAATAAAGCAGATGATGGAATTAGAGAATCCATGGGATGATTATTTTGATTTTGTGGTAAAAGTCTAAATCTTCTTTAATTCCTCAACCATCTTAATATACATATCTTTTGTCAATGCCTGCGGGCCGTCGCACTTTGCTTGCTCAGGGGCAATATGCGTATCCACTATCAAACCGTCTGCTCCGCATGCTTTTGCAGCTTTTGCCATTGGAATAACTAAATCCCTGTTCCCTGTAGAATGGCTAGGATCAACTATCACTTTAAACCCTGTTTTCTGCTTCAGCAATGGGACAATGCTTAAGTCAAGGGTATTTCTCGTTGCCTTTTCAAATGTCCTTATTCCTCTCTCACAAAGGATTACATTATTGTTTCCGCCGTTTGTTACGTACTCAGCAGCGGCAACCCATTCTTCCATTGTTGCGCAGAATCCGCGCTTAAGAATAACTGGCTTTTCCTGCTTTCCTAAAGCTTTCAGCAGGCTGTAGTTAAGGCAGTTTCTTGTTCCAACCTGGAATATGTCAACATAATCATTAAGAATTTCTATCTGCTTTATTTCCATGATTTCATTTACAATTGGCTTTTTGTATTTTTCTTTTGCCTTTTTTAGGATTGCTAATGCTTTATCAAGATTTTCTTCGCCGATTCCCTGAAAAGATTCTGGACTGGTTCTCGGCTTGAAAATCATCCCTCTGAAAATGTCAGCAGAGTTTTTCACATAATCAATTGTGCCAAAGAACAGCTTCTCATTTTCAATTGCGCATGGTCCTGCAATAATAAAGAATTTATCCGGGATTATGCCTTGGCTTACCATCTTGCAAACTTTGCCTTGCTTCCCAGCTCATTCTCAATTTCCATAAGCCTGTTGAATTTTACAATCCTTTCTCCCCTGCAAGGAGCTCCTATCTTTATCTGGCCGCAGCCAAGAGCAACTGCCAAATCAGCAATAAAAGTATCATCTGTTTCCCCGCTTCTATGGCTTACCATCACATTCCATTTGTTTTTCATTGCTAAGTTTGCAGCTTCTAATGCTTCTGTTATTGTGCCTATCTGGTTTACCTTCAGCAGAAGGGCATTGCACAATCCCCTGTCCAGTGCCATTTGTATTCTAGTTGCATTTGTAGCTAGCAAATCATCCCCTACTATCTGGATTCTTGCCTTTTTCATCAGGTCTTTGTACGAGTTGAAGTCATCCTGGTCAAAAGGGTCTTCAAGAGATATAACAGGATACGACCTTATAAGGTCAATATAATGGTCAAGCAGCTCTTTCTGCGACATTATCCTGTCAACAATATATTTTCCATGGCTGTAGAATTCTGATGCAGCTGCATCAATTGCAAACTTTATCTTTTTGCTGTAGCCTGCTTCGCTTACTGCCTTTTCTAGCAGGTTCAATGCATCATAGGCGCTGTCAACATCAGGAGCAAATCCGCCTTCATCCCCGACATTAACAGAAGAAAGCCCGTATTTTTTCTTTATAATATCTTTTAGTATATGGTAAACTTCGCTTGCCCATTGCGCAGCTTCTTGAAAATTCTTGGCTTTCACAGGCACAATCATAAACTCCTGCATTGCAAGCTTTCCTCCTGCATGCTTTCCTCCGTTTATTACATTGCAGAAAGGTACAGGCATAGTTGTTTTTTTCTTTGTCAAGCTTCCAAGGTGTTTATACAATGGCTGATTTTTTTCAATTGCAGCAGCTCTTGCAGCAGCCATGCTTATTCCAAGGATTGCATTTGCGCCTAATCTTGATTTGTTTGGTGTGCCGTCAAAATTTATCATTGCCCTGTCTAATTTCTGCTGCTCTGCAAAATTTATTGATCTTATTTTATTTGAGATCAAGCTTACGTTCTTTACTGCTTTTGTAACGCCTTTGCCATGAAAGCGCATAGTGCCGTCTCTTAATTCCAGGGCTTCATATTTTCCAGTAGAAACTCCTGAAGGCACTTTTGCTATTGCATCTCCTTTTATAGAGCATATTTTAACTTCAACAGTAGGATTTCCCCTAGAATCTAGAATCTCTCTGGCCTCTATTCTGCCTTTTGACATGCTCTACCACCTTAATTAAAAGGAGGTACAGCTTTAAATATAAACCTTTCGAGTGGCCTAAAAACCAAAATATATATAAATAGCAAAGCAACTACGCAGTAAATTACCTTAATTTAGAGGTGTAAAATATGGCTAAAAAGAAGGAACAAGCAAAAGCAGCGCCTAAAAAATCAAATATAAACTACATTATAGGCGCTATAGTTGTAATAGTAATTCTGTTTTTAATTTTCAGGATGGGAAGGGAAGCCCCTGAAGCGGCTCCTGAGGCTCCTGCAGCTCCAGAAGCGGCTGAAAAAGTTGTTCCGCCTGAAAAGATAGTTGCTGAAGAGACAATCGGCCATGAAGCAGTTACCTTGGTGACAAATCTTGGCAAGATAGAAGCAATTGAAGAAGAAACTTCAACTACATTCATAAAAAACGTTGGGGAGTCTAATGAATTTGTTAAAGAAGTTGCATTTTCAGATGTAAACTGCTACATAAATGAAGAGTATGACCCGACAACAACAGTAAGCAATGTCGGAAAGATATCATTCAAGGTTACCAACATGGATGATGGAACCTATGAGCTTGGATTGGTAAGAGCTCTTGAAGCAAAGGACAAGCCTGCATCAAGAATCTCCCTGAATGGAAGAAGGTTCTACGAAGCGCCTGAAAAGTGCGGAGCAGAACAGATTAAGGGAGGAGAAACAATTACCTGTTCAGACTTGAATGCATTCTTCAGGTCTGGAAAGACAAATACAGGCGCTGAGCAGTACAACAGGCTGAAGATCGAAACTTCTAACTACATTTCAGTTTTAAGCTTTAAGTGCAATGTAGGATAAATTTTTATTTTTTTATTCTCTTTTTCTTTTTAATCCTACTGTTAACTATTCTCTTTTTATCTTTATAGAACCACTCATATATTCCATAAGCCCAGGAGGCTGTATAAGCAAAAGCAACAAAAAATACACCCCACTGCTTATTTAAAAAAGAAGTGATAAACCAAAACGGCTGTGCAATCAACCCTAAAACAAACCCCCATTTATTTTTCCTAGCTACTAAAATAATAGAGGAAACACCAAGTATGAATATTGCAAATTAAGATATTGTATCCCATAAATTTGGATAAACCATATATCAACAGTTAATACTCTTCTTTAAAAATGTACCCTTTTATAAACGAGCTTACATATTATAAAATCTAAAAGAAAACAAGAAAAAAGATGTATGCTGCATAAAGCAGCACACATAAAACATAAAAAAAGATTTACCTTCTCCTCTTTCTTAGCCTTTTTTCAAGGGATCTGATCTTCTTTTTCAGCCTCTTGGTTTCAGACCTGTGCTTTCTGTTGGCTTTGGAAAGCTCTTTTCTTGCTTTTCGAGCAGCTCCTCCTTTTGATACCCTCCTCTTAGCTTTCCTTCTAGCTGCTCTTCTTCTGGGCCTTCTCTTTGCTGCCTTTCTTCTTCTCTTTGCCATTTGTTCACCTCCTATCATTCAATACTATTGGTTATTCTATATCATTGCCGCATTCCTGGCAGTATACATCACTCTGTTCTAATTCAAATCCGCAGACAGGGCATATTTTTGCCATTTTGCATCACCATATTTTTAATATTATGAGCATTAGGGCTTATTTTATCTACAAGAACAGAAAAAAATTTCTTACCACCCCATTTTTGATGTAAAAGCTTCATCAATTCTGTTATTATTAGCTTTTTATTATATAAATGTTTTGCATTTTTTGCTTTCTTTGCCTTTGACCAAAACATATTTAAACTGATACTCTTTTCTACAGGGTACGGAGGTGTTGAGATGAATAAGATTATCACAATAATAATGATTGTTCTTCTACTGGCTATTGTAGGCTGTAAAAGAGAGGCTAAGGAAGCAGCACCTATACAACCTATGCCAGAGCAGCCTGCTGAAGGAATAGAAGCTCCAGAAACAGCAGAAAGCATGGAACAGGAAACTGAAGCAAAGCTAGCAGTGCCTAGCGCAGCAAATGTTGAAATTCTTAAAGAAGAAACAACATCAGGCAGAACTTATGAAGAGCGCAGCTTTGAAGCAGAAACAGACATTTCAGGAATAACATGCAGCATTGACGAGCAGAAGATTGGCTTTACCTTTACCAATAACGATGGAGTTGACTATACGCTTGAGTATATCAAGTTTGGAGAAGAAAGGGACGAGATGGAACTTTCTTTGGAAGTAAATGGAAGAAGGATAAAGAACACAATGGAAGCTTGCGGAACGAACTTAGTAAAAGAAGGCGAATCCGTAACGTGCACTGTTGATACAGTAATAAGAACAGGAGAAAGCACATTCGGAAAAGAGCTTATCAATTATGTTGAAGCAAGCAGAGCCGCAAAGCAATCTAAAATTGCATTTAGATGCAGCTAAATTTTTTATTCTATTTATTATTTTTATCTTCTCTTTCAGGTTTTATTCTTTTAAGAAGCTAAACCATATATTTTCTCAAAACAAAATAAACAATAACCAGGCACAATAATATAATAAAGAACGGAGCAATCATCTTTTTGCTTGAGAAAAAGCCGAACGGTATAGGGCCAATGAAGCCGCCGACAGCTACGTTTGTTTTTGTGTTTTTATCTGCCTGAAGAAAAGAGCTTATAATAATAAAAATAATTCCAAGAAACAATAATCCAACACCAATTAGAGCAACAATATTAGTTTTCATGCATCCAGTGAATTTATTATCTTATTTAAAGATTTGTCTAGCGCATAGAATAGGTTGAAATCAGTAACTTCAGAAGTTATATGATTCCCCCCTGCCATGAGCTTTGAGTGAAGCTCAACCTTACCGTCTTCTCCATGAATAGACTTAAGGGTCACTGTCAGGTTCTCGAAATTCTGTACAGAATTAGACATTCTTCTTGCATAATTGCCGACTAATTTCTTTATAACAATGAGCTTTGCAGGCTCTAGGTCCGTAAACCCTACCAATGTTATGTTTCCACCAAGCTCTATCATCAGCCTATGAATACCTAGAGCTATATATGGCATCAAAATTTATAAATATTTGGTATTTTCTGTATATACATGCATACAGAGAAAATCTATCTGGAAACGTACGGCTGCAGCCATAACCAGTCTGATTCAGAGACAATGGCAGGGCTGCTAAAGGAAGAAGGGTACAAGGTTGTCAATAGCGCAGAGGATGCTGATTTGGTTATAGTCAATAGCTGCACTGTGAAAAATCTTGCTGAGAGCAAGTTCTTCAAAAGGCTGAAGGAGCTTGAGCAGCAGAAAAAGAAAATAATAGCTGCAGGGTGTGTGCCGCAGGCTGAGAGAAGCTATGTTGATACAAAGCTGAAGGGTTTTTCAATCATAGGAACAACACAGATATCCAGCATTGTAAATGTTGCAAGGGAGACATTGAATGATAATAGGGTAGTTTTGCTGCAGAAAAGCCATAATCCAAGATTAAACCTTCCAAAAATAAGAAAAAATCCAATTGTTGAAATAATTCCGATAAACAATGGCTGCTTAGGAAGCTGTACTTTCTGCAAGACAAAATTCTCACGCGGCCATCTGCTTTCTTTTGAAGTTTCAGAAATAAAAAAGCAGTTTGAAAATGCAGTCAAAGACGGATGCAAAGAAATTTGGCTGACATCAGAAGATACTGCTGTTTATGGCCAGGATATTAATTCAAATATTGTTTGGTTGTTGAAAGAATTATTGGAAACTGAAGGCGATTATAAGATAAGATTAGGCATGGGCAATCCTGACCATTTTATCAAATATCAAGAAGAATTAATTGAAATCCTAAACCATCCAAAAATGTTCAAGTTCCTTCATATTCCCATGCAGGCAGGAAGCAACAGGATACTTGGGTTAATGAAAAGAAACTATACAAAAGATGAATTTTTGGCCATTGTAAAAAAAGTGCAAAAAGAAATACCAGAAATAACAATTGCAACTGATGCAATCTGCGGCTTTCCGACTGAGACAGAGGAAGAGTTTCAGGAGACAATTGAAGTTATTAAAGAAATCAAGCCTGTTGTTCTGAACATTTCAAGATTCTGGGCAAGGCCTGGAACACTTGCAGCAGGTATGGAGCAGATTCCAGGAAGAATAACTAAAGAAAGGTCTTCAAGATTAAAAGAAGTCTTTGAAGAGCTTGCCCTTGAAAAAAACAAAGAGTGGGTTGGCTGGAAAGGCGAAGTTATGGTTGACGAATACGGAAAAAACAACACCTTTGTCGGGAGAAATTATGCCTACAAGCCAATAATCATTTCTGGAGATTACAATATTGGAGAAAAAATAAATGTAGAAATAAAGTCTGCAACAAAGTATGACTTAAGGGCTTAATTTTTCACTTCTATTCATCAGCAGTGCCTTCAAACTCAGCGCCGCATTCATGGCAGAAATTATCGCTTTCCTCAATATCAGCTCCGCACTCGCACTCAAAAGTCTCTACATCAGGAAGCTCTTCTCCGCAGTGCCTGCAGTACAGATCATCTTTTCTTGCTCCCTTTCCGCAGCCCGTGCACTTGTCCATGTATTGATTTTTAGGATAGGTAATATTTAAAGTTAATGGTATGCTATATTTTTCTTAGGTGTACATAAGCATGCCTGTCGCGTACACTTTCACCTATATCCTTGCCTACAAGCCAATCTGAAAGCTCTTTAACTCTCTGAAAATTATTTATTGCTTTTACTAACAAATGTTCTGCCCTTACACTGCCAATGGTTGTTCTTAAATTATCATTAATTAGGCCAAGTATTTTTTCGTAATCTTTCCTTAGGTTATTTTCACTATAAGTAGATCTATCTTCTTCATAATATTCAACACTAAATCCATTCTTTTGGCCAAATGCCTGAAAATCTGACTGTGCATAATCTTGCCTAAGCTCTTTATTTCTAGTTAATATTATTTGGCGCCCATGTTCCTCGCTAAGCAGCTTTCCAACTATCCCAAGAAAATATGAATCCATGGAAATAATTTCTTGACCCCTTATAGTTACATTGAATATGTACTCTCCATTCTGTTTTAGTGCTTTGTAAATTTCCTGAAATGCTGTTTGAGGATTTAAAAAATAATCAAATGCGTTAACTGATACAATTTTATCAGCTCCTTGGACAACTGTTGAGAGTTCTTCTACAGGCGCTATTTTAAATTCTATATTTTTATCTTGTTCAAATTTTTTTCTGGTGTATTCAAGCATGGCTTCTGAAGGATCAACAGCAATAATTCTTGCATCAGGACTCATAATACGGATTCTTTGTGTTGAAAAACCTGTTCCGCAGCCAAGGTCGACAATTACATCTTCTGGATTGTATGTTGTTAAATTCAATACTTTATCAATATACAAAGAATACCTATCAATCTTTCTTCCATAATCTTCCTCAAAAAATGCAGCAATCTTTTTGTGTTTAAATACAGCAAGCGGATTTTCTTTTGAGAGGTCAGGGCCAACTTTTAGTTCCAATCTTTTTGGAAGTTTAATTTTCACTGCCAACGAAAACCAACCCTTTTTAGAGCATCATAAACTTCTTCAGGAGTTATATTGATCATGCTCCAAGTATAATCAAGAGATTTTCCTGGATTCAATGATTCAAAAGGAAATTGATTAGGCTCTCCCCAATCATAAATTGGCTTGTGAACCAAAGGTTTAATTCCTGATGGACTCTTTTTTATCTCTTCTCCATGCCTGTCGTGATAAGTCAAGACCCTTTGAGAAGGAATATCGTTAACTGCAAAAACCACATTATCTCTAAAATCCCCAGTATATCCGAAATCAGAAGCGATTGCCAAACCGTCTATTTTAAATGTATCCACCATGACATGTGGTATTTGTAGTTCAAATCCTTGGCAAACACCATCTAAACTAGGTAGCCTTAGAGTTTTGCCTGAACGGCCATTTAGCCATCTTTGAAGAAATTCTTCCGGTGTTTGAATATAAACATCTCCCCTGGAATAAAAGCGTATCAATTTTTCTTCAATCTCTGCCCTATCATCTGAATCTAATCTCAATTCATCAGTTAAATTACTTAGAAAATGCATCCTGTATATTCCTTTTGGATAATTGCTCAAAAATGCTAATTGTTCATTAACCATGTTATTTTCTATATTTAAAATAATCCATTATTTAAATATTTCTATTTTTACTACTTTAAGATTAGAAAAATGTAATCTTAATCTAAGCTTTCTCTCAAAAACCAACAACTTTAAAAACCCCAGCTTCATCTTAATTTTTGTGAAAAGAGAAGGAACTAACGCTTTTAAGCGCTTTCTCAGTTAATAAAAACTGTTATAGGGTGAATATAGATTAAAAAGCATATCAAACCGGTTATACCAAGTTTAAAGGAGAGAAAACGCTATTTAGCCTTTGAAATCATCTCAAAACAGCCAATAAACGACTTAAAGGCTGTTTCTGAGGCTATCTGGCAGTCTACACTCGGCTTTTTAGGAGAAAAAACAACAGCTGAAGCAGGCTTATGGGTACTGCAAGACAAGTACAACAAAGCAAAGCAGAGAGGTATATTAAAAGTGAATAACAGGCATGTACAAGGGCTTAAAACAAGCCTTATGCTTGTCAAAATGATCAACAATGCCAATGTTACATTTCATACATTGGGCGTTTCAGGAGTGCTGAAAAAGGCTGAAAATAAGTATATAGCAGCTTAGGAGGTAAGAACATGCAGCCATCAATGAGCCATCAGGTAATGGGATATGACAGGGCAATAACAATGTTTAGCCCTGACGGAAGATTATTGCAGGTAGAGTATGCCAAGAAAACAGTCAAGCAGGGCTCCACAGCCATAGGAATGGTTTGCAAAGACGGAGTGCTGTTAGTAACAGACAAGAGATTGGTAGATTCTTTGATAGTAAAAGAAGCTGTTGAAAAGATATTCAAAGTTGATGACCATATCACTGCAACAGCAGCAGGAATATTATCTGATGCAAGGGTTCTTGTTGAGACAGCGCAGCTAAAAGCACAGCAGCATAGAGTTACATACGACAATCCTATAGATATTTTAAGTGTTGTAAAAGCAATATGCGATTTGAAGCAGATATGCACACAGTCGGGAGGCTTAAGGCCTTTCGGTGTTTCTCTATTGTTATGTGGTGTGGATGACAACGGCCCAAGCCTTTACCAGACAGACCCTACTGGAATTTATTTCCAATACTATGCTGTTGTTATCGGCGAAGGAGATACAGAGATTGAGGAAATTCTGAAAAAGGAATATAAAAAAGACATCTCAATCGAAGATGGATTGAAAATTGCAATAAGATCACTAACTAAAGTTCTTGATGACAACTTCAGTGTTGAAAGAATCGATGCTGCTTATGTAAATACAACAAACAAGCAGTTTACAAAAGTTGCAAGGGACAAGATAGAAGCAGTATTCAAGGAAGTTAAGAAGAAATGAGCATCAAAGGCAGAATTACAATGGAAGGGGAAAGGGTTGCCTTCAATCTTGCAAAACTGAAGAAAGGCGGTCTTAAGTTTGAGATAGCAGTTGACCCTGACCTGGCAATTTCTTTTAAAGAAGGAAAAAATGTTGATGTCAAAGATGTTCTGAAATCAGAGAAAATATTCAACGATGTTAGCCAGGGAGAGCATACCTCAGAGCACAAGCTTAAAGAGCTTTTTGGAACAGATGATGTTTTGCAGATTGCAAAGAAGATACTGCAGGAAGGGGAGATCCAGCTTACTCTTGAATACAGGGAGCAGGTAAGGGAAAGAAAAAGAAAAAAAATAATGGATATAATCCACAGAAACGGGATTGACCCGAGAACAAAGCTTCCTATCCCTCCACAAAGGATAGAGAATGCATTTGAAGAGGCAAAAATCAAGATCAATGAGTTTAGGACGGCAGAAGACCAGGTGGATGATGTTCTGAAAAAGCTGAAGCCTGTGATGCCTATAAGCTTTGCAACAAAAAAGATAATGGTGATAATACCATCAGCATATGCCTCAAAGGCATACCATACATTAAGCATGTTCGCAAAGCCTCAGAATGAAAAATGGAATAATGACGGAAGCTACCAGTGCGTTATAGAAATACCTGCAGGAGTCGAGGCTGATTTCTATGACAAGATAAACGGCTTCACACACGGAGATGTACAAACAGACGTAATAGAGTGATAAAAATGGAAGAAAGCAAATTATTATGCAAAGACAAGGATGTTGTTGTGCCTGGAGAAGTTTTGGCAGAAGGAATGGACTTTTTTCCGTCCTTCGGAACATACAGGCTGGAAAATACAATAAGGGCCAACAGGCTTGGCATGGTGAAGATTGACGGAAAAGTCCTGAAGCTTATACCGCTGACAGGAAGATACAATCCAAGATATGGGGATACTGTCATAGGCAAAGTTACAGATATACTTATGATGGGATGGAGGCTTAATGTTAACTGTGCCTACGAGGCATTGTTGTCTGTAAGGGAAATTTCAAGAGGGCCTATTGATATGTCAAAATTTTATGAGTTAGGTGATTATATTGTCTGCAAGATCGTAAAAGTTACAAACATGAAATACATTGACGTTACAACAAGAGGGCCTGGATTAAGAAAGTTGTCAGGCGGAAGAATCTTTGAGGTAAACACCCATAAGGTCCCAAGAATAATAGGAAAACAGGGAAGCATGGTGATGATGATCAAAGATGCAACAGGCTGCAAAATCGTAGTCGGGCAGAACGGCTTTGTCTGGCTTGAAGGAGATCCTGAAATGGAAGTGATTGCTGTTGAAGCAATAAAAAAGATTGAAAAGGAAAGCCACTTAGAAGGCTTGACAGAAAGAATCAAAGAATTCCTTGAAAAAAAGACAAAAGGAAAAATAAAAGCAGCAGAAAAAGAATCAAAAGAAACAGAAGAAGAACAGGAGATAAGTGATTAAGATGGCTTACACTAAAAGATTAGACGGAAGAAAAAGCTTTGATGAATTAAGGGAAATGGATGCAAAGGCAGGTGTAATTCCAAGGGCTGATGGCTCAGCTTACTTTAGAATAGGAAAGACAGAGGCATATGCAGCTGTTTATGGCCCTAGAGAGCTGCACCCCAAATATATGCAGGACCCTAAAAAAGGGGTTTTAAGGTGCAATTATGAAATGCTGCCTTTTTCAGGATCAGGAGATAGGGTAAGGCCTGGCCCAAACAGAAGGGCAAGGGAGATTTCAATGGTAACAGAGAAAGCTTTAGCTCCTGTTGTTGACTTAAGCGAATATCCAACAGCAGTTGTTGATGTTTTCATAAACTTTCCACAGACAGATGCAGGAAGCAGATGCGCTGGAATATGCGCTGCTGCAATTGCTTTGGCAGATGCAGGAATCCATTTAAAAGACTTAGTCTGTGCTGTCAGCGTAGGCAAAGTGGATGACAAAATTGTTGTTGACATGGACTATAATGAAGAGGCTTATGAAGACGGCCCTGTCGCAGATGTTCCAATTGCTGTCATACCAAGCACAGGAGAGATAACTTTGCTGCAGATGGATGGGGAAATTTCAAAAGAAGAATTGTTCAAGGCGCTTGAAGCAGGAAAGAAGGCAATTCAGAAGATATATGAATTGCAGAAAAAAGCCTTAAAGGAAAAATACAAGTCAGAGAGTGATGACAAATGAATGAGAGCTTAAAAAAACACCTGGCAGACTGCCTTGCAAAAGGCATAAGGCTTGACAGAAGAAAACTTGATGAATACAGAAAAGTTTCAGTAGAATACGGGATATCAAAATCAGCAGAAGGATCTGCAAGAGTAATTATTGGAGATACAGTGGTCTTAGCTGGAGTAAAGCTAAGCATCGTAAAGCCATATCCGGATACTCCTGATGCAGGAAGCTTGATGGTTGATGCGCAGCTTTTGCCGCTATCTTCACCAGAGTTTGAGACCGGTCCGCCTGGAATTGAGGCAATAGAGGTTGCAAGGGTTGTTGACAGGGGAATAAGGGAAGCAAAATCCATAGATGTAAAGAAGCTTTGCATTGAAGTAGGAGAAAAGGTATGGATGGTTTCAATCGATGTCTGCACTATCAACGATGCAGGGAATATCCTGGATGCTGCAGGACTGGCAGCAATAGCTGCCTTAGGGGATGCTAAATTTCCTAAGTATGATGGAACTGAAATTGACTACAAGCAGCATACAAATGAGAAGCTTCCTTTGGCAAAGCACCCTGTACCTGTTACTGTCTACAAGCTTGGGAACACTCTTTTTGTTGACCCAACCACAGAAGAGCATAATGCTTATGATGCAAAGCTTACAATAACAACAACAAACGGCCATATTTGCGCTTTGCAGAAAGGAGGAGATTCTCCTTTAACAATTGACGACATCAAAAAGATGGTTGAGCTTGGCGTGAAAAAAGCAGAAGAGCTCAGGAAGAAATTATAGGTGGAAAAATGAAATACACAAAATACGAAAAGGCAAGAATGCTTGGTGCAAGGGCTTTGCAGATTTCAATGGGCGCGCCAATGCTTGTAAAGCTGAGTGAAAAAGAGCTTGAAGAGCTAAAGTACAGCCCTTTGGAGATTGCAAAGAAGGAGTTTGAGCAGGACAAAATTCCGATTGAAATAAAGAGAAGCATTCCCAAGCCAAAAGAAGCGGCAAAAGAGCAGAATGAGCAACCAAGTAACACCTGAAAGGATTAAGAAGTATTTTTCTATAACAAAAGAAGCTCTTTCTGCAGCAGAAAAAGCTGTAAACAAGGAAAGATTGTCTGAAGCAGAGGATTTTCTTGACATGGCGCAGCGCTATTATGAGGATGCAAAACATTTTGAGAAAAAAGGAGACATTGTAACTGCTTTTGCAGCTCTGAATTATGCCCATGGCTGGTTGGATGCTGGAGCAAGAATAAGGCTGTTTAAAGTCAACGACAGCAGATTGTTTACTGTTGATGATTAAGTGTTTTATTGATTATTTTTCTATTTTAGGATAAGTTCCGGGTTCCATGAAGACTTTTTCTATCTTTACAACAACACCTCTCTCAAATTTCTGCATATCCTTATCATCCATGTTAGTCCTTCCTAATCCAATCAATTCATCTTTCAAAGTCATTACAGCCACAATTTGGTCTTTTTCTATAGGAGAATTAAACTTTGCAAGACCTGGAGCCTTTAAGTCTGCACCATGGCATATTGTGTCAACAGCTGTATCAACAGCCCAGGCTTTCGGAAGATGTGCAACAGCATTTTCCATTGGCTGCACAGCTTTTCTTAACAGGCTGTCGTCATTCTTTTCCTTATAATACCAGAAAGCATCTGCCAAGTCATGAAGCGTTACCAAAGTTGTTTTATCAAATGGGCCTGCTTTTGTCCTTCTCAATTCTGCCATATGCGCCCCAATTTTCATCTTGACGCCAATATCATGGATGAGCTTCCTTATGTATGTTCCTGCTTCGCATCCAACTATAAACAAAACATCTTTTTCTTTTATCTCCAGGATATCAAGATAATAAATCTGCCTGAACCTTTCCCTTCTTTTAACTGCAGACTTTATTGGAGGGAGCTGCTTTATCCTACCGACAAAATTGTTGCACGCTTCCCTTATGTTATATTCCTCTGCTTCTTTATGGAGATGCATTATTGCAACATACTCCTTTCCTGCATTCAGCAGAGCCTGAACAACCCTTGTTGCCCTGCTTATTGCAATAGGGAGGCATCCTGTAACATTAGGATCTAAAGTTCCTGCATGGCCACCTTTGTCTACGCCGAGAATTTTTTGGGCATATGCAGAAACCTGATGGCTTGTAGGGCCTCTAGGCTTATCTATATTGATTATGCCATATTTAAGAAGCTCTTCAGTTGCCCTTTTCTCAGGCCTGCAGCCGAATTTATCAGAAGTTTTTTCTTCTCTCTTTACAATGATTTTTCTCTTTTTTTCTTCAAAAGGAAGTTTTGCCATGGTCCTGTGAATGTTAGGCAGTTTAAAAATCTTATTACAATATTTAACTACTTTATAGTAATAGGAAAGAAAAAATTTATATAGTGGTCAAGCTTGCGGAATAGACAAGGAGAGCTTAAAATGGCTGATGCAAAAGAAGACAGAAGAGGGAAATTAGGAGCTGGAACCTCCAGATACTCAGCAGTCATTCCTCCAGCAGAATTTCCGTCAATTACCCTTCCAAACAACTCAGGTCTTTATAATCTTGTAGCCAGCAATGAGCTTTGTTCAAAGCCAGATCCAGAAATAGATGGCATAGTTGATGATTTGATTTCCGGAAAAAGACAAGAAATTGTAATAGGCAGAAAAAATCAAGATATAAATCGTGCAGATGATTTTGTTTCCAGGAGGCATGCAAAGATAATGTATATTTCAGGGGAGATCCCTGCTGATTTAAAATATCAAATTCATTTATATAAAACTGAGAGCTCTCCAGAGCTTATTCAAAATCATATTGTTACAAGCAAAAATCTTGAGCTTATGAAACAATGCGATGAAATTGAAAAAGGCATTTATTTTGCAGATTCAAGCGCAAGCGGAGGAATTTTACATGTTGAATTAGGAGAAAGGGTTAGAAGGTATATTTTTCCAAATCAAGATATACTTTATAACGATCCTCTTCATAGGTTTGTTCCGGTTGTAACAGAAAGGCAGCTGCGTTCAAGATCAAAAGAAATGAAATTTGCATACGCTTTCGGAGAAGTTCTTGAAATTGATAAAGAAAAGTATCATCACAATATTCTTTGTGTAAAATTAGATTTGGACAAGCTGCGTGAAACTTTGCAGAGAAAATAATTATTTTTTATGCTTTTCTTCTTTCTTTGCAGCCGACTTTGTCTTTTCATCCTTTTTTGATTCGTGAGTAATAGGCTTTTCTTTTGAATGCTTTACATGCTCTTCTTTCTTACCTTCTTCTTTCTTTGCATGCGGATGAGGGTATGCATGCGCATGGTGCTCTGATTTATGATGCTCTTCTTTTTCTTCAGCTTTTTTCTCTGGCTTTGCCCCAAGCTTCTCCTGCAATTTTCCCAAAGGAGTTCCTGCTGCAGGCTTTTTAGCCTCTTTGTCAGCTTTTGTCAATTCATGGTATTTTTTTCCTGAAATTTCAGCTCTTGCAACACCATCATCTCCTTTAACAACATCAACTTTGATATGGTGGGGAGGATTTCTCATCCCATGGTGCCATATTGCATTGTTAAGGTATTTTCCAATAAGGACAGTCTCTGATTTCATATGCCTCTGCAGAAATTCTCTTAGTGCTGTAACTGCTTTTTTTGCCCTTTTATACTTAGGCACTTTAAGCCATTCTATCCTTAACGGTACGTTGTATGTTCTTTCTAATGCCATTTTTATGCCTTGGTTTTAGTCCTTCTCCAGCTTCTCTTGACAAAGGTGTGCCTGCCGGGATGGACTCTTCTTCCTATGCCATATATTTTCGGCACTGTCCAGAAAGGCGCCCATCTAGTTTGCCTGTTCAGCTTTGTCAGCCTTTTTTTCCTGCTTGGATGCTTGTATCTTGCCATTTTTTCTTTTGCTTTTATTTTTTATTTCTTATTTTTTGTTTTTTATCTTATTTTTAATTTATTTTTTTACCTTCTTGTTATCTTTATATCCTTTTTCTGCGAAAGCATCAGCAAAACCCTCTTCAGTGTTTCGTCGCCAATCTTTTCAAGCTTTCTGCTTTGCATGACCTGGGCGAGCATGCCTAAAACAGCTATTGCCTTTTCAGGGTCTGCTGCTTTTATGTTTCCATATCTTGTTACTGCTTCCTTATCCATCAATTGCTTGACAGACGCTTCAATCATGCTTATCTGATGCTGTATATTTTGATGCTGCTGCAATTCTGAAAGTTTTTTTTGCCTTATCTGCTCTAGCTCATCCATTTTATTCTTTTACTTTTTTACTTCAGCAACAAGCGCTACAGGCTGCTCTTTCTTTACAGCAAGTTCTGTATGCTTTTTTGCAACCTGTGAAAGCTCTTTTGCAGCCTTTGCAAGGTATGCTTTTCCTTTTCCTGTTAGTACTCTTCCCTTGTGTAGGCCTATCTGCCTTTGCTCAATAAGCTTTGCTGCTTCCAGCTGCTGCAAAACTTTTCTTATTATGCTTCCTGATCCTCTGTAAAACTTATCCGGCTTGTGGCCTCTGTTTTTCCTTCCGCCATATTTTGTCCTTAGCTTTGAAACTCCAATAGGCCCAAGCTTTTCAATTGACTTTAATATAGCTGCAGCCCTGCTATACCACCAGTCGTTTGATATTGGAGGCCTTTCCTTGTGCATGCCTGTTTTTACATAGGCAGACCATTCAGGAGGCTTGATTAGGTTGTCAGCCTTAAGGCTCTCTGCTGTTCTTTCTATTAACCTGTTTATAGGTACGTCATTTATTCCTACCATTTTTTATTATACTCAATTGTTATTGTATTATTTGCCTTTTCAGGCTACGATGGGCAAAACATTGCCTCAGACGCTTTTACAAGCTCTATTTTAGTGGAATTACAGCTCATTTATAAAGGTTTTTATCGGCTTTTGAGTAATATGATATATAGAAAATAATTATGCGCTATTTTGAAACTTGTATATGGTGAAGTATAACAAACCTTTAAATATCATTTTGATTTTCTTTTTTTATGGCCAACAATAAAATCTTCACTCCTGGCGGGCAGGCTGTTGTAGAAGGGGTTCTCATGAGGAGCATGAAAAATATGGCTGTTGCAGTGAGGAAGCCAAACGGCCAGATAGCTGTAAAGAAAAGAAAAATCCATTCTTTAAGGGACAAGTACAAAGTGCTTAACCTGCCTTTTATAAGAGGCATTCTAAACATGGTTGAAATGCTGACTATTGGAGTAAGGGAGCTGAACTATTCTGCAAACATGGCTATGGACGAAGAGGAGGAAGAGCTCGGAGCCATGGAGCTGATTGGCAGCTTGGCACTGGCATTTATTTTTGCAATAGGGATGTTCAAGTTTGTCCCTTTGCTGCTTGCAGAATTTGCTTCAAGAAGGTTTGCGTTTGTTGAAGAAAATTATATCATGTTCAACCTTATTGATGGCATAGCTAAAATAACCCTGTTCATTCTTTACATATACATAATATCATTTATGAAAGATGTCAAAAGATTATTTGAATATCACGGAGCAGAGCATAAGACTGTTTACTGCTACGAAGCAAGGCAGAAGCTTACGGCAAAAAATATAAGGAAATTCCCTACTCAGCACCCAAGATGCGGAACAAGCTTTATCATAATTGTTCTGCTGCTAAGCATTTTTGTTTATACTTTTATTCCACAATCTCTTGGCTTCTGGACAAAGCTTTCATTAAGAATCCTGCTTCTTCCTATCATCGCAGGAATTTCTTATGAGCTATTGAAGTTCAGCGCAAAGTACACTGACAATATTTTCGTTGGCCTTCTGTCTGCGCCTGGATTGTTGATACAGAAAATAACAACAAAAGAGCCTGATGAAAATCAGATAGAGGTTGCAAAGAAAGCCCTTGAAGGAGTCTTGAGCATGGAAAATCAGTAAAAACCAAAATGATATAAATAACTACTTAATACTCGTAATAAAATGAAAACAAAACTTATGCATGAGTATGCTGTAGGGAATATCCATGCTATCACAATAGGAAACTTAAAAAGTAATGTAGAAAGAACTTTTGATTTAAAAAAAGCCCTATCATCTTATTCTAAAAGAAGAGCGGGGAATACTTCGTTAATAGTATTGCCTGAGGTTATTGGTGTTTATCGAAGAATAATAATGGGGGTTAATTTTAGTCCAGAAAGTGATATGGAACAAGCTTTAGAAGAAAGTGATGAGGATACTTTAGGGATACACTTAAGTCTTAACGTACAAGATAAACCCAGGATTGACCCAAATTTAGTCCAAGTTGGTTATGATTATGAATTATTCAAGTTAAATTTTATCATAGACTTCTTAGGGTATGAAAGTAACAGAATGATAGTTGTACCTTATCAACAACTTAAACCTGCAGGAGAAGATTTGTTAAAATACTCAGAATTGACATACAGAAGATTAGGTGATGTATTGAAGGGCAAGCAGCCCACAAAAGAAGATAGAGGTATATATTTAAATTTGGTAAAAAGAATGCTACAAACTGAAGGCTTAATGAGACCTGAATTTGATATGTTTATGAATAGTGAAGCACATTAACAATAAGTTACTTGCTTTCTAAATCATTTATCCTCTTCAGAAGCTGGTTCTTTTCCTCAAGCAAGGCAATCTTCTCCTGGAATAATTCGTCCCTATCCCTTTGTAAAGTGTCTGCCCTTGCTTTTTCTGCTTCGTAATTTTCCTTGTATTCTTCAAAGCTAGCCCTGTACCCTTCCTCATTCTTTTTTGTTATTGTCAAGTCAGCAGTGCATTGGTTAAGAGAGGCTTTTGTTGTGCTTAAATTCTCTTTCAGCATTGCATTCTCTTCTTTAAATTCAAATAAAGTATGATTAGTTGCATTTAATGCAAGCAAGGTTATCTTAAAGCTGTTTTTATAAAATTCCAGCTCTTCGTCTATTGTTGTAAAATTAGGGGGGATTATCTCAATGCTTTCATATATATTTTGCAAAGTCGGCCTTGTCAGCTCAAACTCCTCTAAACTTAACACGATTTTTGGCGGATATAGGTTTGCTGTGTTGAAAACTGCTATAAGTATGCTTAGCACAGCTATCGCATAGATTTTTTCCTTGACATTCTGGCTTCTCACCATATGGATAAGAAAGATGATTTCTGCCTTGTATGCTATTCTTTCTAATGCTGTTGCAGTCATCTTATGGGTTCTTATTATTGATTTTTCAGCCTCTTCAATAAGGTATTTTAATTCAGGGAAATGCTCCTCTACATCTTCAAGCCTGAATTGCTTAATTTTTTTATAGCACTGCCTTAGAAAATAGATTATTGCAGGAGCCAATGAAACATAGTATTTGAAGCCAAAGAAAGACAATACAAAGTGCAGAAGCAAGAATAAGACAGCAGAGCCAAGGAACTGGTTTAGTACCAATGCCTTAATAGCCTCTTTTTTGACCTTTTTATGAAGAATTTCCAGTTCTTCCATCATGCACCTCTTTTTGCTGTTTAAGGCAATTCTCTTTAAAAATTTACCGTTGGACGGGAAAATTTATATAATATTGCTGTTTTGCTGTACTTATGAACAAATGGATTATTTTGATGATGGTTTTTGTTGTTTTATTATCTTCTTGTACAGATAAAGAAGCAACAGAAGAAATTGAAAAATCAGAACAAAAAACAGCTGAAGAAAAACAAGTTGTAGTAAAGGCAGAGCCATCATCAGCAACTGTTGCCATAATAAACAACCAGTTTGTTCCTGCAACTTTGACTGTAAAGCCAGGCACAGAAGTTGTCTGGGTAAACAAAGATGCAATAAGTCATTTGATCATTTCTGACGGCGATGAAATGTTTGATTCAACAACGCTTGACAGGGAAAAAAGCCACTCGTATGTTTTTGAGAATTCCGGAGAATACAAGTATCACGATGGCTTCAAGCCTTTAGTTAAAGGAAGCATTATTGTTAAATAGATCATCTAATTCTAGGATAATTGGCGCAGAATTAATAAGAGCTAAACCACCACCAAGATAGTGGCTTACCCAGCCTCCTAATTCTTCACCAGTTTCACCTTTTTCTTCTAAATGCTTTGCTATATTTTGTTTTCTTTCTATAACATCTTTATAGGCTCTGACAAAGTTTATTACTGAATGCATATCTTTTTTAATTATCTCTCTTGCTTTATCAGAATAAACTTTACGTATGTTCTCATCACCTAGCTGTTTATTTTTTGCATCTTCTGTTGAATCAACAAAAGCTTTGTATAAATATTGTCTTGTTGATAAGCCGTCAAATAAATCATTATTTCCATTCACTGAACGCAATAAGTAGTTAAAAATAACTTCAGCAAAAGAGGCAGCTGGCAAAGTTTTTTCTCCTTTTCTTAAATTTTCATCTATTGCTAAATTTACAATGTAGGTCATATCTTCATTGTCTAAAGAATATTCTTTACCCCTAATATGTGTTCTTATGGCTTTAGCATCAAAAATGCTTCCATCATACCCTTCCAAAGCCTTTTCTAGTGGTTCCATAAGGCTTACTAGCCTTATTTCTTTATAAATTTTTCTATTTTTTACCACTATTTAGTGACTTATATAAATTTTGAGCAAAACCTTTTATAAAACAAAAAACATAAGGTATATAGGGTGTAAAAGCAAACCGATGTACTTGCTCTTGAAAAAATGGCCAAAAGATATACAGTAATGGTGGTTGATGATAATGAGAATTTTAGATGGGTAATTAAAAGGCAGCTTTGCCAGCTAGGCTATTGCGCAATAACAGCATATAGTGGCGAAGATGCTGTGGAAAAATACAAAGCTATTTACATTGATGTAGTATTGATGGACTTAAACATGGGAGGGATAAACGGCAAAGAAGCACAGAGAAAGCTTCTAGAGATAGACCCAAAAGTAAAGACAATTGTTTGTTCTGGCTCGCAATTTGATATTGAACAAGAAAGAGAGCTTGGGTTTGTTGCTTACCTTCCAAAAATTCATGAAACAGAAACTCTTGAAAGAATGTTAAAGGATGTATTAGGAAAACAATAAAGAATATTAAGCTAAACACAGCAACAACCAAAACAACCAACAAAAACCTTTATATATCCTATAAAAAAAGTTCTACTTATGTGCGGAATCATAGGTTATGTTGGAGAAAGAGAGGCATATGATATTCTCATCAAAGGGCTTAAAAGGCTGGAGTACAGAGGGTATGATTCTGCAGGCATAGCAACGCTGCACAATGGGATTCAGCTTGAAAAAGTTGTAGGGAGAGTAAGCAACCTGAAGAAAAGGCTTGAAGGGAACATTGGAATAGGGCATACACGATGGGCTACACACGGAAAACCGACAAAAGTAAATGCGCATCCACATTTGGATGAGAAAAAAAGCCTAGCTATCGTGCATAATGGAATTATAGAAAACTATCTCAAGCTTAAGGAAAGGCTCAAAGGCCATAAATTCAAGTCAGAGACAGATTCAGAAGTGATTGCCCATATTCTTTCTGAAAACTACAAAGGAAACCTAAAAGAGGCTGTGATAAAAACAGTAAAGCAGCTTAAAGGAGCATATGCTTTTGCAGCAATTCACAAAAGCAAAAAAGAAATTGTTGTTGCAAGAAATGGATGCCCTGTTGTCATAGGCCTCGGAAAAAATGAGAATTTCATAGGAAGCGACGCATCTGCTTTTATTGGCCATACAAAAAAAGCCATTTTCATAGATGACATGGAAATTGCTGTCCTGAAAGATGATTCTGTCAGCGTTTTTAATTTTAAAGGGGGCAAAAAGAAGAAAAAGGTAAAGACAATAGACATGGATGTCATCACAGCACAAAGGCAGGGATATAAGCATTTCATGCTCAAAGAAATCATGGAGCAGCATGAAATCATAAGGGACACTCTTAAAGTAGATATATCTCCTAAAATAGACTTAAGGCAGGCAAAAAATATCTACATAACTGCATGCGGCACAGCATTCCATGCAGGGCTTGTTGGAAAATACATCATAGAAAAGACATGCAAAAAACCTGTTTTTGCTGAAGTGGCTTCTGAATTCAGGTACAGGGAGCCATTGATAGGAAAAAATGATGTGCTTATTGCAATCTCTCAGTCAGGAGAAACAGCTGATACACTTGCTGCTGTGAGGCTTGCAAAGAAGAAAGGGGCAAAAGTTCTTGCAGTAGTGAATATTGTCAACTCCACCATAGCAAGGGAATCACATGATACGATTTATACAAGAGCAGGCCCTGAGATAAGCGTTGCTTCAACAAAAGCCTTTATTTCACAGCTTATAATAATGTACAAAATAGCTGAATATTTGTCTGGAATAAAGTTCGGAATGCAGAATATTGCAAAGCTTTCCAAAACAATACTAAACAATGACAGGAAAATAAGGAACATTGCTGAAAAGTACTTTAAGGTTTACAATTTCATGTATATCGGAAGGACAATCAACTATCCTATCGCTCTTGAAGGTGCTTTGAAGCTTAAAGAGATATCTTATATACATGCTGAAGGCTATGCTGCAGGGGAATTAAAGCACGGCCCTCTTGCATTGGTAACAGATGAAGTCCCGACTGTTGCAATTATTCCAAAAGACAAGACTTATGAAAAAATGTTCAGCAATATTGAAGAGATAAAAGCAAGGGGAGGAAAAATTATTTCAATCGCAACTGCAGGGGATAAAAAAATCAGGAAAATATCAGACGATGTTATTTACATTCCAAAGGTAAATGAGATGCTTTACCCTATTCTTGCAGTGATTCCGTTGCAGCTTTTGGCTTACTATATTGCAGACCACAGGGAATGCGACATAGACAAGCCAAGAAACCTTGCAAAGTCAGTTACAGTAGAATGATTGTTTATAATTACTTGTTATTATAATTATTTTATATTGCCCAGATAAGAAATATGATCCATAAGCTCTTTTAACTCTTCAATTTCTGCATCAATTTCAAAGCCAAGCTTTAGCTCTTTCTTAATATCTTCCAAATTTTTCTCTTCATCTTTTGTTATCTTTCTTATTATATTAACCAAATCCTCCCTATAATTCCATGGGAAAATTATCCAAGTCCATTCCCTTTCCTCTCCATAGAAATCAGGGGCATATTTTGACGTGTTTACATGGTAGATTGCAATAGTTTTCACGGCATTAGGATTAAGCTTTTTTATGCTTTCCAGGGCAAGCTCCATACTCTGCCCTGTATCTGTGATATCATCAACAATAAGGACTTTTTTCCCTGTTAAATCTTTATTTAGCTCATGGGTTATCTTTGCTTTCCCGTCTTTTGTTGCTGTCAATCCCCAATGGTCTGCCTTCATGGAGTAAACATCTTTGACATGGAGAAAATCGCTCAATAGCCTTGCAGGCACTAATCCTCCTCTTGCTATTGCAACAATAGTGTCAGGATGAAAATCGCTCTTTTTTATCTTGTCAGCAGCCCTTTTTGTAACAATATGTATTTCGTGCCAGCTTGGTATTACGCATTTGAATTTGTCCATTTTACATCATAGCTGTCTTATAGTCTTCTGTGCAATAATGCTTTTCATCTTTTATCTTTGGGATAACATCAAGCAGAATTCTTTTTACATTTTCTGCATTTTTCTTCATTGTTGCCATTATTTTTTCAATATTGACTTCTTCTCCCTCTTTCCAGCAGTCATAATCAGTTGACATTGCAATTGCAGCATAATGCATTCCTGCTTCCCTTGCCAAAACTGCTTCAGGAACAGTTGTCATGTTTATTGTGTCTGCATTCAACTGCCTAAACATCTTGCTTTCTGCTTTTGTTGAAAACCTAGGGCCTTCAATTGTTATCATTGTCCCTTTTTTATGGTGCGGAATGCTCAATGAGTTTGCAGATTCGCTTAGAAGTTTCCTCAGGCTGCTGCAGAATGGCTCTGCCATTGGAATGTGCATGACTTTGTCTTTGTCATAGAATGTTTGATTTCTTTTTGTTGTCCTGTCGATGAACTGGTCAATAAAAATCAAATCTCCTGGCTTTATTTCTTCTTTTAATGAGCCGCATGCTGTTGGAGCTATTATGTGGGTTACTCCTAATTCTTTCATTGCCCATATATTGGCCCTGTAGTTGACATTTGTTGGGTTTAACCTATGGCCCTCTCCATGCCTTTTGATTATGACAACATCTACTCCTTTGTATGTTCCTGTGATTAGTTCATCAGAAGGCTCTCCGTAAGGAGTTTTCTGCTTTATTCTTTTTGCATTTTCAAGAATTTTGGGATTATCTACCCCACTACCGCCTATTATGCCAACTTTGACCATAAAAGCTGGAGAATTGGTGTATTTATATTATTTGCTGTGTTATCCTTTATGCCCGTTAGGCTTGTACCCTATTGTTGCAATGTGGCATCTGTGCTCTAAGCCCCATCTTGTATCCTTTGAAATGACAATATCATCTACAAGATGCCCGTTTCCTGTTTTTTGTGGCAGAAAGGCCAGTGTGTATACTGTGCCAGGTATCTCAAGGGCTGGGCCAGGCAAATAAAGCTCAGAAGTCTGCAACTCGCTTCCGATATGGCTTCTTATTTTTTCAAAATGCGGCAGCAAACAGCCTTCTATTGTTTTCATAACCTCATGGCTAAAATAAAAAAAATTTAGATGTTCTTTTTTTATATCTTTTCTTTCCCAGCACCTTTCATCTTTCAACCTGATTTTTGGTGTGCTACTCTCTGCAAACAACCATCCTACATCATGCGGTATTTCATTCAAAAAATCAAAAGAATCAGGCATGAATGAGAAAAATTCAACAACATGAACAGCAGTATTGTAAAATATATTTTTTCCATGTATATCATATGGATGATATCCGCTCATTTTAATTATAATTTGCTCTTCACTGCTTTGTCAGAGATTATGGCAGAGTTGCCTGTTTTGTCTTCTATAATCATCTTAAGCTTCTCCTGGCCCCATATTACTTTGTTTAGTTTTTTAAGAAGATTCTTTGCTTTCTTTCTCTCATCCTCATCATCTGCGTTGTCTCTTGCGACCTCTATCTGATGCTTTACTCTATTCAAAATGCCTTCTATATTTGTCACGTATCCATTAGAATTTGGGCCGCCTTCAATTGTTACAATATGAGGGAGCTTTACGGTTGCCTCGCCTGACTTTATTACTCTTACTTTCATGTCCTCTTCAGAGCTTATCTCAAAAGTGTATTTGCATGGCTCTTTGCCTTCCATTGACTCAACATCTGCTTTGTGGTATTTGCATTCAGAACAAGACATTGAAAAAACATAAAGCTTGCCAAAATAAGGCACTTCAATTTCTTTTTCTGTCAAAGTTAAAGTGTTGTTCTTGCATACGGGGCACGGCTGCCCTGCAAGCACATTCATCTCAGGCCCAATTTCCCCTGTTTCTTCTTTTGCCATGAATAAAAATATCAGAAATAGATATTTAAAGCTTTCGTTAAAGAAAAATGATTTTAGTAGTCGTATTCTTCAAGCTGTTTAGGCGCTGCTCTTGTAATAACACTGGCTTCAGGCTGCTGCTTTGATGGAGCCCTGTGGATTTGCGCAAATGAAGGAGTTATGCATATCCAGTCTTCTCCAAATCCTGCTATATCTCCATTGATTGCATCGCATGTTTTCTTTAATTTATTTATTGCCCTTTTCAGCTCTACTAAATCCTGGTCTTTTAATGGCTTTATATTTATGAAAGCAATTGTGTATCCTTCCCTTAGGGAGTCAAGAATTCCTTTTGTATCAGAAAAATCTTCAAGCGTGTAGTTTTTTACATTGATTTTGGAATTTCTGGATTCAGGCTCTGAGGACAACTCAACATATCCTTCTTCAAGATCATCAGGAATATCATCAGAACCAGTCATTCTTTCCTTAATTCTCATGAAAAATGATTTCATCTTGTACCTCCTCAACAATCAGTATAATCTCTCATATCTATACATCTATATAAATGTTTCTATTTACCGACCTAGATACTAGTGCAAAAGCTTTATAAATGGCGTTTAATTCCTTTATAGCATGGGAAGGATAAAAACAAAGCTTGTAAAAAGGATAACTTATGAATTGATTAGTGAACATCCTGAAGAGTTTACCGCAGAGTTTAGGGAAAACGGAAAAATAGCTGAAAAGTATGTTGATTTCCCTTCCAAAAAGCTTAGAAACACTGTAGCAGGTTATGTGACAAGGATAGTAAAGAAGCAAAAAGAGACTGCATAAGGGGGACAGCAGTATGGCAGACGATAACTCAATATTTATTGGCGACAAGCCTTTTATGAACTATGTTACAGGCGTAGTAATGCAGTTCACAACAAAAGGCGCTGAAGAAGTAATAGTAAAAGCCCGCGGGAAATTCATTTCAAGGGCAGTTGATGTTTCAGAGGTTGCAGCAAAAAGGTTTCTGGACAACACAATTGAGCCTAGGGGGATCAAGATTGATTCAGAGGAATTCACAAACAAAGAAGGCAAAGCAGTCAGGGTTTCAATAATTGAGATAACGCTTGTAAAAAAATGATAACAGTAAAAGAAGTGATAATATTTCTTCTGATTTTTGCAATAATTGTTTTTTTGGCTTTGGCTTACTGGAAGTATCTGCGAAAGCCTGCAGAGTATATTTGGGTTGGGGATGGCAAAAACCCTTTCAAGAAGTAATTTTTGCATAACTTTTTATAAATAATTCCTATTAATTACTTTTTGGGCCCTTAGTTTAGCCTGGATAGAACAGCTGGCTTCGGACCAGCAGACAGGGGTTCGAATCCTCTAGGGCCCGTACTTTTTAAAAATGTTCCTTAAATCCTATACAATTCCGTACCCATAACCTTTATAAACCACCTTTTTTATCCAATTCTTAAAATGGACTTTTCAGCAGTAGTGACATATTTTGTTGGTTTTGGGCTGAGCCATGTATGGCTGAGCGTATTGTTCATAATTTCTATACTGCTTATTACAGCATTGTTTACATTTTATCCGACAAAGAAAGCCTTGATTAACCTGCTTATTTTAGCAGGCCCTCCTATGGCTTATTCTTTGTTTAAGCTGGCTGTTTATCTGTTCTACAAGCTATATCAGCCAGGAATACCAAGAGATTATACTCTTGCTCTGGAGCTGTTGTTCTCTTTATGGGCAGTATATATCTTTTCATTAGTATTGTCATTGGAAATCAAAGACATGAACAAGAAAAAAGTAAGCATAACAAAATACGGGATTGTCATTGCTTTTGTTTTTGGCTATATAGGTGGACTGTTAAGGGAAGTAATTTACTTTTATCCAAAATTCTCAGATGCACCAATAATTATGCTATGGCCTTATATTTTGGGCATAACAACACTAATTGCTTTGTTTATAGCAGGAATGCATTTCATGGCAATTTTGCTTGCAGAAACATGCAAAAAAGTCGAGTCAGGCAGGATAGGCGGAAGGATGGAGTCTACATAAAATGACTATAATAAGATTAGAAGGGGATGAATGCCCTTTATTATTTGGAAAATGGAAACCTTTTTTGTTCGAACATTTAAGTGAAAGCATCCATGACTTAACCCAACACTAGGCCAATGGTACTTTCCAAACGCTTATGATCCGGAAAAGTTATTTGAGCCAAAAATTCTTGAGATGTACAAAGACGCTAAAAAATACATTGGCGAAAGAGTCCCGTCAATCGAAATTGATGACCATTCTTCTTTTACAAGAAAAACAAGTTTTGATGTAACAGTTGATAAAGAAAACACAGAAGAAGGAAATGCTGTTGCTCGAGATATTCATACTTCATTAGACAGTCATTTAAGAAGTGAATTTGGTTTAGAATCTGAAAATTTTAAAGGAGGCGAAACCGGCGATTCAATAATTTTAGGCTTGTCTAATAGTGTTTACTTTGTTACGCACAGCCCATTCAACAACAACTATGATGCTGGCTCTTTAGCCATGGAAGTTGTTTCAAGAGAAAATGGCGATATGGGAAGCCATGATGCTGTTGTTCAGGCTTGCTTTAGGCACATAAATAAAGATTATGCCAATAAGTTATTAGCATTTGATGGAAAAGTTATATCTGTAGGGGCTTCAGGGGATGGAAGCAGATGGGGTATAGACTTATCTGGTACAAAGCTTCCTCCTAAACTTGAGCTTCCATGGGTTGCTGAACCCAAATATTTAAAAACCTCCAATTAAACTTCTTTCTAATGGATGATAAGGGAATAACTGTAAAAAAAGAAGGGGATTTTGGAGAATGGTTCAGCCAGCTTCTTGTAAAAGCAGAGCTTATGGACTATACTGATGTTTCTGGATGCTATGTCTACAGGCCTGCGTGCTATGAGCTATGGGAAAGAGTCCAGGAATATATGGATCCAAGGCTGAAGAATTTGGGAGTGAGGAATGCTTATTTTCCATTGTTCATTCCAGAGAAGCTTCTGAAAAAAGAGGCAAAGCATGTTGAAGGCTTTACTCCAGAGGTTGCATGGGTCACTGAATCAGGGCAGAGCAAGTTAAGCGAAAGGATTGCCATAAGGCCTACTTCAGAAACAATAATGTATGACTCTTATTCAAAGTGGATAAAGAGCCATAGAGACTTGCCAATAAAAATAAACCAGTGGAATAATGTTGTAAGATGGGAGTTCAAAAACCCCGTTCCATTAATAAGAAGCAGAGAATTTCTCTGGCAGGAAGGCCATTCTGCCCACTCAAATCAAAATGATGCAGAGAATGAAATTATAGATATTCTGAATATTTATGCAGATGTTTTTGAAAAATTGTATGCAGTTCCTGTGATAAAGGGAAGAAAGACAGACTCAGAAAAATTTGCAGGTGCTGACAAGACATTGAGTGTTGAGACATTTGTTCCAAACGGAAGGGCTGTTCAGGGAGGAACAAGCCATCTGCTAGGACAGAATTTTGCAAAATCATTCAACATTACTTATTTTGACAAGGATGAAAAAAAGCAGCATGTATGGCAGACAAGCTGGGGAATTTCAACAAGGTCTTTGGGAGTTATGATAATGATGCACTCCGACAACAAAGGGCTGGTTCTTCCTCCTTCTATTGCAAGCACAAAAATTGTAATTGTCCCCATATTTTTTGAAAAAACAAAAGAAGAGGTCCTGAAAAAGGCATACTATGTCGCAAAGCTGCTTGGGAATATTGAGCTAAAAGTTGATGACAGGACAGAATGCTCTCCAGGGTGGAAGTTCAATGAATGGGAGATGAGGGGAATTCCTATAAGGATTGAAATAGGGCCTAAAGACCTGGAAATGGGGCAGGTTACAATAGTAAGGAGGGATACAGGCAAAAAGACAGCAGTTCCTACAAAAGATGCCAAAAAAGAAGTTGATAAGCAGCTGAAATTGATGCAGAAAGAGCTTTATGACAAAGCCTTGAAGCTTAGGGAAGACAATACAGCAAATGCAAAGGACATGAAAGAGCTGAAGAAGCATATCGATGAGAAAAAGCTTGTCTTTACAAACTGGTGTGGGCATAGGGACTGTGAAAACAAGATTGGAGAAACAAGTGCAAAGATATTATGCATTCCTTTTGACAAAAAATCTTCAGGAAGCTGCATTGTATGCAATAAAAAAGCCATGCATCCTGTTTACATTGCAAGAAGCTACTAGGCTAGAATTTTTTTAATATTTCCTTAAACTCATCAGAGACTTCTGAAGCAACAGACAAGCATGCCCTCTGCGCAACAGTGTAATCATCTGCAAAGCTTATGACAAGAAGGTTGTTTTTCTTTAGCTCAAAATCATTCTCAAGGTAATCAAATGACTTATCATAGTCAACAGCGGGAAACTTCAATCCTGAATCATAATGCAGAATCAATGCTCCATCAGCGCCTTCTTTTATTGCCCTGTCTCTTAAAGCAACATCAAAATCAATCTTTTTGCTTGTTTTCAGATGCATTGCAATGCTCTTCTTAGTATCATACTCTCTTAGTACAATCTGCCTCGGAGCTGTAACAAGCTGGTTTATCTTTTCCCTGAATTCCTTTCCCTTCCTTGTAAGGATATGGCCTTTTTGCGTTGAATCAATAAACTTCCTTGCCTTCAGCAAGCCTAGAACAGTCCTTGCTGTTCCCTCTCCTATGCCAACATTCTTTACAATATCAAGCCTGCTTGTGCTGTCATTTACATACAAAAAGCTCAGAAAAACATCCATGTTGTCGTATTTAGGCGTATTTCCTACCATATAAGCGGTTAAATTTATATACATTTAAATATTTTCCGCAAAATAGCTGATTCAGTGGGTATAAGGCTTATGAAAGTGCTTCACATGCATGCAGAAAGCGAATTTGACATAATCCCAGTAGTCAAAGCCATGCTTGAAAAAGAAAAGCCAAAGAAAAGGATTGTTCTGATTTCCACAATACAGGAGCTTGAAAAGCTGAAAGAGGCCAAGGAATACCTTGAAGAGCATGGGCATGAAGTGGAGATTGCGGGGCAAGCACTTGGATGCAGAATTCCAAATATAAAGAACCTAGAAGGGGCTACTGTAATGTATATTGGCTCTGGGAGATTCCATCCAAAAGGAATTGTTATGAAATACAAAGTAAACATTCTTTGCTGCAATCCTGAGACAATGAAGGTTTACAAGGAAACTGTTGAAGAGATAAGTGAGATAGAAAAAAGGAAAAAAGGCGCTTTGATGAAATTTTTGTCTTCTGATATAATTGGTGTTTTGTTTTCTATCAAAAGCGGGCAAAGCATGGTACAGGGTGGAGAAAGGATGATAGAGCAGCTGGAAAGAAAATACCCTGAAAAGAAATTCTATGTTTTTGCAGTTGAAACCCTTGACTATAATTCTCTTCAGGATTTTCCGTTCATCCAATGCTGGATCAACACAATGTGCCCTAGGATTGGAAAAGATGACTCATTTAAGGTAAAGTCAATGATAAATATTGAGGACATCAAGGTGGAAGAATGAAGAAAGGAATATTTTTAAGTTTGTTTTTTGTTGGTTTTTTATTTTGTTTTATTTTTGTCTTGGGATGTGAAAAAACAAACAATGCAGATGAAATTGAAGAAAAAGTGATAATAACAATAAACAATAACAAAATTATTGCTGAAGTTGCTGATGAGCCTCTTGAAAGGGAAATTGGATTGATGAACAGAACCAGCTTAGGCAAAAATAAAGGAATGCTGTTTGTCTTTGAGCAGGAAAATCCAGTGGCATTCTGGATGAAGGATACATTAATTCCGCTTGATATAATATTTGCAAATAAAGATATGGAAATAGTAGAGATAAGCGAAAATCTTCAGCCTTGCAAAGAAGCCCCATGCCCAACATTTAAGGCTTATCCTGTCAAGTATGCTTTGGAAGTCAATGCGGGGTATGCAAAAGAGAAAGGCATAAAAACAGGGGATAGATTAGAGGTAGAACAATGAAAAAACCTGAATTATTGGCTCCAGTTGGAAACTTCATAATGCTAAGGGCTGCAATAGATGCAGGAGCAGATGCAGTATACTTTGGAAGCAAGTCCCTAAATATGAGAGGAAGCGCAAATAATTTTTATTTAGGGGAGATAAAGAAAGTTGTGGAAGAGTGCCATAAGAGCAAACTGAAGGCTTATTTGACTGTCAACACAATAGTTTATGAGCATGAGCTTGATTTTGTTAAAAAAACATTGGAAGCAGCAAAAACAGCAGGAGTAGATGCTGTAATCTGCTGGGATTTTGCTGTTATAGAAATATGCAAAGAGCTTGGCATTGAAGTCCACCTAAGCACACAGGTTTCTGTATCAAATTCCAAAGCAGCAAAGTTCTTCATGGATTTAGGGATAAAAAGGATTGTTTTTGCAAGGGAAGTTTCTCTTGAAGATATTAAAAAGATAAAAGAAAAATTACCGGAAGTTGAAGTAGAGGTGTTCGGGCATGGAGCTATGTGCGTTGCCCTTTCAGGAAGATGCTACATGACCCATGATGCTGTTGGGAAAAGTGCTAATAGGGGAGACTGCCTGCAGAGCTGCAGAAGAGAATATAAAATAACTGATGTTGAAGGAGATTTTGAGTTCAATATGCAGACAGAGCTTGGGCAGACGTATATAATGTCCCCAAAAGACCTTAACACTATCTCATTTTTAGACAGGCTTTGCCCTTATATTGATGTCCTGAAAATTGAAGGAAGGGGAAAATCTCCGGAATATGTAAAAGAAGTTATTTCATGCTACAGGGAAGCCATTGATTCAGTTGAAAATGGAAGCTATTCAAGAGAAAAGACATTTGAATGGAATGAAAGGCTTACAAAAGTCCATAATCGTGGATTTAACTCAGGATTTTACCTTGGAAAGCCTGTTGGGGACTGGACAACAGATTCCTATGGAAGCAAGGCAAAGCTAAAGAAAGAGTTTGTTGGCATTGTCAAGAATTTCTACAAAAAAGCAGGTGCTGCAGAGGTTTTATTGCAGGCAAGAAGCATTAAAGTCGGGGAGAACATAATGATCCAGGGAAACAAGACAGGAGTGCATGAGGAATTGATCGAGTCAATTCAGTTTGACAATAAAAGTATTGAAGTAGGAGAACAAGGCAAGAGTGTCGCTTTAAAATTAAGCAAGCCTGTAAGGGCAAACGATAAAGTATATGTAACTATTCCTAATTTACCTTGAGCTGTCAGCCTGCCTTTCAAGCTCTAATTTCTTTGTAATTGCTATAGAATTCATGCTCATATGTTTTGCATTTATAATCTCATCAACTAAGCAGTCAACAATTGATTTTTTAGAGTTAAATGATTTGTGAAATGAGCCTTGAGTCATAATCTTCAATGCCATATCTATTCTTCTTTGCGGAGCGCATTCAACTGCTTTCGGATATCTTGCTCCTCCGTACTCAATTGTTATAATTTCTTCCCTTGGAGCTGCATTTTCAATTGCCTGAACAAAAACAGCAATAGGGTTTTCCTTTGTTTTCTGCTCTATTTTTTCAAAAACCTGCTCAACTATTTTGGCAGCATTAAGTGATTTTCCTGTTATATGGCCTGATGATTTAAAGTGCTTTTTTGCCTTGTGGCCTGGAACCATAAGCCTGTTTATAAGCCTTTCAACTATGAAAAGCCTTGACTTGTGGAACCTGTTTCCGGCATATCTTGCCCCTGTTTTTGGGACAATCTTAGGCTCTAAAGAGATATAATCCTTAACCCCCAGATCAGTAACTACTATTCCTTCTGTGCTCCATCTGTTAAATGCTTTAACTGCCATTTTAAGCTTTGGAGAAATGGGGGCTTTATAAAGGTTTTGGGTTTTGATAATAAAAGAATAATATAAAAGAATAATAATAAATTTATGCGCAGTAGCTTAATAGCAAACTAAAAACAATACTAAGTCCTGCTTATGCTAGAGAATCAGTGCCATTCCTAGTATTTCTTTTTGCTTGCGTAGCATTCTTTGCAAAAAACATCTCTGCCTTCCTGTGGCTTAAATGGAACTTCACATTCCTTTCCACATTCAGCGCAGGTTGCTTTATGCATTTCTCTCGGTCCAAAATCCCTTCTGAAACCGCCGCTTCTGCCGCCGAAGTTTTTCATTTTTTCCTCCAATATAATTCCTTAACAGAAATAGATTCTATTAGGTTTTAGCTTGGAGATGAATATCCTATTTATAAAGCTTACGGTTTTAATGGCTATAACCCACTTATACAGCCCACAAAAACCTTTTTAAATAAGCTCTGAATAGGAAAGGGCATGGAAAGGATAGGCAATTATGACCCATTGGAAATAGAGCCTAGGATACTTGAATTCTGGCAAAAGCACGATATCTACAAAAAAGCAAAGAAAAAAGCCAATGGAAAAAAGTTCTACTACCTTGACGGACCTCCGTACACATCAGGAAGGATCCATATAGGCCATGCTTGGGGAAGGGCATTAAGGGACAGCTTGCTAAGATACAAAAGAATGCAGGGCTTTGATGTTTGGGACAGGGCTGGATTTGATATGCATGGATTGCCTACAGAGCATGCCACGCAGAAAAAGCTTGGCATCAAAGACAAGGAAGACATTGAAAAGTTTGGAATGGAGAAGTTTATCAAAGAGTGCAAAAAACTGTCAGTAGAAAACATGCATTTAATGATAAAAGATTTCATAAGATTAGCCATATGGATTGATTTTGAAAATCCATATATGCCGATAAACAATTCTTACATAGAAGGAGTATGGTGGCTGATAAAAAAAGCACATGAAAATGACAGGTTGTATCAGGGATTAAAGACAATGCCGTGGTGCTTTGACTGCTCTACTGCTGTTGCAAAGCATGAGCTGGAGTATGAAACAGTAAATGACAATTCTATTTTTTTAAAATTCAGATTAATAGGAGACAAGGAAGAATACTTAATAGTTTGGACAACTACAGCATGGACAATCCCATTTAACCTTGCGGTCATGGTTAATCCGAAAGTAGACTATGTAAAGTGCAGCGCTGATGGAGAAATATGGATTGTTGCAAGAGATTTGATTGAATCTGTCAGCGAAATAACAAAAAAGAATTTACAGATAGTTGAAATAATCAAAGGAAAAGATTTGGAAGGGCTAAAATATACACATCCTTTTGAAAATGAGATTTATTTCTTTAAGGAAATTGAAAAAAAGAACAACAAAGTGCATACTGTTGTCTTAAGCGAAGAGTTTGTTGAGACAAGCTCAGGAACCGGATTGGTACACTGCGCACCTGGATGCGGGCCTGAGGATTATGAAGTAGGGCATAGAAACGGATTGCCTCCTTTTAACAATGTTGATGAAAAAGGGCTGTTCAAAGATATGGGAAGGTTTACAGGATGGAAGGCAAAACTAGACGATAAAAAGTTCATAGAAGCTCTGGATGAAAAAGGCGTTCTGACAGCTAATAAGAAAATAAGCCATGACTATCCTCACTGCTGGAGATGCAAGAATCCAGTGATATTCCGTGCAACTACGCAATGGTTCTTCAAGATAGAAGACTTGAAGGAAAATATGAAAGAGATAAACAAAGATATAAAATGGGTGCCTGACTGGGCAGGAAGCAGGCAGTTCCATTCATGGCTTGATAATTTAAGGGACAACAACATTACAAAGCAGAGGTACTGGGGCACGCCGTTGCCTGTTTGGCAGGCAGATGACGGAGATTATATCGTCGTAGGCGATGCAAAAGAGCTAAAAAAGCTTGCAGGAGAAGTTCCTGAAGACCTTCATAAGCCGTGGATCGACAATGTGATTATAAGGAAAAATGGAAAAGAGTACAAAAAAATCCCAGATGTTCTTGATGTATGGGTTGACGCAGGCTGCGCATCATGGCTGTGCCTTGATTATCCTGTAAGAAAAGATTTGTTTGAAGAATTATTCCCTGCAGACTTTATTCTGGAAGGAAAAGACCAGATAAGAGGATGGTTTAATTTATTATTCATTGCTTCAATGGTTAGCATGAACAAGCATTCTTTCAATGCAGTATACATGCATGGCTTTGTGCAGGATTCACAGGGAAGAAAAATGTCAAAATCTTTGGGAAACATAATCTCCCCTGATGAAGTCATTTCAAAATACGGGGCAGATACTTTAAGATATTACCTGATTGGTGGGGCTAATGCAGGTGTTGACATCAATTATAATTTTGATGATATGAAAGTGAAGTACAGGAATTTGTCTGTTTTATGGAACCTGCACAAGTATGTGATAGATTTGAAAAATGAAGGAGTAAAGCTTGTAAAAAAGCCGAAAGCAGGCATAGAAGAGCAGTACATGCTTTCGCTTCTTAATTCAAAGATAAGCGAAATAACAAAGCTGTTTGATGAGTTCAGAATTAATGAAGTTCCATCGAAAGTAGAGGAAATATTCCTTGAGCTGTCCAGGACATACATACAGCTTACAAGGGACAAGGCAGCAGGCTCAAAGGAAGAAAAAGAGGCTGTTTTCTGCACAGTGTACTATGCATTAACACAATGCCTGAAATTATTCACTCCAATAGCGCCTTATATCTGCGAAGAGATATACAAGAATCTAAAAGATGCCTTTGGATTGAAGGAAGAAAGCATCAGCCTGTATGAATGGCCAAAGGCAAACAAAAAGATGATTAATAAGGAGCTGGAAAGCCACATGGAAACAGCAAAAACGCTTATTCAGGCAGTGTTGCATGCAAGGGAAAAAGCACATCTTGGTGTAAGATGGCCATTGAAAGAGATAACTATTGCGACAAAGAGCAAAGAAATAAAAGAAGCCGCAAAAAAATTAAAAGAGCTTATTAAATCGCAGGCAAATGTCAAGGATGTTTTAGTCAAAGAAGATATGGGAATAAAAAAGAAAATCATGTTTGACTACAAAAAAATCCAGCCAGACTTCAAGGAAAAGACAACTGCTTTGCTTGCAAGATTAGCAATGATCCCGCAGAAAGACATTATTGAAAAAATAGAAAAAGAAGGGGAGTATTCAATTATAGTTGATTCACAATCATTTAAGCTGGAAAAAAAGCACTTGATGATTGAAAAAGAGATTCCTGGAAAAGTTGTTGATGTAGAAATCAAGGATGCAGAGATCTATCTGAATCTGGAAAGGGATGAGAAACTTGTTGCAGAAGGCTTTACAAGGGAGATAGCAAGAAGGATACAGGCATTGAGAAAGGATAATGGCTTAACAAAAGATATGAAGATAGGGCTTTATATAAAAGCACCCCAAGAGCTGGAAAAAGGCATAGGGATATTTAAGAAACAGCTTCAGGAAAAGGTAGGTGCAGGCTCTTTGGCAGTTTCAAGCCTTGAAAGTAGTAAAAAGCATAAGATTAATAAAGAAGAAGTTATTAAAGACAAGAAGTTCTTGATATCGTTCGACGTAATGTAATGGAAAAATGGTAGAGCTGAAATTAAACATAAAAAAGCAGAACATACAGGTTTTCAATGATGTTCATGATAAAGAGCAGGCTACTCAGATGGTTGAGTCTGTAAAAAAGAAGGCTTTTGGGGTTATCTCAGGCCTTATGAGGGCTTTTGAAAAAACAAAAGGAGATATATCAATAACACATTATGAAAAAAGGTATGAGCCTTTCTGGCATGTTATTGGGGAGAGCTATATGGAGTACCTAAGGCAGACAGACTATGGGTTTGAAGTAAAGCCTGAGGTAAGAAGCGTTAAGATAAACAACAAAGTTTTCCAGATTGATGAAAACTCCCCTTTCTGTAGAGTTGATGGGGAAGACCATTGTGTTGAGAAGTTTGAAAAAGAAGTAATCGCTGACGCAAGCGACGGAAAAGACAAGAGCCTGAAAAAGTATCTTGAGTTTGAAAGCTACCAAATAAAGCAGACAGAAGACTTAATGAAAGATGCTGTTGTTCTTCCTGCAAAAATAAGGGCTTCTTTTTTGATAAGAGATCTGATAAAAGAATTGCTTAAGCCGATACATGCTGACAAGGTTCTGCAGGAATATGTTGAGATAAAGAAGCTTTGCCTTTACTTCAGGCCTATTCATGCATTTGAATTGACGCAGACATCGAATAATTCTACAAGAGTGCTGGAAGTTGATGCTTTAACAGGAGAGATAACAAGAGGAAGCGTCTTCAAAACATCATTCAAGGAGCTTGTTCCTGAAGGGGCATTATTTGATATTGGAGGAGAGCTGGCTTCTTATGTAATCCCTGGCGCAGGGCTTGGCGTTGGAATCGGCAAAGTAGTCATGAAAAAGCAGAAGCATAAAAAGGCAGTTGAAGAAATGAAAAAATCCAGGGCTGCAATGGAAGAGAATAAGTCGAAGAGGAAAAATTAGAACAGCTTCCTAACTATATCCATCGTATACAAAATAATTGCCTGTGACTGGTCTTTTGTCGGCTGAAAGGCTTCCTGCTTCTTATGCACAGAGAATATTCTTGCCTGGTTTATCAAGTGTATTTGCTGGGTAATTGCAGGGTCTAGCTCTACATTCTTTTCCTTTAATTTCGCGACTAAGTTTCCTAAACCAATTCCAGGGCTTTTCTCCAGAATATCCTGGCCTGTTTCCTCGAAATACTTCCTGTGCAAAGCAGTTTCCAATATCCTTCCACACATCACAACAGCGCTTCTGTAGCATCCTGTTTCATAGCATTTCTTTATCTCTCCTATGTCTGCTGTTACGTCTGATTTTATTTCCGCAGGCAGCCTTGGAATTGAGAACGACAAAGAAGGCTTTGTTCCTTTTTTCTGCAGGTACTCTCTTATCTTTTCTATTTCCTCTATTATTGATTTTGCACTCAGCCTTTGCTCAGAAATGTTTTTGATATGCTGGTTTACGCTTTCTGCAGAATTCCCCTCTAAAACAAGCGAAACATTGAATCTGCTTAATTCATCAATGCTGGCTGCTATTGTGTTTTTATAATATGCGACCTGGCTTTCCTTAAAGTCATGAAAAGCCTTTTTCTGGTCAATATCTGCTGTCAGGTCTATTTCTCTTTCAAGAACGGCATTTGCAGCATTATGAAGCCTGTCCAATACTCCTGAAAAATACTGTTGTGGCATAAAGTAGCTGTTGCTTAATGTGTTTATATGTTTTTTGGCACGGTTTTTATAAGTAAACTATTTAAATCAGGGCAATTGCAACAATCCTATGGCAATTAAGGATGTTTCTGTTGAACAGGCAGAAAAGATAGCTGAAAAGCAAGACACAGTTATACTGGATGTAAGGACTCCTGAAGAGTTTGCAGACGGCAGAATAGACGGAGCTGTAAACATAAACTGCTATGATGATGATTTTGCAGACAGGCTGAATATGATGGATAAGAATAAGAAATTCCTTGTCTACTGCGAGCATGGCAGAAGAAGCCAAAATGCTGCTTTCTTAATGGAAGAATTAGGCTTCAAAGATATAAACAATATGCTTGGAGGCTTTGCTGAGTGGGAAGAAAAAGGAAAGCCTGTTGAGTAAAATGGAATTAAAAGAAATAAAAAACAAAATTGAAGCTGGTTTGCCTGGCGCAGAGGCTGAAATAAAAGATCCGAGAAAAGACGGAGTGCATCTAAAGGCAATTATCAGGTACAAAGGCTTTAAGGGAAAGTCTTTGATAGAGCAGCACAGGATGGTTTACGCAACATTAAAAGATGAGCTAAAGGAAGAGCTTCATGCTCTTGCCATTGAAACAAAAGCAGAATAAGTGATAAACATGGACAAAGCGCTAAAAAACAAAATAGAAGAGATTATTAAATCAAAAAAAGTATTTCTTTTTATGAAAGGAACTCCTGCTGCTCCTGAATGCGGCTTTTCAATGAAGGTTACAGAGATTCTAAAGAAGCTTAAGGTTGATTTTGGGTATTTCAATATTTTTGATGACGAGGAGATAAGGCAGGGGATAAAAGAGTATGCTGACTGGCCCACTATACCTCAGCTTTATATTAACGGAGAGTTTATAGGAGGATGCGATATAGCTGTCCAGCTCTTTGAGTCAGGAGAGCTGCAGAAGATGCTTGGGAAATGAAGCTTATATCTTGGAATGTAAATGGGATAAGGGCAATACTTAAGAAAGGCTTTCTTGATTTTGCAAAGAAAGAAAAGCCTGACATACTTTGCCTGCAGGAAATAAAGGCGCATCCAAGCCAGGTTGATTCTATTCTTGAGGATTATGAGCAGTTTTGGAGTGATGCAAAGAAAAAAGGATATTCCGGAACAGCCGTTTTTTCAAAGAAAAAGCCAAAGTCTGTAAGTTATGGCATTGGCATTAAAGAGCATGGCAATGAAGGAAGGGTTATAACACTTGAGTTTGATAAGTTTTTTCTTGTCAATGTTTATGTTCCAAATGCACAAAGAGGATTAACAAGATTAAAATACAGGCAGAAGTGGGATAAAGACTTTCTTGCTTACTTAAAAAAGCTTGAAAAGAAAAAGCCTGTTGTTTTCTGCGGCGACTTAAATGTTGCGCACAAGGAGATTGACTTAGCAAACCCAAAGGCAAATGTGAAGAACGCAGGCTTTACTCCTGAAGAAAGGGCTGGGTTTTCAAAAATAATTGACTCTGGATTTGTTGATACGTTCAGAGAGTTTCACAAAGAAGCTGGGCAGTATTCATGGTGGACATATAGGTTTAATGCACGTGCAAAGAATATTGGCTGGCGTATTGACTATTTCTGCGTCTCTAAAAGGTTCATGAAGAATGTCAAGGATTCTTACATATTGCCTAAAGTCATTGGCTCTGACCATGCCCCTGTTGTTTTAGAGCTGAAGAAATAACAGTATTTCTGTGTTGCTGGGCGCTAATGAAAGGATTCTTTTGAACATATTGTCTCTTATTTATTATTTGTTTAAAATTGTTTCTAAAATAAACTAAACAAAACATATATAAACAGTGTTTTCCAAACAGCACCCATGGGAATAAAAAGCCGCTTAAGCAGGATAGCAGAAGTTACCATGAAAAAGCCATATAGGGCATTGTTCATCCTTATAGCTGCAGCATACCTTATTATTGACATTATAATAAACCAAATATATGTTACATTCCCCTACCTTTTGAATTACAATCTTTATTTTGTCATTCCATCAATTTTACTAATGCTTTTGTCTGCAGTGCTTGTTGGGATAAGCATGAACCTTATAGTTGTCAAATTTAAAGAAATGAGGCAGCTAAATAAGGAAAGCGGGCTTACTGCAGCCGGCATGTTCGCAGGAATTCTCGGTGGCGCATGCCCTAGCTGTTTTGTGGGGCTTTTTCCGGCCTTTATAGGCCTGTTTGGCATAACAGCCTCTTTAAGCAGCCTTCCTTTGTATGGAATAGAAATACAGATAGGCTCTGTGCTTCTTCTTGGAATAGCAATCTTCTTTCTAACTGGCAGCAATACATGCAAGGTAAAAAAGAAATAAATTTATAAATCTCTATTCCCAGAATCCATATAGGTGATATAGTGCCTCCTAAAAAAAAGAAATCTAAAAAAAAGAATGTATGCGAGTATTGCTAAAAAATGCACAGGAGCAATATTGTACTAATAGTTTTGTTTATTTTACTAGCTTCTTTTGTTTTTGCCCATGTGGTTGAAGAAGATTACGATGTTGTTGATTATTCTGATAGGGCTGACCATGAAATAAAGGACAATTCATTGCTATTGCTTCTTATTGCATCTGTTATTGTCATCATTGCAGTTTCTTTTGCCCTTTACCTAAATAAGTTCCCAAAAGTTTTTGCAAAGCACAAGACAATGCTGTTCTTAAGCATTACAGTACCTGTTATTCTTGCTTCTGCTTATCTAATAGGCGGAACAATCTACCTCAATAATATCTCAACGACCCAAGGGCCTATCCACTGGCATGCTGATTTTGAAATATATAATTGCGGAGAAAAAGTTGAACTAACTCAACCAGAAGGTTTATCCAACAGAATTGGAACTCCTGTTTTCCATGAGCATGGAGATTTAAGAATTCATGTAGAAGGTGTTGTAGTCAATTACCGTGATGTCAGCCTTGGTAACTTTTTTAGTGCTATAGGCGGCGAATTGACAAAAGAGAGCATGACCGTTCCAACTGCTAGCGGCAAATTATTTGTAAATAACGGCGATAAGTGCAATGGAAAAGAAGGAAGGTTGCAGGTTTTCTTGTATAAGGTTGCAAACCCTGATCCTGCAAAGAAAACAGGATTTGTTTACAGGCAGGAAAAATTGGAAGAATTTACTAATTATGTTTTATCCCCTTATGCTTATGTTCCTCCCGGAGACTGCATAATCATAGAGTTTGACGAGGAAAAGGAAAAAACAGATAAGATATGTGAAACTTATAAGATAGCAATAGAAAAAGGTGATTTAACTGGCAGTTGAAGCTTATCTTCCAACATTAGGAGTAGTTGTAACAACAGCTTTGATAGATGCAATTAATCCTTGTGCTATTGGCGTATTGATATTGATGATATCTGTATTACTTGGAGCAAAACAAAGCACAAAAAAAATGCTGCTTCTGGGTGGCTTGTACATCTTATCAGTGTTTACTGTGTATTTAATTGCTGGGTTAGGATTAACATACTTCTTTGCAACTATTCCTTTGGCAGCTGCAGAGTACATATCTATTGCAGTCGGCAGCTTAATAATCTTTGCAGGCATTTTAGAGATAAAGGACTTCTTCTGGTATGGAAGATGGTTTTCCCTTACTATTCCTGCAAGGTTTGCAAGCAAAATTCATGTATATTCAACCAGAGTTACAGTTCCTGGAGTCATTTTCCTTGGAGCCTTTGTCTCTGCTGTTGAGCTACCATGCACAGGAGCTCCTTACTTAGCTATAATCACATTGCTTTCACAATACTTTGACTTTACAGCATTTATGCTGCTTGTATTGTACAATATTTTGTTTGTCTCACCTTTGATTGTTATTTTGATTATGGTAGCAAGTGGAAAGAAATTGTATGAAATAAAGAGATGGAAACAGGAAAAGAGAGGCCATATGAGACTGGCAATTGGTTTATTATTAATTGCAATGGGCTGGCTGCTGATATTGATTGCAAACGGAACAATAAATTTTGGGTAGAGGAAACATGAAAATAATAAAAGCAAAACAAAAAAAAGAGGCAAAAGAAAAGGTATGCATACGCTGCATTGTAAAGAGAAAAGGCCATACAGAGGAGTTTGATGAGAGAAAGGTTTATGCATCCTGCTATGCAGCTTGTCTGAGTGCGCACATGAAGCCTGAAGAAGCAGAGAAGGTCTGCGAGAAAGTATGCAAGGAAATCAAAAAATGGGTTAATGACAAGCCTTCAGTAACTTCAAAGCAGATCCATACTGAAACTGCAAAAGCAATAAGAAAGCATGACAAGAATGCTGCATTTATGTATGAGACGCATAAAGACATAGCATAGATTAGTGATTCATAGTAATGTTCAGAGTTTTTTAGAAACCACTAGACATTGTTATTCTTGGTTTATAGGCTGTGCAGCAGCTGAATTCTTTGTTTTTAGCCTTCACTGGACACTGGACTTTGCCAAGTGAGGTATTTAAAGGAATCATGCTAAATGATAGTTATGAAAGGAAAAACAATATCAAGGGACACTGCACTGGCTGAGATTACCTTAAGAAAGTATGAAAAGCCTTTTGACCTTAGCCACAGGGAGCTTGTCAGAAAGCTTTGCCTTTCTACCGGCTTGCTTCACCCAGGCGATTCTAGGGATATCATTGTTGATATTTTTTATGTTCTCCTTAAAGCTAGAAAAGACAAAAAAGAGCTTTCCAGCGACGAAATAAAAAGCCTTGTTATAGATTCAAGGAAAAATGCTAATCTGGCTCTTGCAGGCATTGCATCTTCAAACATCAGAAGGCAGCTGAAAAGGCTGAGGGACTTGTTTTTGGTTGAAAAAGTCAAGAACAAGTACAGGATAAACGAACATGACTCACTCAACAACATTTTCCAGGAGAAGATAGAGCAGTACTTGCTGCAAAGCATTGTTGGCAGGGTTAAAGACTATTTTGAGGTTATTGATAAGGAGTTCTAAACGAAAAATATTTAAATAGGTCACTATTTGCTAGTTATTACAATGACTAAAATTCCATATGAGTTTAGAAGAATAGTTAACTTTAAAGGTGAAAATCTTAGATTTGCCTATGAAGTTTTTTGCTGCATAGCAAGTAAACAGAAAACAGATGGTGTTGGGACATGTTATCAAGCAATCAACCCGCCTGGTGTAATGGTCGATATTTTGGAACATCTTGGTTTATTAGAAAGAATCGTAGATCCATCTGAAGCTGCATTACGTGAACTACATGGAATCATAATAATAACGCCAACTCAAAAAGGAACTGATTTATACAGTATGTGCATGCCCAAATAATTTTTCTTCTAGTAACCTTTAAATACCCTCTATAATTACCATATTCTATGTCGGATTTACTACTCAAAAACTGTAAACTCATCCATAAAGGAAAGCCTGTTATAAGGAATATTCTGATTAAGAAAGGCAAAATAGAGAAGATCACAGAGCGGTATAAGTATGCCAAAACTGAGATTAACGCCAGCTTCAACTATGTTCTGCCTGGATTAATAGACTGCCATGTACATTGCAGGGAGCCAGGATTAACCCATAAGGAAGACCTCTACACTGCAAGCTGCGCAGCTGCTGCTGGAGGTGTGACAACAATACTTGACATGCCAAACACAAAGCCGCCGACATTAACAGTAAAAGACTTGGAAGAAAAAAGAAAGCTTGCAAAAAAAGCAATTGTAAACTACGGCTTTCATTTCGGAAGCAGCTTTGACAATATTGAGGAAGTAAAAAAAGCAAAGAATGTAGCATCAACAAAAATATACATGAATCTGTCAACAGGAAAATTATTGGTTGACAAAAAGGAAGCAGTAGAAAAGATATTCAAAGCAAGCAAAAGGGTTGCAATACATGCAGAATTAGGCAAAGTAGATGAAGCTTTGGAGCTTGCAGCAAAAAACAACTGCAGAGTGTACTTTTGCCATATTCCAGGAGAATATGAAGTAAATGCGATAGCAAAGGCAAAGAAAAAATACAAGAATTTGTTTGTAGAAGCATGTCCCCATCATTTGTTCCTGACAAAAAAAGCAGAAGAAGAGCTTGGAAATTTTGCAAAAATGCTGCCTGGATTAAGGACGCAGAAAGACCAGGATGCGTTGTGGGAAGGAATAAGAAACGGAGTGATAGATACAATAGGAACAGACCATGCCCCGCATACTTATGAAGAAAAGATAAAAAAAGACGATTTTCCATATGGTGTTCCAGGACTGGAAACAATGCTTCCTCTGCTTCTAGATGCTGTCAACAAAAACAGGATTACCTTGACGCAGGTAGCAAGATTAACATCAAAAAACCCTGCAAGAATCTTTGGAATACAGAACAAAGGCATTATAAAAGAAGGCTATGATGCTGACTTGGTTGTTGTTGATATGAATATGGAGAAAGAAGTAAAGCATAGAGAGCAGTTTACAAAATGCAAATGGAGCCCTTATAATGGCTGGAAGCTGAAAGGCTGGCCAGTGCTTACAATAGTAAATGGAGATATAGTATTTAAAAACAGGCAGATTGTTGCAGAAACAACAGGAAAAGAAATAAGGTTTGATTAAGATGCTATATAACATAGTAAAGCCGGTATTGTTTTTATTTGATGCAGAAAAATCCCATAATTTCATAACAGGCTGCATGTCTTTCTTTGGAAAAAGCAGAGCATCGTGCGGCATTACTTCTTTATTTTTTAACTACAAAAATAAAAAACTAAATATGGAAATTCTTGGATTGACCTTTCCAAACCCTATTGGACTAGCTCCTGGATTTGACAAGCAATGCAGGCTAATCAATATAATCCCAAGCTTTGGCTTTGGATTCATAGAAGTTGGAACAATAACAAAGCATGAGCAAGCAGGAAATGAAAAGCCAAGGATGTTCAGGCTTGTAAAAGATAAGGCATTAATCAACAGGCTTGGCTTTAACAATGCAGGAGCAGACAAAGCTGCCAGAAAATTATACAAGGCAAGATACACAGTTCCTGTTGGGGTAAACATAGGAAAATCAAAGATAACTCCTCTGGATAAAGCAAACGAAGATTATCTTTGCAGCTTTGAGAAGCTGTACTCTTATGCTGATTACTTTACAATAAATGTAAGCTCTCCAAATACGCCTGAATTAAGGAAACTGCAGACAAAGGCAAGGCTTAATTCTTTGCTAAAGGCTTTGGTCAATAAAAATCAGGAATTGGCAAAAAAACTTGAAACAGAAAAAAAGCCAATCTTTGTGAAAATTGATCCTGATATGGATTTTAAGCAGCTGGATGATGTTCTTGATGTTATAAAGAAAAATGGATTAGACGGCATAATTGCCACAAATACAACCCTTGGAAGGGAGGGATTGATGAGCGAGGAAAGCTTAACAAGCCAGCAGGGAGGATTAAGCGGGCAGCCTCTGAAAGATAGGTCTACTCAGATTATCAGCTATATCTACTCAAAAACAAAGGGAAAGCTTCTTATTATTGGAGTTGGTGGCATTGCAACAACAAAGGATGCTTATGACAAGATAAGGGCAGGGGCTTCTTTGGTGCAGGTTTACACTGGCTTTATCTACAATGGCCCTTCCACAGCAAAGAAAATCAATAAAGGCCTTGTAAAGCTGCTGAAGAAAGATGGATTTAATTCTGTAAGGGAAGCAGTAGGGGCAGCGCATAAGTAAATTATGGGTAAATAAACAGAAAAGTCTCATTTTTTTCTTGATACAGTCTTGAGAAAATCGCTTGTCTCAGCTCTGTTTTGAGACAGCCTCAAGACAGAATCGAAACAAATATAAAGACTAAGGCCTTACAAGGCTTTGGGTGGTTAGATGGAAAAAGATTTTGAACAAAGGATAAGCGTAAGCTTCAAGAATGTTAAAAAGGACTTTGGCATAGCAGACTCAAAACTGAATGAATTGAGAAAGGAAAACCTGTTTCTTAGGGGCAAAATAGACCAGATAGAAAGGGAGCTGGGAAAGACACAGCAAAACTTCATGGAGTTTATTGCAGGCAGAAGGGATGAAGGATTTGAGCAGAAAATTGAGCAGATGCTGGAAAGCCTGAAAAAAGCTGAAAAAAGAGAGCCAAGAATATTAACAATACAGAGAACGCCGATAAATATTCCAAAAACATTGACAGCTAAAAAGGCTGCAAAGGGAAAAGAGACAAAACAGAGAAAGAATGTTGTCAAGGAAAAGATACTTAGCCTTGCCAATGAAAAAAGCAACAGCCTTATAGATATTAAGGAAGAAATAGTTGACAAGCAAGCGTTGTGCTCAAAGGCAACATTCTACAGGTATTTTGACGAGATAAAAGGAGATGGAAAAGTAGAGTTTCAGACTGTCAACAGGAAGAAAGTAGTTAAGCCCATAGAGGCAGCGTAGAGGTAATGTAAATGGAAGACATTGCAGGGATTCTTCTTAAGGTGAATGCCGTTAGCTTAAATCCAAAAAATCCATATACTTGGGCTTCTGGAATAAGATCTCCAATATACTGCGACAACAGGCTGCTTCTTAGCCATCCAAAAGAGTGGGAAAAGATTATTGACAGCTTTGTCGAGACAATAAAAAAGTACAGCATACAGTTTGATGTTATTGCCAGTGTTGCCACTTCAGGAATTCCGCATGCAGCTTACATTGCTGCAAAGCTGAAAAAGCCAATGGTTTATGTAAGGACAGAGGAAAAAAAGCATGGAAAGAAGAGGCAGATTGAAGGAAAGCTGGAAAAAGGGCAGAAAGCTGTTGTTATTGAAGACTTAATCAGTACAGGAGGAAGCTCTATTGCTGTTGTGGATGCATTAAAAAAAGAAGGAGTAGAGGTAACAGCCTGCATTGCTATATTTACATACGGCTTTGAAAAGGCAGGAAAGAACTTTGCAGGCAAATGCCCTCTTTACACACTAACTGATTTCTCAACTTTATTGAAGGCTGCAGAAAAGGAAGGAAAAATAACAAATGAGGAAAAAAACATCTGTCTGGAATTTTCCTCAGACCCTGAAAACTGGGCAAATAAAAGCCAACAAAAATAAGACGGCAAAAAATATGGAAAAAGGCGAAATAAGGGACAAAATATGCATTCCATTGGACGTTGATACAATGGAAGAGGCAGAAAAGATAATCAAAGAGACAAAAGAATATGTAGGGATATTCAAGCTGAATTCTTTGTTCACAAAGTATGGGAGAGAATCAGTTGATTTGATAAAAAAGCATGGCTGCAGAGTTTTTCTTGACCTAAAGTTCCATGATATACCAAATACAGTGGTCAATTATGCAAAGATTGCTGCTGATATGGAAGTTGACATATTTAATGTCCATTGTCTTGGCGGAGAGGAGATGATGAAAGCCGCTAAAAAAGCTGTAAATTCAAGTGCAATTGTTTTAGGCGTTACAATTTTAACAAGCATGGACGATAAAGGGCTAAAACAAGTTGGGATAAACAAAAAAGCAGATGAGGAAGTAAAACAATTGGCAATGCTGGCTAAAAATTGCGGATTAAACGGAGTGGTTGCTTCCCCGAATGAAATAAGTATAATCAAAAAATCATGTGGAAATGATTTTTTAGTAATAACGCCCGGAATACGGCCAGAGTGGAGCAGTAAAGACGAGCAGAAAAGGATTGCAACGCCAAAATATGCTATTGAGGGCGGAGCTGATATTATCGTTGTGGGAAGGGCAATAACAGCTGCAAAGGATGTAAAAGAGGCTGCCAGAAAAATCTATGAAGAAGTTGCAGAAGCAGAACAGAATGCAGACTGAACAGCAAACTTTATAAAAGACCTTACTGTTTCAATCTTTTTAATGGCATTCAAAGGCAGATCCATAATTTCTATAAACGACCTTACTAAACAGGACATTCTTCATGTACTCAAGGCAGCTTCAAATATAGAAAGAAAAAAAGGCAAAGAGAGCATGCTGAAGGGAAAGGTTATGGCTTCCTTATTCTACGAGCCTAGCACAAGGACAAGGCTTTCTTTTGAATCTGCAATGAGAAAGCTCGGAGGCGAGATAATAGGATTTTCAGACCCAAGCACATCTTCTTTGGTAAAAGGAGAGAGCCTTTTTGACACAATAAAGATGGTTGAGAATTATGCAGATGTTATTGTATTGAGGCATCCTCTGCAGGGCAGCGCAAGGCTTGCCGCTGACACTGCAAAAGTTCCTGTAATAAATGCAGGAGACGGGGCAAACCAGCATCCGACGCAGACATTGCTTGACCTTTATACAATATTAAAAACACAAAAAAGGCTGAACAGCCTGAAGGTTGCATTATGCGGAGACTTAAAATATGGAAGGACAGTGCATTCTTTGGTTATTGCGCTTTCTCACTTTAACGCAGAGCTGTTTTTTATTTCTCCACCATCATTGAAAATGCCAAAATTCTATCTTGATATACTGAATAAAGCAGGCATAAAGTTTTCAGAGCATGGGATGATTGAAGATATTATAGAAAAAGTTGATATTTTTTATGTAACAAGAATACAGAAAGAAAGGTTCCCTGATGAAGTAGAGTATGAAAAGGTGAAGGATGTTTATATTTTAAAGAAAGATATGCTGAAAAAAGTAAAAAGCAATATGAAGATACTGCATCCGCTGCCAAGAGTAAATGAGATAGCTGCTGATGTTGACAAAACACCTCATGCTGCTTATTTTGAGCAGGCTGCAAATGGAATCCCTATAAGGCAGGCTTTGCTGCTGTTAGTAACAGGAAAGATAAAATGAAGCAAGAGAAAGAAATGAAAGAAGAGAAAGTATACAAAGTATATGCAATTGGAAATGGAGTTGTAATAGATCACATACCTGCAAAGGAAGCGCTTAAAGTAATTAAAGTCCTGGGATTAATGCCAAGTGGAAAGAGCATTGTTACTATGGGGATGAACTTAGAAAGCAAAAAGCTTGGGCATAAGGATGTTTTAAAGGTTGAAAACAGGATGTTAAGCCATGCAGAGCTTAACAAGATTGCCTTGATAGCCCCTAAAGCTTCTGTAAACATTATCAAAGACTCAAAGGTTGTTGAAAAAGTCAAGATAAAAGTGCCTAAAGACATAATCAGCCTAGTCAAATGCAACAACCCGCAATGCATTACAAACCATGAGAGAGTTGAAACAATATTCCGCACAATACAGGAGGATCCTTTAGTAATCAAATGCCATTTCTGCGAAAGATTTATAGAAAGAGAGGATATCAGCCTTCTTTATGATGATATACTTGCCTAGGTAAGATTCTTACCTGCTTGAGATATATGTTACAAAGCTTGCTTTTGGCAAAGTTCTTGATATAGGGACAGGCACAGGAGTGCAGGCTTTTGCTGCCCTGAAGAATGGAAGAACAAAATCTGTTTTAGGCGTTGATGTAAATAAGTATGCTGTCAAGTATTGCAACGAAAAAATAAAAAGAAATTTAATTATAGAAAACAAAAGATATAAAGAAAAAATCAGCTTTAAGCAGTCTGATCTTTTTTCCAATGTGACTGGGAAGTTTGATACAACCATATTCAATCCTCCTTACTTGCCAATTGATCCAAGACTCAAAGATACATCGTTGGACGGCGGGAAGCACGGATATGAAGTTCTTGAAAAATTCCTTTCCCATGCTTCTGCTTACCTAAATCCAAACGGAAAAATACTTGTTGTTTTTTCATCTTTGACTAAAAAAGACAAAGTTGATAATATTATTGGAAATTATTGCTTTGATTTTACTTTGCTAGAAAAATTAAGCATTCCTAATGAGTTTTTGTATTGCTATTTGATTGAAAAAAGCAGATTATTGAACGAACTAGAAAAAAAAGGCATCAAGAAGGTTGCAAAGCTGGCAAAGGGGTATAGGGGAGTGATTTTTACAGGCTATAAAGGCAGGGAAAAGCTTGCCATAAAGGCTCAGAGGCATGATGTTTCTTCCAGGACAATAGCGAAAGAGGCGAAAATCCTGAAGAAGCTGAACAAAAAAGGCATTGGCCCAAATGTTGTTTCGATCGGAAGGGATTATTTTATTTATGGGTTTGTTGAGGGTGTTTTTTTGCCAGAGTTTTTAATAAAGAATAAAAAACAAAATATAAAGCAAGTATTAAAAGAGGTATTTCTGCAGTGCAGGAAGCTTGATATATTGGGCATTAATAAAGAAGAGATGCACCATCCATTCAAGCACGTTATTGTTGAAAAGAGAAATAAAAGCTACAAAGCAACATTAATTGATTTTGAAAGGGCTTTCATGACAAAAAGGCCGCATAATGTAACGCAGTTCTGCCAGTATATTACAAGCGGAAAATTTAGTTTTTTTATTAGGGGGAAGGGCTTGAAGATAGATAAAAACAAAATAAGAAAGCTGGCTTCAGGCTACAAGAAAGATATGAGCAATAAAAATTTTGGAAAAATAATCAAAGAAATAAAATGAAAAAAAGCTTTAACGAAAAAGTCTGGAAATTGTGCAGCAAAGTTCCTAAAGGAAGGGTTACAACCTACAAAGAGATAGCCAAAGCGATGAATTCAGAGGCTTACAGGGCTGTAGGCAATGCCCTAAACAAGAATCCTTACTCCCCTAAGGTGCCCTGTCACAGGGTTGTCAATTCCGATGGCAGAATAGGGGGGTTTGCTCATGGAACAAGAAAGAAGATAAAAATGCTGAAGAAAGAGAATGTTTTTGTTGTTAATGGAAAAATAATGGATTTTGAAATGAAGTCATTCAAGGTTTAGACTTTTTATATTTAACCACTTCTTCCCTTATGCAATGCAAATGAAAATAAAAATCTTCACTTGAGCCTGATTCGTTCCTTATTGTTTCCCTGTATATGGCTTTGTCTCTAACAGGACAATAACGGCAAATTCCAGTATTGTCAACAGGAAGGATATCATTAAATATAACGATATTGTTTTCACGAAAATCAACTTTGTTGGAATCAAGTAAATGCTCTAATAGAACTTTATCTCCATCTGATTTTTCTTCTGACATTTTAACAATAGTTTAACAATAAATAGGGAACAAAAAGAATTTAATCCTTTTCCTTGGCCTTTGTCTTCTTGACTTCTTTTTCCAGGTCAAGCTTGTCCAGAAGCTCTTTGTACCTGTTTCTGATTGTAACTTCTGTAACTCCTGCTACATCAGCAACTTCTCTCTGCGTCCTTTTCTCCCCATGTATCAATGCAGAAACATACAAAGCAGCAGCTGCAATTCCTGTGGGGCCTCTTCCTGAAGTAAGCTCAGCTTTCTGTGCACTTTCAAGTATCTCGATAGCCCTTGACTGGGTTTCTGCGCTTAGCTTTAATGAAGACGCAAACCTTGCAATATAATCAGCAGGGTTGCTTGGCATTATTGAGATTCCAAGCTCTCTTGTAACGAATCTGTAGGTCCTTCCGACTTCCTTCTTTTCAATTCCAGAAGCCTCGCTTAATTCATCCAGAGTTCTAGGGACTTCATGCCTTCTGCATGCTGCATATAATGAGCCTGCAACAACAGATTCCATGCTTCTTCCCCTTACCAATCCTCTCTGTACAGCCAATGTGTAAATCCTTGCTGCTTCCTCTTCAACTGATTTTGGAAGCTTTAGGTAAGAAGAGACTCTTTTTAGCTCTCCTAATGCTAATTTAAGGTTTCTTTCAATAGCAGTGCTTATCCTATATTGCCATTTTCTTAATCTGAAGAATTTGTTCTTATCTTTTCCGCCTAATCTGTATAAATCAGCTTTCTGCCCTACTTCTGTTCCTAAACCCTGATCATATTGAGTATAAGTCATAGGAGCTCCTGTCCTTCTTTTCTTTGCAGCATCTCCTTCCTCAAACTCTCTCCACTCTTGCTCAAAATCAACCATTTTTTCTTCTACTACAAGTCCGCAGTCTTTGCAGATAACTTCTCCCTTGTCTCTGTTCCAGAATAAGTTTATACCGCCACATTCAGGGCATTTTTTTACAAATTCATCTGACATAGTTATTCACCTATTGACCACCCAAATAATGCCTTAATAGAGATATTAAGCCATTAACTTTATAAAGAGAAATCAGTGATTATTTATAAAGCTTTCGGTTTTTCCGCAATATTTTTATATGAAATGAGGTGTTCATTTATTAAGTTAACTACTCTGTTCTTAGCAATGAATAACTTTAAAAGTCCCTTGCTTCTCCTTTACACTATGCCGCGGTCGCATAATCCGGTATTGCGCAGGTCTTGAAAACCTGTTTCCGAAAGGATATCTCGGTTCAAATCCGAGCCGCGGCGTTTCTTTTATTGGAAATTAAATTATTAGAAGTTAAATGAGCTTTGACATTAAACAATAAATAAATTGATTTAATTCTACAAAAACCTCTCTCTTTTCAGGCAGAACTCATCTACAAAGCCACGGTAAGCTCTTTCATCACAATAATCTTTCCATTGCTGGTATGCAGCTGGATCATACTGCGTTCCCACATTGTTCTGCAGGAAGAAATCGCTTGAATCATAGCCATAGTAAAATGGATAGCCTCCTAAGTTTCTATCAGGATAATTCAAAGCGTTGTCATAATAGTAATAGTTTCCGTCAAAATCAGGATTAAGCGATCTTCTATAATAATCATAATCTATCCTTCCCTGGCTGTCGTAATAGCCGTATTGCGTATTTGGATAGCTGTAGCCGTAAGGATAGTCAATAAAGTAAGGATTGTAATAATAATCAGGCAATGAGTTGTTAGGGTAAAAGCCATTGTAGTAATCATAATGCCCATTATAATTGCCGTTGCTTCCATTGTAGAAATTATCGTCGTAAAAATAATATCTCTGCCCATAGCCTGCATAAATATAGTTTCCATAATCTGGCTCATAGTAATAAGGGCCGTACAAAACCTTGTCAGGCTCGTCATAGAAATAAATGCAGTCATTGTAGATATAATCGCCACGATAATATCTTCTGTAAGCACTGTTGTTTTCATTTCTATCGCAATTATCATTGTCCCTGAATGCCCTGAAAACCCTGTTTTTTTCCATTACTCTCTGCTCTTCTAACTCTAATTCAAACTCTTTTCTTATGTCTTCAATATCCTGGCTGTTTTGCTCCTGGTAATAAACAGGCATTCTCGGAGCAATTCTCTGCAATTCCAAAAGCTGTGTATATTCATCATTATTATCAACTTCATAATAAACAAAAGATTCATTCTGAACAGGCTTGGTGTAAACAGAAGCAGTATCAGCATCATGGTCATACACATAAGTTACAGCAGAAACAAAGCTAATGCTGAATAAGAAAGCCATCAAAATTAGCAGTAATTTTACACCCTTCATCTTGTACCCCAAAGAAGAGTATAGCTGGATTATTTATAAATCTTTTGCTTAGATACTGCTTTATAGTAGTGTCAACTATAACCCAAAACAGCTTCTAAGGCCTTAATATCCCTGCATAACCCTAATTTTTCCCTCAGCCTTGCCCCTCCTTCCATTCCTTTTGTAAAGCTTACTGCATGCCTTTTTACAGTTTCAAAATCAATATCATGCTTCTCTGCCAGCTTTAGATATTCAAAGAACATTTCAATCTTGTTTATTTCCCCATAGCTTCCTTTTTTCAGATAATCATTTATTTGTTTGAAAATAAATGGATTGCCTAAAGCTCCCCTTGCTATCATTATTGCATCCACTTTGCTTTCTTCAAGCCTTTCTCTGAATGTTTCAGGAGAAAAAACATCCCCATTTCCGATTACCGGAATGCTTACTGCTTCCTTAACTTTCTTTATTATATCCCAGTCTGCAGTTCCTGAATATCCCTGCTGCTGTGTCCTTCCGTGTATTGCTATTGCAGCAGCGCCTGCATCTTCAGCTAATTTTGCAACTTCAACTGCATTTATTTTCTTGTCGTCAATTCCTGTTCTTATCTTTACTGACACAGGCTTTTTTACTGCACTTGCTAATTTGTTTATAAACCTAGCAACCTCTTCAGGCTTTCTCAACATAGCGCTTCCTGCCCCTGTCTTTATTACTTTCCATGCAGGGCAGCCGCAGTTTACATCAATGATATCAAACTTCTCCTCAACAATTTTTCCTGCCTCAACAACATTCTCGATGCTGCTTCCGAATAATTGCACTGCAACAGGCTTTTCAATTGGATCTGTTTCCAGCATTTTTAGTGTGTTTGCATTTCCCCGTACAATAGCAATAGAATTAACAAACTCTGTATAAGTCAAGCCTGCACCGTATTTCTTTGCCAATGCCCTGAAAGCTACGTCAGTAACATTTGCCATAGGGCTTAGTACAGCAGGGCTTTTCAGCTTTGGGAATCTATGCATGGATTTGTAGAAATTATGGTGTTTAAAAAATTGCCTATTTCCCAAGCCTTTTAAACCCATAGTCATGCTGAACAAGATGACCTGGGATAATGATCTCCTGCCCTGGCTTTATCCTGTCTGACCTAAGCTTATTGTGATTATAAATAAAAGGCCAGTCGTCAACATCGCAGCATTTTCCTGCTATGTGGCTTAAGGAATCCCCTTTTTTTACAGTATATGAATAGTCAGGCTTGAGCATTCCGGAGATTGCACCAATCCCTTTGTAGCCTGTATAGATTGCTGAAAATAATAAATAAGAAGCAGTGCTGATAATCAGAGCATCTTTGATTATATCAATTTTATTTCTTCTTTTCGGAAAACGAATCTCTATTTTATTTCCAAGAACATCTTCAATAGTTTTAACTAAACGAAGGTGCCTGCCAAAAGGCTTTAATTCTTCATGTAGCGGAACAACATCTTCCATCCTCTGCATTTCTTTAAGCTGCATTTTCTAGAATTATTCTATCTCCTGGATATATTAAATTAGGATTTTTCTTATCCATTTTTACTTTGCTATTAAATGCAATATAATCAGCAAGATGCCCCTTTCCATTCAGCAAAGCCAACCTCTCGCATTCTTCCAGGACTTCTTTGTCTTTGGAAGCCCCTCCCACACGCCTCTCTGCAATCCCCCATAAAGTATCTCCTTTTTTGACCGTATATGATACAGGCTCCAATACTTGCTTTTTTGGAAATTCAATGACATTAGACGGCTTTTTATCTGCAAATTCAATTGTATGGGGAACAGCAAATTCCATTGCATGCCCATAATGCTTTGGCTGCATGGCTCCATACATCAATCCAGCTGTTACCAAAGCTGTAGAGGCTGAAACAGCAGCATATTTTTTAGTTCTGTGCCAGATATTTTTCACATAGCTTATTCCGTCTGTTATTTTTTCTTTTATTTTTGCTTTGGTGTTGCTTGTTTTTTCTTTAACAAAAGAAACATATTCATTTGCCTTGCCTGTTATTTGGTGTTTTATTTTGTGCGTTTTCTCCATAATAAAATCCCCTAAACTATAAGCTGGAGCATTGGTGTATACGCTCTCCAAAAATCTAACCCTATAATCAATTGCCTCATACCTTGAATCAATGTCATACCTTATTTCCTCACACTTTGCCTCTAAGACAGGAATTATTCTTTCACTTACACCTTTTACAATATCATCAATGGAAAAGGCTGGAGACTGTGGTGGTGCACCTGCTAAAGAATACCCTAACATTTCATTTACCTGCTTGATATATTCTCTTGTGCTTTCCTGAATCATCCTTGCATACAAGTTAATCTTAAGCAGGGTTTCATAAGACTCCTTCATCTGGCTGAACATCTCTTCCAGGCTTGGCTCTTTTTTTCTCCTGAACATTTTACCCTCCGTTAATCACATCATTCAGATGCTTGTTGCGCACATCGTTTCTTTGCCTGAATGCCCTTTCTATGTCATCAACCCTTCCCAGCAATGAGGAAGTACCGACATTATAGATGGAGTTTACGCCACCTGCTTCTGTTGTGGCATTGTACATGGCTTCAAGACCTTTTCCTGAAATGTCGTTTAGCTTGGATATATACGTGCTTAAGGTGCCCAAGGCTTCTGCAGCCTTTCCTACTATCTGCTGCATCTTGTAGTTGTTATGGTAAAGCCGTTTTGTGTTTTCAATATGCGTTACAGCTGAAGCCACTATCTGGTTTAGCTCTTTGCATGTGTTAAGAGAGATTGTCGTAAGCTGTTCAATCACCCTTATGTATGTTTCTTCCTGCTTTTTTGTTATGGCCTGCTGTGTTTTCATGTCATAGTGCGAATCGCCGTCGCCAATCTTTCTTTTTAGCTCAATGATTGTCAAAGAGTATTTTTCAAAATCAGGATGAGCCATTGTAAGGCCATTTGCCTTTGCTTCATTAAACTCCTTCTCAACCCTCTGATACAATCCATCCAAAGATTCTACGATTTCTGTTTTAGTCTCCCTTTCCCTTATTGTGCCAAAGAAATCCTGCGCAATGCCTTTGTGATATTTTCTTAGCGCTGTTCTCTCTTTTTCGTTTTGCTCAATAATATTGCCTAAAGCTGCTGTGAGGTTCTTGAGATGAGCTAGCTGCATGTCAAGCATTTTATCTATGCTGTGCTGCTTTTTGCCGAAAAACCTGCCTTCAACATATCTTCTTAGGTTATAGGCAGCTCTTTGCGGGAAAGTGTCAGGAGAAAGCTCTCTTTCAATTTCCTTGCTTAACCTAACCAAAGATGAAATATCATTCTGTATGTTGGTATAAGAACTTCTGGCAGCAAATGGGGAGCTGTCAGGAAATACAAAAATAGAGTCCAGCCCTTCCCCCCTGCTCCTGATTCCTGGCTTTTCAGGCTTTTTTTCCTCAAACTTTGAAAGCAAACTTTCTGCCTGGTCTAAGGCTGAGTAAGTAAACCCGCCATCAGCATCCCTTTCTTTTTTCATAACAATTATAGCTTCTTGTTCTCCCATTTTTACCTCACCGTTATATTTTCAAGACTATTTTTCTTTTTTTCAAGCAGGCTGTTCAGCCTGTATTCAATGCTTCCAAGCTGGAAGTCATCTGTTATTGGCTCTTTTTGGCTTGTTGCCTTGTCAACAAGATACACATCATTCCCTATTCTATGTATTTTATACCTTGTATCATCCGCTGCTTTTGTGCCTGCAAAAAACCCAAAGCCTACCAAAGCAGTGTAAAACACTGATTTTTTCCCTGACCTGTATATGCATCCCAACAATCCCATTTTCCACCTAGTACATTAGTTTAAGGAAAGCATCCCTAAGCGTTTGATAGCTGTCGCTGTTCTGGATTGATTCCCAGAACTCCCTGCTTTTTTCTTTCATTCTTCTTGTATACTCATCTACAAGCTGATCATTAGAGTAAGCCTGAATCGTTTCACTAGGGTATTTCTGTGCAGCTAATTTGCTCAGCTCAAGCAATTCAGGCTTGTACTCTTTTTGTGTAAGATTATCGATAGTGAACCCATGCATTCTTTCCCTAGCTTCATCACTGAACGCCCCTGGAATTTCAAAAGCATAGTCTACAAAACCATTCTTGTAAGGCTTCATCAAGTTAGGATGCCTTTCCATCTGATAATCAACAACAACCATAGCTGCATCTGCTGCTTTTTGCGAAACCAAGTCCGGCCTGTAATGATTTATCACCAAAGCGCTTGAGCCAACTGCAATTACTCCTGTTAAGAGTGTTGCACCAAAAAAATTCCTTGCTTTGTGAATGCTATCTTCAATCGCCATTAGAAATAGTATTTGCTTGCTTTTAATATAGGTTTTTCAGAAAAAGTAATAATATTTCTTTGTTTGTTGAAAAAAACATTAACAAAAATGAAAAATTTTCAGAAACAAGAATAAAAACAAAATAATTTTCAGCAGAACAAAATTGCATACTGCTATCTACTTCTAAAAATAAAAAGAAAAAACAAGAAAAAAAGAATGAAAACCATGCATAATTGTGCAAAACGAACTGTTGGTATGCGCGTGCTGAATACGTCGTTACCTTCGTACTTACACACCGCACCCATCAAACAGGTCTTTTACCCATGTTCTACGTTGTCTCTTTTCAAGGGCTGTTTCGTGCTTAGATGCTTTCAGCACTTACCAGCGAAGGCGTAGCTGCCCGGCGTACCTTATCAGATAACCGGTAAACCAGTGGCCTCGGGCCCCCGTTCCTCTCGTACTAGAGGATCCTTCCCTTCAGACAACACACATTTCCAGTAGATATCAAACAAACTGTCTCACAACGTTCTGAACCCAGCTCACGATCCCTTTTAATGGGTGAACACCCCCACCCTTGGCAGCTTCTGCACTGCCAGGATAGGAAGAGCCGACATCGATGTAGCAAGCCGCGCCGTCGATATGAGCTCTCAGGCGCGACAACTCTGTTATCCCCGGAGTAACTTTTTGGTCATCTCAAACCCCCATCAAGGAGGTATTGAGGTTCGCTAGACCAAACTTTCGTTTTTGGATTGCATTCGATTAGCAATCCAATCAGGCTGGCTTTTGCTCTTGCACTCTACATCCGATTTCTGACCGGATTGAGCCAACCATTGGGCGCTGCTGATATCGTTTCAGCAGCGTACCGCCCCAGCCAAACTGTCTGCCTATTGGTGTTCTGAATTGCTTCAGTAAGCAATGCAAGTCTTGAAGGATGGTGTCTCATTGGTGTCTACACTTAGCCTTGCGACCAAGCTTTAGCAACTCCCATCTACGCTGCACACCAAAACTTGCACCACAGCAACAAGCTACAGTAAAGTTTCACGGGGTCTTCGCTTCCCACTGGAAATCCCTGGCTTTTGCACCAGGAAAGAGTATTCAGGGGATTCCGGTTAGGGACAGTGGCGATCTCGTTACACCATTCATGCAAGCCGTCATTCAAACGGCAAGGTATTACGCTCACATCTGTTACTTCCACCATTAAGGTACTAACCATCATAATAAATTACGATGGCGGGCATGCATTTCTGCATACCTCCTCATATCGCTATGAGGTTCGGACTATCCCTTCTAACGGTTTTGTCCGTTAGCACCGAAATTATACGGTGTACTTACGGACTTCCGTCAGTTCGGCGTCTAGTCTCTGAGGATACTTCTCTTTCTTGACTCATCAGACAGTTTGGTTATCATTGCTTTTGCTCAACCAAGATTGACGTAATCATCGTCCTAGAGAAGTCTTTCCTGCTGATTATCTGCACTTGTGTATTTTCAGCTTAGTCTTTTTGTCGCCAAAAAGATATCCTAGCACAAGATACTCAGACTTTCCAGCATATGGCCGAATTTTACTAAGGCAACGCAGTCACCTTAAGAGAGTTATAGTTACCCCCGCCGTTTACCAGCTCTTAGCTCCGTTGAAACAGAGTTTAAAGTACTGGCACTGGGCAGATGTCACATCCTGTACGCACCTTTACAGGCTAGCAGGATGTTAAGTTTTTGTTAAACAGTCGGACCACCTTAGTCATTGCACCCTGCACTCGCATTCTAAGAACACAAGTGCAGGGACCCCTTATGCCGAAGGCACAGGGCTAATTTGCCGAATTCCCTTAACCGGATTGCAACCCTCACACCTTAGGCTTCTCACCCAGGGGCACCTGTGTTGGTTCTGGGTATGATTGTAAAAGATTTTTTTCAGTTCCTTTTTCATGGACCCCAGGTGTCAACCAAATGCTCCATAAGAAGCACCATTCCTAAATTTAATCAAGTTCTCATCGTTATGATACTCCCTTGATTTGTTTTAGTTAGCATGGCAGACGAGCCATGTTGGTCTATCCCGAGACGTTAGAAACTGAACTTGCGTTGCCGCACATACTTTTACAGTACAGGAATATTAACCTGTTTCCCTTTCCCTTTACTCCAGCGAGGAGTCAAGTTAGGATCAACTAACCCTTGGCTGATTTGCATTGCCAAGGAACCCTTGCCCTTTCGGTGGCAGAGACTCTCACTCTGCTCAGGTCTTACTACCGCCAGGATTTTTATTTCTAGAAGGTCCACTTCTCCTTACGGAAAAGCTTCTACCCTACTAAAACACCTATCTACCGCACAGCTTTTGGCTGGCCTATGGTATCGGTAACTGGTTTAGCCCCGTCCATTTTCAAGGCTTATGATCTAGACAAGTAAGCTGTTACGCACTTTTTAAAGGATGGCTGCTTCTAAGCCAACCTCCTCGCTGTATTCGACCATAAACACTTTTCACCCTTTCACACTTGACCAGTATTTTGGGACCTTAACCACAGTGTGGGTTGTTCCCCTCTAGCAACGCAGGCTTACCCCGCGCCGCCGTTTCCTGGCTTCTACGATACAAAGATATTTAGAGTTGGACAAGGGACCGAGAGGTTTCCCTCCCTAAGTCCCCAATCCGTGGCTTTACCATCTTTGTTATCTCTGCCAAGACTTGACTGCGGCCAATTTTGATAGGAACCAGCTATATCCGAACTCGATTGGCTTTTCACCCCTAGCCCCAAGTTAGAAGAACACTTGTCCGTAGAACCTCTTCAGGCCTCCACACGGTTTTACCCGCACTTCACCTTACTCAGGGTTAGATCGTTCGGCTTCGGGTCATCCCCGTATGACTCATGGCACTTTCATACCATCTTCCTCGCAAGCTGCGAAGTTTTGCTTTCGCTGTGGGTTCTCCTTTTCGGATTACCCTCGCCACACGGAAAAACTCCCTGGCACGTTATTCGAAACGCACGGCAGAACTCCTAAGAGCCCTACCCCACTATCGCTATCAGGTTTCAGGATCTTTTGACTTCCTGTCAAGGATTCTTTTCAACGTTCCTTCACAGTACTATTCGCTATCGGTCTCCAGTCGTATTTAAGGTTGGAAGTTGATGCCTCCCAAATTCCTGCCCAATATCCGATGGACAGTACTCAAGAGACTGTCTCCGTCCGCAGATTTTTCCTACGGGGCTATCACCCTCTATGACGTCCCATTCCAGGGAACTTCAGATAGCCTGCTAGGACTTTAATGACAGTCTTATAAATCCACATCTCAGACAACTTTCATTGCCTGATTCAGATTGCCTTGTGCTGATTTCAGTCGCTCTTACTACCAGCATCCCATTTGGTTTCTTTTCCTTCAGGTACTAAGACGTTTCAATTCCCCGAGTTCCCTAACCTTTCGGTTTTAAAGAGAAGTCTCATTAAGACATCCCAGGCTCAAAGGTTACATGCACCTCACCCAGGCATATCGCTGCTTGTCACGTCCTTCTTCGGCGCTGGAACCAAGTCATCCACCTAATAGCAGAAGGTTGCACAATTTATGCATGGCTTCATTAAAATGAACATGATTGTAATGAACATTTCTCTTCCGCGAGTCGATATTCCGAAAATATCGAACCGCTTTTTTTAGTGATTATGATGATAAGCAATGGACCCGGCGGGATTCGAACCCGCGGCCCCCGCCTATCTTGTTATTGTAAGTATTGCAAGGGCGGTGCTCTACCGGGCTGAGCTACAGGCCCACAGTGAGTGCCCAAATAAGTATGAATGGTAATGGAATTTGCAAAACCAAAAGTAAAAAGGAGGTGATCCAGCCGCAGGTTCCCCTACGGCTACCTTGTGACGACTTAA